>JAFSEN010000080.1 GCA_017435745.1 Oscillospiraceae bacterium
CGTTCGTGCCGAAGATACTTGGAGGGCAGCCTCCCGGAAAAATAGGTCGATGCCGACACAGCACAGTATTACTGTGCTGTTTTTCTTATTCCTCCTTAGCTCAGTAGGTAGAGCGCATGACTGTTAATCATGATGCCGTTGGTTCGAGCCCGACAGGGGGAGCCAGATCCGGGTGTTCTTTTTAGAGCACCCGGATAATTTCAAAAAAATGGGCCTTTAGCTCAATTGGTCAGAGCAACCGGCTCATAACCGGTCGGCTTGGGGTTCGAGTCCCTAAAGGCCCACCATTTTTTTAGTTCAATAGGGGCATAGTGTAATGGTAACATGCCGGTCTCCAAAACCGTTGTTGAGGGTTCGAGTCCTTCTGCCCCTGCCATAAAAACCGCTTTTTATAAGCGGTTTTTTTGTTATATAGGTGATTTTATGAAAGATTTTCGTTTTCCAAAAGAAATTGATGAATTTATTGCGGGAAAAAACTATTATATTGATGAAACCGGGATGTCAGATTCATCAGTGCTCATTTTTGATGATATGGTGCTCAAAATTCAGCCGGAGAAGAAATCCTTAAAAAATGAGCACGAAATGATGGGTTGGCTTAAAAATAAGATCTCTGTGCCGAAAATTCTCTGTGATGTTCTGGAAAACGGTTTAGATTATACATTAATGACTAAAATTCCGGGAAAAATGTCCTGCGAAGAGGAATATATGTCAAGACCGGAATTTTTGGTTTCTGTACTTTCAGATGCTTTGAAAATGCTTTGGGAAATCGATATTTCCGATTGCCCCGTTAAAAATGATTTGAGCACGGTACTCTGTGAGGCTGAATATCGGGTTGAGCACGGCTTTGTCGATGTTGATGACGCGGAACCGGAAACATTTGGCAAAAACGGATACAGGAGCCCTGAGGAGCTTCTTAAATGGCTTTGTGATAACCGCCCGGAAGAAGATTTTGTTCTTTCTCATGGAGATTTCTGCCTTCCGAATATTTTTATTGCCGATGACAAATTTTCCGGTTTTGTTGATGTGGGCAGAACGGGTGTTGCGGACAGATATCAGGATATTGCGCTTTGTTTCAGAAGTCTTCGACATAATTTTGATGGAACTTATTGCGGAAAATCTTACGGCGGATATGCTGATTCTATGTTATTTGATGCTCTTGGATTAAAACCGGATTTTGATAAAATACGATATTATATTCTTCTTGATGAATTGTTTTAAAAAAAGGAACCGCCGCAGACGGTTCCTTTTTTATTTATTCAAGATATTTTATCTTTTTTAATTGCTCCGTTTCGGTATCGTATATTTCCACAAATTTTTCTTCAAGAATTTCGTGCTGAATTTCGAAAGGAATTTCTTCAAAATAATCGGCAGGAAGGCCGGTGTTTATGTAATTTATTATTTCGTATGTTTCGCTGTCCAAAACGGCAATTTCAACAGCAGCTTTTGAAAGATCGCTTATAACGGCGTTGTAGGAAATGATTATATATCCGTCGGAATCTACCCAAGCGTTCCGTATATAGTGGGTTTTGTTATATTCCGAAGGAACTTCGGAAATCCGGATAAATTCATTCGTTTCAAAACGGTAAAAATAAAGCCCGGAAGCTGTAAAGAAGAAGCAATAGGGCTTTTCTCCGAAATACATTTTGTGGCCGAAAGGATTACCGATATCGACGCTGTAATATTGATTTTTATTGAAGATTACGTAATTGAAAGAACTTTCCGAAGACATTTTCGGGGTGGTGAAATGGGAAAATGCGGAAAAATCGCTGTTGTGCCAACGGGGAGAATAAAGGCTTTTTTCGTAAGTTTTTTTGTTGGAAAGATATTTCCAGCCTTTTTCCTCAATTTTAATTTTCATGGTGTGGTTTGAAAAAACTTCGAGATATTCGCCTTCGCCCAAGCCGTCATAAATCGAAAAATCTATCGTAAGGATATCGCCGTCAAAACGGTAATCTCTTACGCAGGAATAGGTGTAACCTCCGCCGCAGCCGGGAATTTTGTATTGGTCCGTTTCCGGAATATATTCAAAATATTTGCGGTAATCCTCCGGATCCCAAGGGAACCAGCGGCTGATGCTTTCTTCGGTTTTTCTTCCGTCAACAAAATAGTTTTCGGACATATCAAAACCGCTTTTTTCAATTCCGTAATATTTATTATCAAGATTTTCGCACTGGTAAAAAATATAGGTGTAAATTGCAATGTTTCCGCTTGGGGCGTTGTTCTCATCAAAATCAAGAGCAAGGGGCATTCCGGATTCGATCGGCGCGATGTATTTTTCCCAAATTTCGTAAGTTTCGCCGGTCATTTTGGCTTCCTCGGCGGTTATGACTTTAAAAGTTTCAAACTCATCGGAAGGCTCTATTCCCGAGGGAAGAGCGTTTGAATCGGTAACAAGACTTACTGTAAAAATTTCCGGTTCGGTTTCTTCCGGCTGTCCGGCGGCCGGAGATTCCGCTTCCGTTTCGCTTTCGGAAGATTCCGGAGATACGATTTCTTTCTCCGGAACGTTCCCGCAGGAGCACAGCAAAAGAACAATAAGCAGCATCAAAAACGCAGAAATAAATTTTCTCATAATAAAACCTCCCGAAAAAAGTTTCCACTTATATAGTGTCTTTTTCGGGAGGTTTTTGTTGCATTGCAGAAAAAATATTTATACTTGATATGAATAGCCGTATTATATTTTAATTGGCACGGCGATCTGCGTAATGTAATCTTCCTTTTTCTTGCCGCGGTTGGGCGGACCTTCCATATAAACAGAACGGAAGGGACCGGCGACCTCGATATTGTTCTCCTTCACATATTGCATCAATGCGCGAATGGCAATGCCGGATTCTTCATACGGTCCGCGATAATAAATACACAGAGCAGGTGTTTCGGGGAACTCTATTCGCTCCGGACCTTCAAAATCATCGGTTACGGGAATACAGCACATCAAATCCAGTTTATCGGGTGAAGGCGACATACGCATTGTAAACATTCGACCGGGCATATACATTTTTCCGGTGCGAGCGACGTCAATATAGGTATCCCTTAAATTATTGGATGCTTCGGCTACATCATTACAGTCATAGCGGCGGCAATAGCAGACAAGCTGCGGCAGAGTTACTTTATGCACAGTAAGATCCCCGGGTTTTGCTGCCCGAACTTGCAGCATCTGGATATTTTTATCCAAAGAAGCACGCAGCTCCATCAGACGCTGTAAGTGAATGTCGATATTTTCTGTGTCATAATAATAAGACTGCACCTCTTTTAGAGTAAGACCCAATGATTGCAAAGAACGGATTGCGCGAATCTGTGTCATATTGTCCGCTGAATAATAGCGGTAACCGCTTTTGTTGTCTTTGACAGCAGGGGTTAAAAGGCCCATGTCCTCATAGACAATAAGCGTCTTACGGGTGATGCCCATAATCTTTATTACATCGCCGATTTTAAATAAAGTGTCGTCATATTTTTTCATTGGGTATTCTCCTTGATAACTTTCAAAAGAATCACAGAAAAGCTATTGACTTGAACCTTAGGGTACAAGTTATAATTACAATGTATCACAATATTTGTTTTTTTTTGAATCAGACGTTTCTGTTATATATCGGCGCAATATGTTTTTTGTTTCCGCCGATTATAACAAGCGCGGAAACAGCGGAGAACAGCATGAATATCATAAGGGTGGCGCGCATCGGAATGAATTCGGAAAGGATTCCGGAAAGAAGTTCGCCGGAAAGAGTTCCGACGGTGTTGAGCATAAAGAACGCGCCGTTGAAGCGCCCTTTTATGCTGTCCGGAACGTAGGATTGGGTTGCGGAAACGCGGATGTTGTAAGAAGTTACGCCAAGAATTCCGATCATGAAGCTTCCGATCATCATTGTGATAAGCGGGGTGTAAAGATAGAAAGCCTCAACAAGAGCGATGCTGACATATACGAAAAGCGCGATTTTAAATTTCTTTTCCGCCGGAAGTTTTGTAAGATAATGAACAATTCCCCCAAGGCTTCTTCCGATTACGCTGAAGATTGAAACCAGCATAAAGGTATATTCGCCGTTTTCAAAAGTTCCCTTGAACCAGGGAAGAGTGATTACCTGGGAAGCACCGCCCACGAAACTTATTACCATAAAATAAAGTGTAACGGCAAAAAGACCTTTTTCGGAAAGAAGATAACGAACCCCTTCGCGCATATCGCTGAAATATGTTTTGGTGCTGTAATGTTCTGCCCGAAGATTTCCGGCGGAAGCTTCAACGTCGGAAATCTTTGTTTCGCAAATTGCGGCAATGAGGAAAAAAACGGAGTTTGCCCCAAGAAGGGGAGCAATGCCGAAAGCGTTGTATGCAAGAGTTGCAAGGGGCATCATAAAAAAGGTCATTGTCTGGAGCGTTCCGGAAATGGAATATGCTTTCGAATAATTTCCTTCGGTTATCAGCATAGGATAAAAGCTTTCGAAAGCGACCATGTAAACGCTGTTTATCGTTCCGATAATAAGGGTTGCCGCGGCAAAAAATGCGAAGCTGAAAGAGTCGGAAAAAATCAGAAACGCAAGAGCAATATAAAGCGCGGCGGAACAGAAATCCAAAGTATAAATCGTTCTTCTTCGGGAAAAACGGTCCATCAGCGGGCCGGAAATAACCGGCGCCGCAATCTGCGGAAGAGTGTAGAGAAAAATATAGACCGCGTAATAGAAGGTCGATTCCATATAGTCCAGCACAAAAAGGCTCATGGCAAATCCGGCGATGGAGTTGCCCATCATGGAAACAACACTTCCGAGCGTTATTGTAGTAAAATCCTTTGTCCAAAGTTTGCTTTGCATTTTTACCTCAAAAAAAGACCGTTTATTTTCTGTTTTTTTTCGTATTATATCATATCATATCGGCTTAAACAAGTGCTACAGAAGCGGTACAAAAATTGAACAAAAACGGAAAATTTTTGTTCCGGAAAAAAGCGTTTTTTTGGCCTCTTCAGAAAAATCCGGGAAAATTTGTGTTTTAAAAGAGTTTTCTACGGATAAAAATCTTCGGCAGGCTGCAAAAAACGGATTGTGTAAGTTTTGTGATGGAAAATCGACGTTTTTTATATCCTTAAAATGGAAAAAATTACAGAAATACGGAAAAAAGACGGTAAATTCATCTTAAAACGCAAAATTGGATTTTTGGAAAATTTTTCAAGAACAAATTGCGGAAGTATGGAAAAAACGGCATAAAATAGCGGTTTATTGTGTAAAAATGCAGGAAAAGAAAGGGGGAGGGTTGTTGACATTTAATATGTAATAGGCTAATATATTAATATCTATAAATGGGCAAATTATGTCCATTTGCCAAAATTCAACTGTAGTTGAGAAATGGAACGAAAAAATAACTTGGAGGGCAATATTTCCATGAGCAGAACCATGAACATATTGAAAAAAATCTCCGCATTTTTCCTTGCGGCGGCAATAGCTGTAACAATGGGTGTTGAAGCGTTTGCCGAACCGATGGAAGGAATACGCAACCCGAGCAGCGCCGCAAGTCTTGAGGAAGTTCCGGAGCAGAATGCCGAAATTGCAGAAAAGCTTACCGTGCCTCTTGATTTTACCGGTCTTGAATATCAGGTAGCTATTGCCAACGGACTTAACGAATATGACTACACCAAAGAAAGCTGGTCCGTTCTCAAAGATTCCGTAATAAAAGCTCTTATAATAATCGATGAAGCGAAAGAACAGAGCATTATCGATAACGCAGAAAAGGAACTTGAAGCTGCAATCGACGGTCTTGTTAAAATGGATTATTCCGGTCTTGAAAAAGCGCTCGGCGTTGTTTATTCGATGACGGAAGAAAATTCAGGATACATAGATACCTGGAAAAAAATCGATGAGGCTGCGGAGCGCGCAAGAAAAGCACTTATCAGCGGCGACCAGACCGAAGTAAATAACCTTACTAACGAACTTTATTCTCTTATCGAGGAAGCAAAAGAAATTTCCGTCGGTGAAGAAAAAGAACCGGAAATCGTTATCAAGGAAGTTGAAGTCCAGGTTCCCCCTTCCGATGATTTCTGCAACATTGCAGGACACAAAGCATGGCCCGTTCTTTTCATCATAAGCTTTGTGCTCAATATTGCAATGGTCGGTTTTGTGGTTTTTATTTTGCAAAAGAAACGCAACACCGACGACACAATTCCTCTTGTTCAATATGATATCGACGACGACATGGATATCGATATCGACGATATTGATGATATCGACGACATTGACGACGAGGATATGTAAGTTTTTTAAGTAAAAAAATCCGGACAGAATGACATCTTGAGGAGAAGAGTATTATGGATGAGATGAGCTGGAAAAGAACAGAATATGAAACATGGGAAGAAGCCTTCCATGGCCTTGCCCCGGTTGTAAGACAGCAGTCCGTAAGAGTTGCGGCATATACCCAGGCGCTTTTTGTTCAGGCCTGCGAAATGAATTTCGGAAAAGATTCCAAAGAAAATTCCGAAAGGATGAAAGGAAAATATGCCGACCTTGCTTATAAATGCGGCATGTATCACCAGCTTGGAAAAGCTCTTGTTCCTCCGGAATATCAGATTTGGAACGAAAGCTTTACCGAAGAAGAAAAAGCTGTTTATAAAAAATATACTTCCCACGGACGCGTTCTTGCCGCTGTTCTTCAGGAAAAGGGAACAAAAGGCGGAAAGAGCAAAGGCGATTTTTCCGAACAGCCCACCAAAAACATTCCCTGGCTTATGATCCGTGAAAGCTGCGAACAGCATATGGAACGCTGGGACGGAGCGGGTTATCCGGAAGGAAAAACCGGAAAAGCAATAAGTCCCATCGCGCAGATAGTCGGTATTGCAAAGGAGCTTGACAGACTTGCTTCCGGAACAAAATCCGAAGATCCTTTCGCAGAAGCGATGCAGATCCTTATCGACCAATCCGGAACCGCTTGGAACCCGGCGCTTGTGGAAGTTCTTACTTCCTCCCGTTCCAAATGCAGAGCGATTTATAATAAATATATTCACTATACCGAAGCTCTTCCGAAAACAATTCCGCTGGTTGAAAAGAAAAAAGACCGCCCAATGGGTCTTAAATATCGCCCGATGATAAGCGATACCGCAGGAACCGTAGTTGCATACGAAGCGATTCCCTGGTTCGGCGGAGTTCTCGGACGTCCCGGCGAAACCGAAACCGCGGATGAAGTTGAAGATATGCTCGTCAGAAAAAAGATGGTCGAGGATATCTCGAAATATTTCCTCTATGAGGCTGCCGATGCGGTGCTCAGAATTGAAAACTGCAAGCTCAACCTTAAATGGGTGCTTCTCAGAATGATGCCGAGCTTTTACCAGCTTGGAACCCAGCTCCAGAACTTCAGCCAGCTTTTCAAGGACCAGCCCATTTCGAAGGAAAAACTCCTTCTCACCGTTCCGGCGGAAATGCTTGCAAACGGCCCGAAAAACACCCTTACTCTTGCTGAACGCTATCTCAGAAACGGAATCCAGCTTGTGCTCGACGGATATGACCCGAAAAAACACGCAGAAAAGCTTCCTTCCGAAAAACTTAAGAGCATGGGATTCAATTATATCCGCATCGACCCGGAACTTTATATGCGCACAGAAACCGCGGACGCAATAGCTTCTCTTAAAGAAGAAAACTTCGTGATAATCGGCGGCGAAGCCGACAGCCACGATACCGTAAGCTGGCTCGAAGCCTGCGGAGCAGATTGCATGAGCGGAACCATTTCCGGAATTATGGTAAGCGAGGATGAACTTATAAGAGATTCCCTTGTAAGGGAGAGGTAAGCCGATGGATCTCGGAAAATTCAAACCGCAGCGCGAACCGGAAAAGCTGGAAGCTTATCTTATCGCGGCTAACGACCCGGACGGAAGCCCCCAGCTGCGACCGATATTCAGAAGAAAACGCGCCGGCGAAGTTCTTACAAGACAGCAGGTTTCCGCAATCAAAAAAGGCCGAAAACTCCTCCGCAAGGAAATGAAGGAACAGGGCCTTAAGCGCAGAATCGATTTTGAAATCACGGCCACAAATATGGGCCTGTTCTTCGACAGGAACAAACTTTTCTGGCCTTTCTTTCTCTGGCTCATCAGGGACAACACGGTTTTAAAGGTTCTTACTACAACCTTGCTTCTTACAACAGCGGTAACCGTTTCGGTCCCGGTGATCCAGTATGTGACCCAATACATAACCGAATACATCCAGGAATTTATCGATAGGATAGTCGAGCGAATCGTCACCGAAATTGAGGAACAGGAAGTTGACCGTTTTACGATCAACCTTTCGGATGAGCTTTTCAATTCCGGTTTCGTTCTCAGCGAAGATTATACCTTTGAAGAAACCGCAAGCCAGCTTATTTCCGTTCCGGCGGAAGGCGTTCCCTGCACTTCGATCCGCGATATTCCCCAGAATGTTCATACAGTTGACGGACGCTATCCGGACAATTCGTTCTATGCCTACACCTTCTATTGCCGCTATGAAAGCAGCACCGAGGACCCGATAGATTATCATTGGTCACTCAACATCACCCAGGAAACGGAACACACCGTTGAAAACGCCGAAACCGGCGAAACCACAACGCGCCATCTTTCCGATGCAATCTGGGTAATGGTTTTTGAAGACAACAAAATGATGTTCTATGCAAAACTCGGCGAAGACGGGGAAATGGAAACCATTCCGGAACAGACAGTTACGGATATGGGATATATCGAAGCCCCGATGATGCCTTTTGCAAGGGAACCGGAAAACCAGTACGAAATAATCCAGGAAGGCGAATATTACAATTATTGGAGGGTTAAACCCCAGAATTTCGTTTCCGACACAATCGTGGCGGAAGGCCTTATGATGGGCGTTACCCCGTTCAATATGGAATCTTTCAACCCAGAAGTTCCCTTCGACCCGGAAAACCCCAACGGAATCCACAAATACACCATTGTAATCTGGCTTGAAGGCGACGACCCGGAATGCACAAACGCCCTGATCGGCGGTTCCATCGGAATGAACTTTGTCATCAAGTTTGCCGACGAAGTTATTGACGAGGAAGAAGGCGAAGAAGGCGAAGAGGGTGAGGAAGGCGGCGAAGGTTCCGAAGATTCCTCAAGCGATGAATCCGGCGAGGGAAATTAAAACTGTCATTGCGAGGGCGAAGCCGCGACAATCTTTAATCAAAGGAACGGATTCTTCACTTCGTTCAGAATGACAAAAAAGATGTCATTGCGAGGGCGAAGCCCGTGGCAATCCGTAATCAAAGGAACGGATTCTTCACTTCGTTCAGAATGACAAAAAAGATGTCATTGCGAGGGCGAAGCCCGTGGCAATCCGTTATCAAATATGAGCTATTACATTTATATTCTGTCAAATAAAACAAATGTTGCGATATACACAGGCGTTACGAATGACCTTGTACGCAGAGTGTATGAACATAAGAACGATTTGAACAAAAACAGCTTCTGTTCAAAGTATGGAATTCATAAACTTGTTTATTACGAGGTAATTGATGATGTAAAATCGGCAATTTCCCGCGAAAAACAAATTAAAGGTTGGAAAAGGGCAAAGAAAAATGATCTTGTCGAAAGTATGAATCCGGATTGGAAAGAACTGTATGATTTTGTAATAGGAGCAGAAAGAGGAACGGATTCTTCACTTCGTTCAGAATGACAAAATAAAAAGCACAGATTTGTTGTGCTCTCCGCGTGATGGGCGAAAAGGTATGCAATCCGCCATAACGTGGTTCACATAGTTCCGGCGGGAACAGAAACACGCAAAAAAATATTTCGAAAGGAATGGAAAAAAACTATGATTAGTAAAGCACAAGCTAAGCGTAAACAGGACATCAAAACCAAATTGATGGCCGCAATCGCTATGCTGCTGGTGTCCTCCATCATGATGGTATCCTCCACCTATGCATGGTTCACACTCTCAACCGCACCTGAGGTAACCGGTATCCAGACCGCTGTCGGAGCTAACGGTAACCTCGAAATTGCACTTCTCCCTAAAGATGGACTGACTTCTTCCATCACTACTGCCGTTGGTGACAGCAACCTTGCAATTGAAGCAAAGAACGTAACCTGGGGTAACCTTGTTGACCTCAGCGAAAGTTCAATTTATGGCCTTGATGGCATCACCCTTTATCCCGCTGCAATCAACTATACTGGTGAGAGTGCAGATGCTGAAGTTGAGGGTATCGGAGCAACTTTCCTGAAGACTCCTCAGTATGGTTCCGACGGCCGTGTTGCGCAGCTTGCAGCAAACACCTCCACCGGTTATTTTAATGCAACAAAGGGCGACTTCTATCCCAATAGCGATATGGGTGTTCGCGGCATCGGTACCGCATCCGGAATGACTCCCCGTCAGCTTGCATACCGCAATGCTGTTTCTGCTGCTAATACCGCAACCGCAAGCGCAAAGAGCACTGCTTCCCAGTCTCTTAACAATAACGGTTCCGATCTTGCAAACATCGTTATCAAAAAAGCTACAAGCGATAATCCTACTTTTACTCAAGCTGATATAAGCGCGCTTCTTACTATCGTAAATGACCTTCTTGGTACTGAAAGTAAAACCGGTGCTCTTGAGTATATCGACAGGGCTTATATGAACTATATTCTTGCTGCTGCTGCTTCTGCTGCCGCAGGTGAAGGTGCTACTGCTGATCAGGCATACGTTCAGGTTGAAGAGGCTATGGAAGTAGAAAACGCAACAGCACAAAGCGTTCTTGATTCTCTTCCTAGCGGAGTTACTGTCGATAGTCTTTCAACTGCAATCGGAAAACTCGAAGCAACCAAAAATGCTGTTAATACTGCAAAAGGCGAACTCGAAGCTCTTGAAGGCGAAAGCATTACTTGGGCGCAGTTGTCTATCCCTCTTGAAAAACTTGCAAAATATGATGCGATGCTTGTTAACGGTATTGCGGCTAAAGACATTATGACCGGTGATAACATGAGCAACCTCGTAAACTCCGTTGCTTCCGGCGGTCTTAAAGTTACCATGGCAACCGGCGGCGGCGTTTATGCAGATATTGCTGACCATTGCGGCGACTATACCGCTCAGGTTCTTATTGCAGAGGTATCTTACGGCGGTTTAACACTCAAAAACACTCCTGCACGTATGGAAACCAAGACCACCGCTAAATATCTTGCAAATATTTCTACTGTTGTAACCGGTTTTGGTGCGCCTGCTTCCGGTAACACCACTGATATGCCTATCACCGATATGTACGGCTATATCATCGACCTTGCATTCCGTACCAATGCTGCTGACTCTAACCTTCTTCTTCAGCAGGAAGCTATAGACCGTATCTACAGCGATAACGCTAACGATGCTACCATGGGCCACGGTTCCAATATGACCTTCAACATCACTGCAGGCGGTCTTACTCTTACACAGCTTAGAGACCTTATGGATGCAATCCGTATCGTATTCTTCACCACTACTACTGAAGGCGGCAATACTGTCGTTAAAGCAGCAAAACTTGATGTTCCTCAAAACGCAGATGATATGGCTGGTCTTTTGGGAGCAGACGGATATAAAGCAAACATCATTCTCGGTTCTATTAATGGCAAAGGTGGATTCACTCCGGATCCTGAAGAAAGCAATGTTCTTATGGATCTTAACCAGAACCAGGCACATCAGCTTTCCGTTCTTGTATATCTCGACGGTAACCTTGTTGGAAATGAAGACGTTGCAGCACAGGCAGCAACTTCTATGAGCGGCAAACTCAACCTTCAGTTTGCTTCCTCCGCAACCCTTGTTCCTATGGATTATTCTCAGCTCCATACTCCGAACACCGCAGGCGGCAGCCAGACCCAAACCCAGTATGAACAAGCAACCTCTTATACTGAAGGAACCACTTATTACACCAGAAGCGATAAATATGTTGAGAAAGAAGTAACAGCTGATACTTTTGCTGATCTTAAGGATACTTTGTATACTGACACCAATGGTACCCCGGCAGATTCTTTTGATGAAAATGCGACATATTATGTAAAAGATGGTTATACTTATACCGAAGCAAGTGGTGTAACTTCTGAAAACTTCGGTAGTGGCACATATTACGTAGTAAAAACCACTACTACACCTTAATCGCAACCCTTTAAAATTTAACCCCGATACATAGTTTTTTCCGAACGCAAAGAAAAGGTCCCTGCCCCGGTTTTTCCGGGGCGGGGACCGCGGAAAAACAAAAGGGTCGGGGGTTGCTCCTTGTGTTTTTTGAAAAAAAGCCTCCCTTGCCTAAAGGGAGGGGGACCGCGAAGCGGTGGAGGGATTCTTCCGCCTTCCAAAAGAAAACACAAAGAGGAGCCCGCAACCCAAACTTATTATTATATATAGTATAAATATATAAGGAAAGGAGAAACCGTTGAAAGCAAAAGCAGCCGCTTCTGAAAAAGCGAAAAAACAAAGAAGACGCACAATAATTTATATTTATATGCTCCTGATCCTGCTTTCCCTTTTCGTCGGTGTTTCATATACCTGGTTCACCCTTTCCCGAAGCCCAAGAGTAAGCGATATGAACGTTTACATAACCACCCAACCGGGACTTGAGCTTTCGGCGGATATGGAAAACTGGGATCTCCAGCTTGATTTCTGGGATATCATAAACGTAACGGACCCCCTTGATGAAGAAAAGGACAAGCCGGTGCTAAGGCCGGTAACCTGGTCCGAAGAACAGCAATGTTTTGTTGCCGCTGCCTATGGCGCAGACGGAAGGCTTCTTGCCTACCGGGACTGGCACAATCTTTCCGACGAAAGGAACGCCAACAAACAGAATTTTGAAGGTTATTACGTAAAGGCAACCTTTTACGTCCGCTGCGGACAGAACGCAGATATTTCTCTTTCGCCCGCGGTTGAAGTAAACGAAGGAATCGACGGTTCCGGTACATACGTAAGGGGCGTTCCGGTCTGGAATCCGGGATACCCGAAACCGAAGGACGAAAGCAGCGGGGAATCTTCCGAAGGTTCTTCTTCCGAAGAAAGCTCTTCCTCCGGTGAAAGTTCTTCCGAAACTTCCTCCGGCGACGGAAGCCTTTCCCTTTCGGAAGTAAGTTCCGAAAGTTCGCCGGAAAGCGAAAGTTCCGAAGGCGGCGGAGGTCTTGAACTTGAAGAATGGGTCGGAATGGGCCACGACAACGGCGGCCTTGGCGCAGAAGGCGCGATCCGCTTCGGTTTCAGAATAACGAACCTTAAACAGAACGAAGAAGGCCAGTTTGTTCCGGACGAAGAAAACGAACCGTTCTTTATGATCTATGAACCCAACTGCGATGCTCATGTAAACGGTGCGGAAGGATATTTCAGAACCCCGAGCATGGACGGAACGGAAGACCTTATCGACCCGGAAAAGATTATTCTTCAGAGCAAAAGCTTTTGGGAAGAATCCGACCCGATTGAGCACGGAGTTGTTATCCACACCCTCGGCGATTTTGTTGACGCAGAGGGAACGGTTATCGACCCGCCGAAACTTTTCTCCATTAAAACCGGAGAAATCGTAAAAATTGAACTGTATGTCTGGCTTGAAGGACAGGATATGGACTGTGTCAACATGAACAGCGAAGCCATGATCGAAGCGAGCATCCAGTTTGCCGGAAAAGGCGAAGGCAATTCCGGCCTTGTAAAAATCGAGTAATATTAGCGAAACCGGACGCGTGGGTTTTGCTTTTATATAAATTGTAAAGAAAAGAAGGGAGAAATCCAAAATGAAAAAAGAAAAGGAGCTTGCCGCAGCACCCATTCCATCAGAGGCAGAGGAAGAAATCATTGTTGCGGAAGAGGAAAGCAAAGGTAAGCGAATTCTTAACACCGTGGTAAATATTGTTCTTGTGGTAGCCATCGCGCTTGCGGCAGTATGTACCTATGCTTCCTATGTTTCAACTTCCGGCAATGGCGTACCCAATATTTTCGGCGTAAGGATTTTCTCCATTCAGACCGAATCTATGTACCCGACTCTTCTTCCCGGTGACCTTATTTTTGACACCGGTATTAAAGAAACTTCCGACCTCAGAAAAGACGACATCATCACCTATTGGACCGTTATCAACGGCGAAAGAGTGCTCAACACCCATAGAATCCACGAAATCTATGACGGCGGCGGCTATCTTATCTTCTCCACCAAGGGTGATAACAACACCTCTGCCGACCCTCTTACGGTACATGAATCGGAAATCGTTGGTAAATATTCTTTCCGCGTGCCCGGAGTTGGTAAAGTTTTTGACTATCTCCAGACCAGCACCGGATTCCTTATTGTAATCGTAATCCCGGTATTCCTTTTCTTCCTGTTCCACCTTGTTCAGTTCTTCAGAGTTCTCTTTGAATATCAGAACGTCAAGAACCGCATTAAATTTGAACAGGAACGCGGACGCACAGAAGACCTTATTGACCAGGAACAGAAACGTCAGTCCGAAGCGCAGGCAGCTGCAAGAGCAAAAATGGAAGAAGAGATCCGCGAGCGTCTGAGAGCGGAAATTATGGCTTCCATGGCAGCGCAGCAGGCAGCACAGCCCGCCGAACCTGCAAAGGAAGAAGTTCCTGCTCCCGAAACCGAGGAACCTGCTGAAGAAATTGCAGCAGAAGAAATCGCAGCAGAAGAAATTGAAGAAGCTGCCGAAGAAGCAGCCGACAAAACGGAGGAAACTGCAGAAGTCTGATTTTTCTCCGGGAAAAAACAGGTGAGAATTGATGAATAATTTCTTTAATTATTTTACAGAGGATATCGGCCGGGTTTTTCAGGCTTTTGTTGAAGTCATAAGTTCTATCTTCAACTTCCTGAACTATCTGTTCAATTTCCCTATGAGGATGAATATAATCAAAGAGCACAGCGCAACTTTCAGCACCACCGACTGGGTAATGCTTCTTATTGCGAACATTATGATAATTGCTCTTTGCGGAATTATCATCTATTTTGTCGGAAAATTTATTACAAAAGTTTTCCATGGGGGAATTTCCCGAAAAGAATATGAAAAAATGGCCGCCCAGGTAAGAACCCTTCAAAGGGAACTTTTGCGTTCCAACTATGAAAAGGACAAGATCCTTTCCCTCAAGATGGGCGATCCCGAATTTCCGGAACCGGAAGAGGAAAACAAGGAAGAAGAAACGGAAGAAGAAAACGCCCTTGTTCCTTCCAACAGAAACACCCTGGAATCTCCGTGCGTCGATCCTTCGGACAGCCGTTTCTTCCGTCTTACCTGTGTTGATAACTATTACAAAACCGAGTACGTAAAGCCGGAATATGACGATGAAATAACCCTTGAACAGCTTTGCGAAAGGTTCCGGAACTTTGCCGCTTCCCAGTTGAAACTCTATTATGATATCGACATGATGCGTTTCTTCATTGCCTCGATGGGAACTTCGAGAATCATCATTCTCCAGGGTATTTCCGGTACCGGTAAAACTTCTTTGCCCTATGCTTTCGGTAAATTTGTTCAGAAAGATACAACCGTTGTTTCCGTCCAGCCTTCCTGGCGTGAAAGAACCGAGCTTTACGGCTATTTCAACGAATTTACAAAACGATATGCCGAAACGGAATTTCTCCAGGCGATTTACGAATGCAACTATTTCCGCGATCCTCATATGGTAATTCTGGACGAGATGAACATCGCCCGTGTTGAGTATTATTTTGCGGAAATGCTTTCAATCCTTGAAATGCCTCTTCAGGAAGAATGGAAAGTTGATATCGTAACCGCCGTATGGGACAACGACCCCTGCCTTATCGAAAACGGAAAAGTACAGATCAGCAACAACGTCTGGATCGTCGGAACCATCAACAACGACGACTCCACCTTCGCCGTTGCGGATAAAGTTTACGACCGTGCTATCCCGATAGACCTTGACAGCAGAGCCGACCCCTTCGATTGCGAAATGACCGATCCTATTTATATTTCCACGGACCGTCTTAACGATCTTTTCGATAAAGCAAAGGACGAATATCCCGTTTCGCAGGAAATTATAGATAAACTTGAACTTGTAAACTCCTATCTCATCAAGAATTTCCGTCTTGCTTTCGGTAACCGTATTATGAAACAAATCGGCGACTTCGTTCCTTGCTTCATAGCCTGCGGCGGAACCGAAACCCAGGCAATCGACTTTATCGTTGCAAAAAAAGTTCTCCGTAAGTTTGAATCCTTAAGCCTTGGATTTATGAAAGATGAACTTACAAAGTTCAGCAACTATCTCGACAAGGTTTTCGGAAAAAACACTATGGTGATCTGTAAAGAATATATCGAACAGCTGAAGAAAAACAACTGATTTTGTTCTGTATGAAAGGAGCCGCTTATGGCTGCATCCACGAAAAACAATTCCGGAAAAACCGGAGCAAAAAAGAAGGATTCTTATATTGATCCTCTTTACGAAAAATACACTAAAAGTGTCATAAGAGCTCTTGGAAGCACGGAATTTTACGAGTTTTTCATGGACGCTGTTTCAAGAGCAGAAAACCGTTTTCAGTTTTCGAACAGAAAAATGGAAAAAACGGTTGACCTCAACTGGGTCGATGCAATTGAAGAATCCCTTCCGGCAATCCAAAATATTATTTCAAGCCCCCGAAACATCATCAGGGAAGAGGAACTTATTGTAAACGTTGCAAACGCAAAAAAAGCGGGTTCCGACGTTGTTCGCCATCTTGCACAGCACGCAAGCCTTGTTGAAAAATACGATTTCGAAACAGGCGAAGTCCGCCCGAGCAAACTTATGCAGAAATACCGCGAGGACACAATCGGCCTTTATGAAAACCGCCTTGTTTTCACGGCGCTTGAAACCGCATTTCAGTTTGTAAAAATCCGTCACGATGCGCTTTTTTCCGCAATGAGCGATGAATTCGGCGCAAAGCTCAAGGTAGATTCCACCATGGAAACCGCAACGGAGCTTGTACGCGTCGATATGTTCATGCATATCAAGGAAACGGACAGCGCCATTGAAACCGACGACAAAAACGGCCATGTTTTTGACAGGATTTCGAAAATTTACAGAATCCTCAGCGTTCTTATGCGAAGCCAGTTTGCCCAGCAGATGGAAAGACTTCCGAGGGTAAAGGGCGCGCTTACCAAGACGAACGTTCTTAAAAAGAACCCGGATTACCGAAGAGTTCTTGCCCTTCTTGAATTCCTCAGAAGTTATGAGGATATCGGTTATACAATCCGCGTTGTCGAACAGAACCCGGAAATCGACGGAATTATGGAAAGGGATATTTACCACAATATTCTTTTCAACTACCTTATTCTTAAAGGATATCTTGAAGATGAGCGCGACCGCGTTATTCCTGCTCCGGCAAGGGGAAGAAAACGCACCCTTAAACCCAAATTCATAAAAGAAATTATTGAAGAACTTACGGAAGATTATGATCTTCCGGATATTGAAATCCGCAAGGTCCTTATAGAGGAACTTACGAAAGAACAGCTTATGCTCGAGGAAGAAGCGGAACGCCGCAGACTTGTTGAAGAACAGGAACGCCGCCGCCTTGAAGAACAGGAAAGACTTCGCCTTGAAGCAGAAGCGGAAGAAGCCCGCCGCAAAAAAGCGGAGGAAGAAGAAAAAGAACGCATCCGCAAGGAAGAGGAAGCCGAAAAACAGCGTCTGTTTGCAGAAAAAATGGAACGCGAGGCGGAAGACCGCCGCAGAACCAAGATTTTCCGCGATGAGCTTGACCGCTTTATGGAAACTCTTGAAGAACGCAAAGAAGCAAGAGAAGCCGCGGTTGCCCGTCGCCTTGAAGAAATCAGAGCGTTTGAAGAAGCGCAGCGCAAAATTGAAGAAGAAAAACGCCGCAAGGAAGAAGAGGCGGAACGCATCCGCCTTGAAAAAGAAGCGGAGGAAGAACGTCTTCATAATATTCAGGCCCAGAGAGAAGCGGAAGATATCCGCAGATGCGAAATCTTCGGAAAAGAGATCGAAAGCTTTGCTTCCGCCCTTGAACAGAGAAAAGAAGCAAGAGTTTCCGCGCTGGAACGCCGCATGAAGGAAAAAGCCGCTTTCGAAGAAACCGCAAGACTTATGGAAGAAGCGGAACAGAAGAAGATCGAAGCGGAAATTGCCGCAAGAGAAGAGCGGGAACGCATTGTTCTCGAAAAAGAACAGCTTAAGGAACAGGCAGAAAAAGACGAGATCCTTTCCGCACCTTATAAAGAGGAAATCGTCGTTTTCCTCGAATCTCTTCCGAAACGAATTGCAATCCGCGAAGCGGAAAACAGAAGAATCCGCCTTGAAAAGGAACAGAGGGAACTTGAAAGACAGCGCCGCCTTGCGGCAAGAGCCGCAAGAGGATAACTTCTTCGGAAAAAATCCGGAAAGAAACAGAGTGAGAGGTAAAAGCTATGACGAAAATTTATTTCAAGTTAATAGCAATGGCTGTCGCGCTGATGCTTTCCGTATCGGTTCTGATAATGTCGTCCTATGCGTGGATGGTCCTTTCGGGAAATCCGGCGGTGAGCGGAATACAGGTTGCAATCGGCGGTGGAAACACCATTCTTGTTGCTCCGGACGTAAAAGTTGTTGAGGGCGAAAAAGTTTATCATTATCCTGGATATTTTTCGGACAAGATGAACTTCGGCGCAAACACAAATTATGATTACCTTAAAGAAATCGGCGGACTTACTCCGGTTTCGACCTCCAACGGAATCGATTGGTTCCTTTCGGACACCCTTGTTGACAGCGAACTTATGTATGCAAACCTTCCTTCGGGAAGCGAAAACATTAAAAAAGGAAATTATATATATCTTGATTTTTGGGTGGTTTCCCCAAGCGGAGATTATACCCTTCGCGTTTCTACCGGCGACGAAAACCCCAACGGCGGAAGCTTTGTGGTCGATCTTCTTGAACCGGTAAAAAACGGCGAAGCATGGAACCTTGCAAAGCCGGAAGGTAGTGCGGCTGCCGCAATCAGAATCGGTTTTCTTGCAAACGAATACCATGCGGACACCGAAACAATGCTGAAATATAAAGACACCCACGCGTATAACGAAAGATACACCGCTCTCCGGGGACTTTACAGCGAACCGGATTCGGGAACGGTGTATGACAGTTCCGTTTTCACGATTTATGAACCGAACGCGGATTTCCATCCGCTTAAAACGGAATTTGAAGGACAGTATAAAGCTACAGATTATAAGTATGACGAAGATCATCCTTATAATATACAAAGCCGCATCACCGCCCAGCTTAAAAGCAGCTGGATTTCCGGAAACGAAGGAGAATCTTCCCCAATTGAACAGAAGTTCCAGACTGCAATTTACGGAAACGATGACATCGAGGAATCGGAGATCATGTCCTATTTTTACGGACAGTATCTCCAGGGACAGATCGCCCCTTATATTTCAAAAGGCGATTTTATAAAACTTAACGCAAATCTTAGCGACGAAAAGAGTTTTGCTGAAAACGACCTTGCCGGAGCAACGAACGACGTTTATATTATAAAGCTGGAACAGAACAAGCCCCAGCGAATCAGAATGTTTATCTGGCTTGAAGGAATGGATATTGACTGTGAGGCAAGCGCCGCTTCCGCAAGATTTGCGGTGAATATCGAATTTGCCGGCGCATCTGAAAAAAATGAGTAATATTATAAAAGAAAGCGGGGATGTCCGCCTTCAGCGAAAAATCAGCGCCCTTGTAACGGTGCTGCTCGTTCTGGCGGTTACCCTTTGCCTGTATGCAACGATACAGGTTTTAAGCAAAGGATACGCAAATATTGCCGGTTTTATGATGTTCCGTGTTGTAACCGGAAGCATGGAACCGGAAATCCCGGTGGGTGCTCTTCTTCTTACGAAGGAAACGGATATCGAAAACATAGAAAAAGGCGATATCGTGTGTTTCCGCACCCAGGTATCCGAAATTTGGGGAAAGATTGTTACCCACAGGGTTGTGGGTGTTATAAATCCGGAATCCGGAGGGATCCTTCTTGAAACAAAGGGGGACGCAAACCCGGTTGCGGACAGTTATTACGTTGACGAAACAAACCTTTTGGGAAAAGTTATTTGGCATACGGGAGATGGAAGTATGTTTGCGGATGCAATGTCCTTGTTCACAAGCGAAATCGGTTTTCTTGGGTTCATCGCCCTTCCAAGCCTTTTGCTTGCGGGTTTGATTTTAAAGAACACCGTTGGAAACATCCGCCAGGATATGCTTATTGCGCTTGAACTCGAGCGGCAGAAAAACGCCGTAAAACAGGAGGAAGATCCTCTTGGAGGCATATCCGAGGAAGAATATAACGAGATGTACGAGCGCATACGAACGGAACTTATGGAGGAGCTGATTCATTCTGATGAAATTCGATCTGAAGAAGATAGATCTTGCGAAGATCAATCCGATGAAATTCATACGGAACCTGAGCAGTGTTCCGGAGAAACAGAAAGCGAATAATATGAATTCCGCGAACCCTGCAAACGCAGAGATTGCGAAAGTTCAGAAGAATATATACATGCAGGCGGGGCTTGCTCTTCTTACAATGGTGCTCACTGTTGTAATACTTTTTGCAATGACTTCCGCATGGTACACCAACATTGCCCAGACCAGCGGACTTATGTTCGAGGTCGAACCCTGGGGTTTCAGCGGCGAAGTTGTTGTTGACCAGGACGAATCCAATCCGATAAAAGCCGGCCCCGGCGACGACGGAATTATTCATCTTAAAGTTCTTCGCAATTCCCCGGCGGGAAACGAAGAAGAGGAAGAAGTTTCTGCAATTCTTGAGGAAGCGGGAGCTTCCGCAGAGGTTACAACCGATATAATCGACGTTGACGTAAAAATCGTAAAAACCGGAATGTCAGAAGATATCCGAAAAAGAATTTTCTTCTATGTTGATTCCCCGGCGGTTATCAACGGCGAGCAGGTCGAAAAAGTTTATGTAAACGCAAGAGAAAGCTATGTCTATACTCTTTTCGGCGGAAGCGACCTTGTTATAAGCGAGGATTTCAGCAACGTTCCGGAACTTAAATGGGAATGGGTTTATGACGTTCTCGGATACTACGTTTACGGAACGGGAACAGAGGTCAATGAAAAATTAGTAGTAACCGCAAATGAATATCTTCGCCCCATTGAATATGACCTTGACAAAGCAACTTTCGACGAAGATTTTGAGCTTCTTACCGTTGACGGAGAAACAACCCCGGCGGAGTTCCTCAATTCCGTTTTTGCAACTGACGGTTACACTGTTTCCGAAGGCGACGGATATACACAGCAAATTTTCGGTGAAAATGATTTTGCCGAAACCGGAGTTTATTATCCGGTAAAAGTTGATGAAAACGGCGTTGGAATTTACGCATATCTCTGTAATTACGCGCAGATAGTTAAAGAAACAGAAACCGACACAGGCCTTGGAAATCTTGCATACCAGGCGGCGCAGAAAGACAGCACTCTTTCGGATGAGGAAAAAGCAAAAATCCGTTTCCCTGCGGAAATAAGCGTTACCGCACAGGAAAGGGAAACTGCCGCAAAAGCAGTATCCGGAGGAACAGAACTTATTGCGGCTTTGGCTGTGGATTCCGGAATCGATTCGGTACAGCTTGAAAGCGATATAGCTCTTGGCGGCGTTCTTGAAATTCCGGAAGGCAAAAAAATCCTTGTGGATCTCAACGGACACACAATTTCCACCACCAGCACCGAAAAGAATAATTTTGCAGTTTATGCAAAAAGCGGAAGTTCCGTTACTATGACAAACGGAACAATTGAAGGTAAAAGCGCAAGCACAAAGGCGGCGATCAACTCTGCAGGTGCGGAAGTTAACCTCAGTTCCGTAACTATAAAGAATTCCACCTATGGAATTTATGTGAGCGACGACATCGCGGCAGCGGGAGGAAAAGATTCTTCCGTGCGCATGGTCAATTCCACAGTTGACAGCAGCGTAAGCTATGGGGTTCTGTTCTATGGAAACGGAGAAACCTCCGCCCAGGACAGCAGCATTATAATTGAAGGCTGTACATTTTACTCTAAAAGAGGTATTTATACAAACGGAAATGCAACATCGGCCGGAATAAAAGTTACCGTTGTTGACACTAAAATTAATTCTAATACAGGAGCGGGTATATATAATCCGCAGGGCGACAGTTCCGTTACCATTTATAACAGCACCATTGAAGGATATACAGGCCTTGCAATAAAAGGCGGTTCAATCCGTATTCTCGGCGGATCTGTAATAAACGGTATCGGTGAAAAAGGCGACCCGAAATTGTCCAACAGCGGATTTTCCGACACCGGCGACGCCCTTTATATTGAAACCAACTATAACAACGATATTTATATCGAAATAGAAAATTCGAAACTTTCGAGCCAGAAATCGAATGCAATCCAGGTTTATAACAGCGAAGAAAAAGTAAAAATCAATATTGTAAGCGGAACATTCAGTACTGCTGTAAAAGAAAATTGGGTCGCCGAAGGTTCCGAACTCGGCAGCGAACAAAAATCTGTTCACGTAAAAACTTCCGAAGAATAAACCAATGAATAAAAAAACAAAGGAGAAAGCCTATGGAAAGAGAGAAAAAGAATAGCTCCCTTTTGCAGATTTCTGTGCTGGTTTTGCTCCTTTGTTTCGGAATTCTTGTTGCGTCGGTCGGAACAGCCTTCGGACGGTATAAATCGAGCAGCGAGGGAACAGTTGTTTTTGAAATGCGCGAACCGGCAAAAATATATCTCGGAAGAGTTTCGGTTGCCGATAACATTGAAACTTTTTCACCACTTAATGCCGATGAGGAGCTTTTGTGGAACGTTGACGAAAACAAAGCAACTCTTGAAATTGCTGTTTCGAACGGAATTCCGTCGGACTATGAAAACCGTATAGGGGCGGAATTTCCGGAAGAGGATCTTAAAGTAAAAATACGCCTTATAAGCGATCTGGGGCTTACCGCAGGAACGGAAAAGAACGACAAGGATGAATCTGTTCCTTTTCCTGCAGAGGTAAAAATCAAGGTTACCCAGGAAGGAATAAACGGCGAAAGCGTTGAAAAAACAGCCGCGGCCGAAAGGATACTTAAAGGTTCAAGCCTTTTTTATACCAACGGCGACGGTTGGGTATATTCGTTCCTTGATGACGGAAAAGAAATTTTTTGGGACCTTAGGGGCGGAGAACTTTCTTATATAAAACTTACGATAGAAGTCGATATTTCCGGAATCGACGCGAAGGCCTTGAAGCTCGAGCCTGAAATTATTGTTGAAAGAGCAGAATGATGATTTACGAAAGGAGAATGAACAATGGCAAACAAAAGAATAAATGTCTGCTGTGTTCTCCTTTCGGTTATCTTATGCGCGGCTTTTCTCTTTGTTTCGGTAACCGAAAGTTACGCGAGATATGCGGAAACTTTTTCCTGCAGAACGATTCTTGTTCCGGGAGAAAAAACTGCGTTTCAGAGCGATTACCTCGTTAAAAACACCGATGCTCAGCAAACCGTAATCGTCGGCGAACTTTCCGCCGAAAGCAGAGAAAAGAGCATCACTTTCACTATCGAATCTTCTGGAGATTCTGCCGGAGAGATTTTGAGCATCACGAATGAGCACGGAAGCTACGTTGAAGTTTCTTCGGACGTTGTTTCGGAAGATCCCGAGCAGGAAGCAAGACTTGAGGTTCCGGCAAACGATTCAAAAACCGTTACACTGAGCTTTAAAGCGACGGATACCGCGTTCAGCACGCCCCATGAAAAGCTTGATGTTGACGTAAACGTTGCCTGGGGAGATCTCACCGGAACGTTCCGCGTGCTCATACCGGCGGTTGAAGCACCGCAAACGGAAACAGCGGAAAACCCGGAAGGTTCTTCCGAAAGCGGAGAAAACCTCGGGCTCAGTTCTCCGGAAGAACAGGAAGCTTCGGAAACATCCGAACCGGCGGAAGAAGATTCCGCAGAGCAGGATAATTTGGAAAACGGAATCATGAGCATCAGTATTTTTGATGCTTCCGCGCTGCTTCCGGTAAAAGTTACTCTTAAAGATGAGGTTACAGAAGCGGTTTTCGGCCTGTTCGACCAGAACAAACCGGAACCCCAGCCCTTCCCGGAAGGGACAAGATTCAGCCTTGATAACGGCGAAAGTTTTTATATGTTCTGCGGCGAAAGCACCGCAAGAATTGAAAAAGAAGACCTTAACGGTTCGGTGCTTTTCGATTTCAGCAAAACGGCGCTTTTGGAACAGGAAAATATTTCGGTTGCAATGCAGCCCTGGGAATCCGGAACGAACAATTCGATTTGTTCGGTAACGGTGAGCACCGGAGCTGAAAAAGCTTTTGGAACAGCGCAGTATTCCGGCGAAGAAGAAATAGGAATTGCCGGAAGCGAAGATTCCGGAGCGGGGAATATTTCCGAAGGTTGGAAAACCTGCACTCTTGACAGAAACGAAACAGCCGAGTTCTTCTTCCCCACGGAATGGGCGGATGCGGAACTTTCCTGTTCGGTGCAGATACTTAACCTTCGGGAAAACGGAACGGCCGGTTATGACAACACAGATATGGTCGCGACGGAATACCGGATCGATGAGGAAACGGGAACACCGAGTTTTTGCATCAGGACCGGCGAAAACAACCCCCAGGCGGGAGCATACAGAATTTATTTGATTTGGAAGTTCAAGGATATAGTTTTTTTGAAAACAGAGATTCCTTTCTTTATAAATTATTCAACCCCTTCCGACAGTTTGTCGGAGAGTTAGGAGGTGCCCCAGAATGACAGAAACACAGAAAAGGATAGAGGCTTATCAGAATCTTCTTCCGGGAATCAGAGAAAAGGTGACGGCGGTGGCGCTTTTGCTTGCGCTTTCTGTAATCATGCTCACTTCTGCATCCTTTGCGTGGCTTACAATTTCCCGCGCACCGGAAGTTACCGCGGTAAGCACCAACATCGCCGCAAACGGCAACCTTGAGATTGCGCTGGCGACAGGGGATGGAACAATTGCTCCGGGAGAATCTCAAGTCGGAGATTCTATGGCGACGCAGGATGTCAAATTGGCGAACATCACTTGGGGTAACCTTATCAACCTTGGCGACCCGAGTTACGGACTTGATAACCTTGTTTTAAGACCGGCACAGCTTGGAACTGGTAACCTTAACAGAGACCCGCTGGTTGCAGCGGGATATGATTCCCAAGGTCGTATAACCGGTTTGAACGCTGATTTTGGTTATGCAAAATGGCATGTGGAAGACGAAGAAGATGACGGTATATTTAAGATAACAAATGAATTTGGCGTCAGAGCTATATCCTCAGTTACATATAAAGATATAACGAGCGATAGCATTTCAAGAGAATATAGACGAATGCTTTCCGAAGCATCCAGCTTGAATGCTTTGGCACAAAATACATATTTATCGCTTAACGACGGGGGAAAATCAGGAGGATATATTGATACTCTTTCAAAGCTTGTCGGAAGTTACGCTGAAGAACATCTAGGTCAAAGTTCAAAAAAAGTTACCAAGCAGCAGCTTAATACTCTTAAAGGTATGTATGATGTGCTGATTGATGCATATGAGCAGGAAGCGGAAGCGATAGCAATGTGCATTAATATTCAGATTTATCTTAAGGACAGAGTAAAAGATAACGCAATTTATACGGGAGATATGTTATTTAACCTTTCGAATTCCGATATAACTAATTTACAAAACGGAACCAACGGAGTTAAAATAAACAATCTCATAAAGTTTTTGAGCGACTACAAAAAAATTAAAAATACAGATTATCCGAAGTTAGAGAAAATATACGATGAATGTCCCAGCGATGGTGTTACGTTTGGGGAAATCGATTTTTTGATCAATACACTTGTAGATATGAATACAGCTACAATCAACGATCAGACTGTAAGTCAGTTTGCAGATAATGCAATGAATAACATTGGCTCTGTTTTAGGAGGGAGCTTGACGGTAAAAATTAAAGGAGGAGCCCTGTTTAATATTGAGGAGAGAACCGGGGCAAGAATAAAAATAAGCACGAAGATACCGATATTATTTTTATCTCCTAGTGCCAATATTACCACAAACGCGACTAACAACTATTTTGAAAGTGACGTATCACATATTAATAACGCTGCAGGAAATATGAGTTCAAAAACAGATGCTGTAGCGGAAGATACTTTTGGCCTTGCGGTTGATCTGTGGGTAAGAACAAACGCACCTAACAGCTACCTTATTCTTGAGGGAAGCCTTAAACGAAGCGAAGAAGAAAGAGAAGTTGAACTTACCACAAAAAACTCAAAAGGTGAAACTGTACCGGTTTATAAGATAAGCAGGGTGGAAGATGTTGTTGTTGGCGATATTGAAATGACAATGACAAATGACTACCAAATATATGAGGACGATGCTTTAATTTGGAAAAACTCCGTAGATAAAGAAGTATTCAACCTAAAAACAGGTGAACTGCCGTTAAAAACAGAAAGAAAGATAACGATTGATGGAAAAGAATTAAGCCTTTATTCCCTTAAAAGGGATAATATGGAATATATGCTTTATCAGGAAGAAGGAAGAGCTTGGTTTAAAGTGGATGATAATACCATCTTCCCTCTTTATGAAAGCGATGGAGAACCAACACCTGTAATAGTAACTATACGCGATATAATCGGATACGAAGGCGAAAACCGTGTTTGGGATAGCGAAAATCTTGTAAGCGCAGATATGATTTCCACAACACAAGGTACAGGAAGCTGCTATGTTTATTATATAGATTCTCCTGAAGATCATGAGAGAAGCCTTGGGATGCTTAAAGCGATGGAAGTCGCATTTGTAGGTGAGGATGGAAAATTGCTTGTAAAAGCATATATGGATACAGATAATGCTTATGAAGATAACGGACGTGTTACTGTTCCTCTTATAATAGACCCTATGGTGCAACCGATGGGAACGGATTCCGAAGGAAATGAAATTCGCGGCATTACACATCTTGAGCAGAATACTCCAACTCGTATAACGGCCATTGTGTATCTTAACGGCGAAAAACTTGAAAATGATGATGTTCTTTCCGCTGCGGATATCCAGGGACAGCTCAATATCCAGTTTGGAAGCAGCCATAATCTTGAACCTATCAAAAATGAACAACTTGAGGTTTCTGCGTTGAAAGTTTCCGCAGAAGTAAGCCCACTTTCCGAAGATCTTACAACAACAGTTACGGTTTCTATTGACAGCACAATCGAAATGCGTGACAGTATTGTAAAGGCATTTTTCCTCCGTAAAATCAACTCTGCACAGGGTTCGCGAGAAGATGATATGACTTTCACAAAAGAAGCGGACGGAAAATGGAGAGCCACATATACTTTCAAAACCCCTGGAAAATATGTACTTCGTACGATAACGATTGATGGTAAGGAATATGTTCTTGAAAATCCTCCGGAAATTGAGATTGAAGGTTTTGCAGTACAGTCTGTTTCTTGCGAAGCACTGAGCGGAAGTGAAAAAAGAGTAACAGTACTTACTGCAGATGAGCATTTTGATACAAATGTTCGAGTAATGTTTGCGACAAACGAAGAACATAATATTCCGAGTACAGTTAAAGGCCAGTTCCAGAACATGGAAGATGGTTCGGTGGTAACCATAAGCTTTGCTTTGAGTTCGCAAGGTTATTGGGAAGGTAAAGCAATATTCCAATCCTCCGGAGATTATGAATTCAGATATCTTATCGTAGATGACGCAATTCAGGATCTTGCCGCCGATGATGAAGCCTTGGATAAACGTTTTTATTTAAACCTCAATCTCGGTATAAAGGTTGAAATCGAGGCATATGAGGAAACTTCTATCCTGTTTGTTCCGGAGGAAATGACCGAGGAACAGAAACTTATCGAATTGGGCGTAAAGATTAAGGACAATAATGGCGATGAAATAAGAGGTATTTCTGGCGCAAAACTATATTACAGCTCAGCAACATCCGGTTCGGATTACATGGACACAGACCTTATCTGGAACGTGGACGACTATAAAGGTGCGCTCCAGACATTAAGCGCAGGTATCGGAAAATGGGAATTCAACAGAGTTACTATTGGCAAAAGTGTTATTACAAAAGCAACAAAAGCCCCGACAATTGCGCTCATGTCGCCAAATCCTCCTGCATATCAAAGTTCCGGAACACCAGGATATCAGTATGTCGGCTCAAGCGTATATATGAGCGCGTTTGTTTCCGATTCGGATACCGCCTTGATGAAAGCTTATTTAATCAAGGACGGGGAGACCAACGGACAATGGATAGATCCTCAGCCGACAATTCCGGGTCAGGCAGGCAGCGAGGGCAAGGAATGGAGATTTACAATTCCGGCTGATGATAATGAAGGAAATTATCAGCCCGCAACATGGAAACTCACCAAACTAAAAGTCTGGAACGTATATGACACCGACGGAACTTTGCTTGATGAAAATAATCCGATAGAAATCAATGTTGAAGGAAACTCTACTGTCCTTTATGAAGATGTATATCTCGGCGGAATCGATTTGGGACAGACCGATTCTCCGGAAAACACTCCTATTAATGGTGGAAACGCATTTGCCGAATATACCATCAATCAAGCATGGTTTAAAGTTAACTTTGTTGATGTTGAGGGAGGAACTGTAGGCTCTCAGAATTTCCTTGATTATGGATATCTTACTTTTGAATATGTCGGAAATTCCGGACCTTACGGACACTACACTACGAGTAGCAGCATAAATTATTCGTTCGAAATTGAACTTACAGGTTTGTCGAACGGAACGATGCAGGTTATCAACGGCGGTGAAGGATTTAAATATGCCGGTGAATACGAAGTCGGTTTGAGATATAAGGTTAAAAATGTTGATGGAGAAGTGGTTTATACACACGATGATCTGGAAGAAATGGGAATCGAACTTTCCGATGTTATTGTAAAATCGAACAAGCCCACTGTAGAGATTATCAATGTTGGTTCAACAAACAGCGATATTAACGGCAGCGGAGCGTATCGTGTTTACACCGCATCTGAACCTAATGCCAACACTATACTTATAGGTGGAGATTCCGGAACAAAATTCTCTACATTTAATCTTGAAAGTGCTTCTGTATATATTCAGGTTCCTGCTAAAAACGGTAGCTATGATACAAACAAAGCGTATGCTTACGCTCCTACCGTAACGCTTAAGCTTTCAAACATTGCAACCGGATATACAGCTGCTTCGATGGTATTTGAAACACAGAATGTAAATTCCAACAATTCGACATTCAATTTTGGAGGAGCCACAACCGCAACCGCATCTGTTGGTAATGCAATATCCGGAACAGTTTCCGGAAATACGGTGGCAACATATCCGAAATGTTATCCGGCAGGAACGATGACTCAGAATATGATAACCATAACTTATGGAGATTATACTTTTGAGGCAGAAATTTCCAAGACCATAACTATCGAAAACAAACAGAGCCCGCTTTATGCAAACGTTGTTATTGGCGAGGATTCCTATCCAGGAAGCAAAAACCTTGTAATATTCAGTACGAACGGAAAAACCGTTACACTTCCCAACGCAAGTTTGGTTGATCTTGAATGGGATGACAGCACCTCGACAACCACACCAAGAGTTTTTACTGAAACCAAAAAAACACCTAATGGAACGTATTATGAAACTTGGAGGAGTGGTTGTAACAACCAATATCAGGCATACACATTGTATGAATTTGAACAAGAAGCCATAACGACCACAACAACTAATACAACTAAATGGAAAATAACGGGTTGGAGAATAAATGGTGTGGAATATGCTCCGGGTGCAATTATAGAAATTGAAGAAGGCGCAAATGTCGAGGCTATATTGGAATACAATGTACTCGCTCCTGTAGAAATCCAAACAAAGATAACGCAGACCGGAATATATTTCGAGCGTGGAAACGATACAACAGGAGATCCGCCTACAGGTTATACAAATATTACAGAATGTGAATATAGACAATATATGGATGAATATAGCGATAAAGGAGTTAAAACGGTTCTTACAGAAAATGAAACAACCATATGATGATTTTATTATCATCAATAACCAGTCCTAATTTAAAAAAGGTCAGCCCTTAAAAAAGGGCTGACCTGCAGCAAAAATTTTTTATAGTAAGGAGGCACCAACAATGCTTGAAAGAATAAATAAATATTTTCCGCGGCTTTTGGCGGTGCTTTTTGCGGTCATAATCATTTTTATTTCTGCCCCGATAGTTTATGCCGAAGAAGGAACCTGCGGAAGCAATCTTACATGGAGTTTTTCAGCAGGAACCCTTACAATTTCCGGTTCGGGAGAAATGTACAGTTACAACGATAAGAATTATGCGCCTTGGTATGATTTAAGGGAGGACATAGTCCGTATTGTTCTTCCGGAAGGATTAACTTCCATCGGCAGACTTGCTTTTTATGAATGTAAAAACATTTCTTCGGTAACGATTCCCTCTTCGGTAAAAACAATAGGCGAGAGTGCTTTTGCTTTCTGTGAAAATATACAGATAATGAACATAGGTAAGGCAGTGGAGATTATCGGAAAATCAGCTTTTTCGGATTGCTATTCGATTACAGCAATAAAGCTTCCCAATTCATTGTTTTCCATTGGTACAAAAGCATTCTATAGATGCGAAACCATTACAACGATAACGGTTCCCGCAAATGTTACCAAAATGGGAACATCGGTTTTTTCATATTGTAAAAACCTTGTTTCTGCAACGATAAATGCTAACATTTCAGAACTTCCGGAATATACTTTTTATGGATGCGAAAAACTGAGTACCGTAAAACTTCCGGACAGTATTACTGAAATAAGCGATTATTCTTTTGAAGGCTGCAATATGCTTGATACGGTTTATTATAATGGAGAAAACATTGAACGGGAAGAACTTCAGGAAAAAATTGAAGAAAGTGCACCTTCCTTTGAAGAAAACGGAAGTGTTTCTTCCGGAGAGGTTGGAAATGTGAGCGGAACAAACATATTTGTTGAAAATCCGGATGGAAGCGTTCATTTGGAATCAACAACAGTTGAACAAGACGAGAATTCAACTGTTTCAACAAACAGTAATGCAACAATTAATCTAGACGGAAGTGTAACGGATGTTGTTACAGAGATGGATGTTGTTGTAAACAATGATTCCGGCTGGACAGAAGCTGTTGATTCAACAAAAGATGTGCTCAATGAGTACGGAACCAATGAGGACGGAAGCGAAAACCACGTTGATATGTATCTTTACCTTGAGGAAGGAGCTTCTATCGACAGCACTTTTGTCGAAACCATTGCAGGAAAAGACATAACAGTAACCATTATGACCGCGGACGGTTCCGTATGGAAGCTGAACGGTAAGGATATTGACGTTGCGGCTCTTTCCGGAGAATACAATCTTTCCTATGTTCTTGAACCGGGAACACCGGAACTTTGTGAAGAACTTGGAGTGAGCACTTGCTTTGTGCTCAAATTTCTTGCTCCGGCGGAAGTCAATGCGGAAGTGCTCATTCGCATTGGACCTTCTTATGGAAGACAGAATGCAACCCTATTCCAGAAGGATAAAAAGGAACTTGAACGTCTGCAGAGCGTTGTGGTTGACGGCGAAGGATATGCTCATTTTTATCTTGGTTCTGTAAGCGACAAAACGGAATATTATATTGCTATGAACCTTCCCGGTGCAGCGGAGGAAGCAATCGTTCCGGAGAATATGATGGCTGAATACGGCAACCTTGAATATACCGAGCCGATCCAGTACGAGATAACGGGAAGAAAATCTTCCTGGGGAATGAACCTTGGACAGGTAATGGGAATTCTTGGAATTGTTATGGCTGCAGTCATAATTTTCGTTGGCGGAATCATGTTTATGTGGAATAAAGCAAGGCTTAAAAACGGCTATGTTCCAAAATTTGATGACGACGAAGAATAAATTTTTCGATAAAAATACCCGGGGAAAATCCCGGGTATTTTTGTGCTATTTTATTACCATTTTGACTGAAAAAAACTTGCATATTGTATGGAAGTGTGATAGAATATTATCGAATAGTTATAGCCGTATTATGCCTTTTTTTGGAAAAAGCAAGTTTGCGGATTCAAAATCAGGTAAAAATCGGCTTGAAATCTGTATGTTTTTACATACATAACTATAGGAGGAGATATGATGAAAACCAAAACCCCGATTCTGTCGCGTTGTTTGGCAATGCTCCTTGCGTTGGTTCTTTCTTTTGCCAACGTTCCGGGTCTTGTTGTAACTGCATTTGCGGCAGATAAAGTTGTTTCGGCGGGTTCTGTTATTGCAGATAACTATGAACTTACTGAAGCAGAAGAAGCACTTCTTAACTCCGGATATCTTGCAGGAGATTATACCATTGAGTATGATTTCCCCAAAGAATCTGATGTTGAAGTAGATGCCGAGAACAAAATAATTACTGCAGCCAAGAAAAATGGCTGGAAAGCGGAAACCGCAGTAGTTGCTGTTGAAGGTGAAGAGGACAAAGATGTAACTCTTACCGATAAAGGCGATTATACTGAAGGCACTTATACCTATGATGGTCATGCTTTTACTGTAAAAGTAAATTATGTTCTCGAACAGAATATTGATAATCAGGAACAGATGCTTAATGCAATTGTTTCTCTCGTAAGCGGCGTAGAAGCTCTTGATGCAGGATATGAATCGGAGACCAACCTTGGAACTGTTATACTTGCTCTTGATGTTCTTGGCGACCTTGCAGACGGTATAGAAATGAAATTTTCTGGAGGCGGAAGCATTTCTGCACAGTTTGGCCCTGATGCAATAGCTGCAATAGAAGCATTTGAAGCTGAAAGCAAGGCTAATGGAGGAAAACTTGATCTTCAGGTTATGAATATGGCTTATGCAACCGGCGCTTCCAAACTTGAGTATGTTCTCAAAAACGGCGCGGATTACAGAGAATGCCTTGCGGAAACCCATAGCAACATTTCCGCAATCATCAATGACCCGCTCTGCAACAACGCCATTCTTGATAGCTATCTCCAGAGCAGCGACCCCGCAGGTCATACTCAATGGATGGCTTTCAAGAACATTATGCATGACCTTGAAGAAACCCTTGAGGCTGCAATGAATTGCAACTGGACTGCAGCAGAAAAAGGAACTGCACTTGTTTATGGTGGCGACGAATTTGACAGCTATGTTGATCTTGATGCTAAAGTTGCGGCTATCAACGAAATTTCCACTGTAACCGTAACTAATCCTCTTACTATTGCAGAAAAGGTTGTTACTGCAAACATGAACACCAAAAACGTTGCAGTAAAAGTTGTTCTCAATGTTGTTGAAAATGCAGCTGATTCCGCTGTACTCGTTGAATATGCTCCCAAAGAAGCAGTTATCATTGTAAACGAGGACGCAACTGAAGAAGAAATTACTGCAAAAGTTGTTGAAACCAAAATTGAAGAAGAAGCAATTGCAGCATGGGGCGATAAATATGTTGCAGATCATTATAATAGAGAAGTAATCGTAGAAGGAAATGCTTATACTGTAAGCTATTCCCCCAAAACTTATGCTGTAACCGGTTTTGTAACTTTGAATGTTCCTTACGGATACAAACTTACTCTTCCTAAATATAATAATGCCGAAGATTCCGAAAATCCCCAGGCATACGATTATTTTGTCGGCGGCGTTAAAACTGCAGAAGGAACCGTAGTTGAAATCCTTGGAAATGTCGAGATTACCCGCAGCATCGGTAAAGCCTATGCTGTAGGAAACCTTTATACTATCGTTGCAGATAACTACGGTGATGATGTTGTTAAAGCAATCCTCAAATCCGGAGCACTTTTCGGAAATGAAGTTATCAGCTACCGTAAACCCGACCCGGCAGACGCAGGTTCAATCCTTACTCTTAAGGACGGAATTCTCAGCGCTGCAAATTATCCCTCCAACTACAACAATTTCGATTGGAAACCTGAAACTTACAATGTAAACGGAAATAATAATGCATTTTCCGGAAACACTGTTGAAGGCCTTGAAGACGCAAAAGAAGTAAAAGTTCAGTACAAACTTCTTCTCGAAAACTTCGGCCAGGAAAAAGCACAGGAAATCCTTGATCTTGCTGCAACTCTTAAAGCAGATGCTGAAGCACAGAAGAGTGCAATGGACAGCCTTAAGGGAATGAAAGATGACCTTGCAAAGCTTGACAGGTCTAAATTCGGTGCTCTTAACGGTGTTATAGAAACGACCGACTTTACTCCCGGCGATGGTCCCGACGGATATGATGATTTCACTGATGCAGAAAACCTCAGAATGCAGGAATATTTCTCTGATGTTGTAGGAAAAATCATCAATGGACACATTGCTCCCAACAACTATCTTAAAATTTATAACTTTGTTACTGCATATGAAGCAGAAGGCGATAATGGTCTTGCTTATTATTATAAAAATGCAGATGCAATCATTAACGAAGTTACTAAACTTGCGAGCTACCTCGGTGATATGACCAAAGAGGAAGAAGCTCTTAAAATCATGGTAACTGCTGCAGGTTTCCCTGATTACGCAGATAAAATTTCTGACGTAGAAACCAAGCTCAAGGATTACCTTGCAGATCTTTCTGCTCCCAATGAAGCAATCAATGTTGAAGGAGACCTTACCGCACTTATTGCTGCTCTCAACATGGAAGGCGACGCAGTATGCACTGCAACAGGTGCTCCTTATATCAGATCTGAAGTTCTTACCGCTATGGATGAAAGCCAGGTCAACGTTCAGGTTATCATCAGCACTTCCTACGGCAATGCAACCGTAACAACTCCTTCTATGGATAAAAACACTGTCCTTGACCAGGCTGTTGTAAACGAACTTAAAGCAGCTGTTGAAGCAGAGGTTGCAAAACTTCTCAAAGCAGATGCAAAATATTATAATCTTGCAGTCGAAGGCAATAAAGTTGAAGATCTCGTTGGCACCGAAGTAGATGCACAGATCAACATTTATTATACTTATTCTGCAAAAGATTACACCGTAGTAATCGAAGGTGTTGCCGGTACTCAGACTATTACCGTAGATAATCTCAGCATTAATCTTCCTAAACATGAAAAGGAAGAAGAAGGCTGGGAATACAGATATGTAATCGACGGTGAAGAAGGCATTACTGCTACCGCTTATACCTTTAACCTTGAACAGATCGACAGACTCTTCAAAGACGGCACCTACACAATTACTCGTGCAGAAGCTAACAAAGAAGAAGAAAAGATCGAAGAAACTTTCGGTGAATGGCTTGTTAAGGACGAAAACGGAAAAGTTGTCGGAATCCATGCTGATATTGATGGAAATAAAGACGGCATCATGGAATTTGTAAATGTTCTTGTAAACTCCGGATACACCTACATTGCACTTAACAATGCAGAGTTCCTTTACATGAACGAATCCGACGTAACAGAAGTAAAACTTCAGTCCCTCATTGATGCTCTCGTTAAAGATGCTTCCTTCTCCAGCGAAAAACTTATCAAACTCGGCAAAGACGGAAAAGGCGAATTTATCAGAGCAACTATGGACCTTGGTAATACCTCCAAAGACCTCCAGTGCGACGACATTGAATTTGTTCTCTATTTCAATTCCGTTCCCAGCCAGATGGCAACCGTTGCAAACGGCCTTGAAAAAATCAGACCTTATCTTACCTTCAAATCTTCCGGTCCTATCGCAACCAGAAGTGCAGAAGAAGCTTACCTTGACATCAATGTAAACCTTCCCGAAAAAGTATATGAAGTATATCTCGCAGCACTTCTTGCAACCGACAATATCGATAAATCCGATATGGATGCAGTAAACTCCGAGATCGCTCTTATGTTCCTCTGGGATTACATCGATATCATTCTCAGTTCCGATGCAGACATCGATACTTTTGAAAACACTCTTGAAAAACTCGGAGTAAGCCGCGACCTTTCCGGCGCAGACGAATATTATGATCTTGTAAAAACCGCATTCAGCGAAGGCCTTGCTGTTAACAGCGTTGAAGGCGACGAGATCTTTGATGTAGTTGTTTCTGCAAAAGGTCAGGATACAATCGATGCTCTCATCGAAATGCTCGGCGTTGATCTCGGTACTTATGAAACCTATGTTAAAATGGTATATGAGTATAAGAACAACGAAGAAATCGTTGCTCCCGCAAGAGTAAATCTTGAAAACACCGAATACGGTTTTGAAGCTGTTATCATCGACGTAAGAGCTTCCGAAACCACCAACAAATTTGACTTTACCAAAGATCTTAACAAACGCGCAGCAGAAATCAACGGCGAAGCAGTTATCATGCTTCTCGAAGATGTAACCGCTGACCTCGTTCTCAAAGATGCAACCATTATCGACCTTAACGGTAAAGACCTTAACGGCAGCATCACCGCAAACGGCAAAACCCTTATCTTTGATTCCAGCCTCAACACTTACGAATGCGGTAACGTAACCGGCGCTCTTAAAGGCGAACTTACCATCGTAGGCGGTAAATATGACGACGCAAATGTCGGCAAATATGTTCCCGAAGGCTATATCGTTGAAGAGGGCACCGTTCGCAACGTACTTTACACCGTAGGCGAAAAACAGAGCAAATCTTTCCGCAGCTATGCACTTGCAAAGAGCGGCAAAAACGTAACTTTCAACCTTGACGTTGATGTTATCAACAACGACATCGCAAGCTACACCGAAGCTGCAGCAGCAATCGGCATCGACCTTGCAATCGACCTTGTTCTCAACTATTTCACCAGCGCATCCATGGTTGTTGACGGTGAACACGTTCTTTACAACATCGAAGTTGAAGATATCATCGGTATCATCGACGGCGCAGACCGCAAAGAAGCTCTTATCAACGAAGTTCTCGATTTCGTTGATCCCAGCGAACTTGAAGATTTTGTAAACAGCGTAATTGCTAAGATGCTTGACTTCAAAGCAATCGCAGACGGAATGGCAAACGAAGTTCCTTTCATGACCTTCAAAGTTGCAACTTCCCCGATTACCGTTGACGTAAGACACGAAACCACCGAAGATTACATCACCTTTGATATCAAAGCTGATGAAACCAGAGCAACCGAATTTGAATTCGGCCTCAGACTTGAAGACAGCGGCTATAACGGCGTTGGTCTTTCCAATAAAGAAAAAGCAATCCTCGACGTAGTTGCAGTTCTTGCTGACGTTACCGAAAAAGCAGAAGCAACCGTAAGCATTGACAAACCTTCTTACGCTGACAAACATCTCGAAGTTTCCGGTTCTGCAAAAGCAGAATTCAGATTCGACGTAACCGTTGATCATCACGATACCAACGACATCGAATACACCGCAGAAGAATATGTAAACGCATTTGCAGTTGTTGTTGCATACGGCAACAAAGGCAGCGAAACCGCAAACAAACTTGTTGAAGCAATCAACAGCGGCAAAGATATGAAGAAAGCAATCGATGCTGTAACTGTTGAAGACGTAGTCGACGGCCTTAAGAAACTCAGCAGATCCAAGACCTTCGCTCAGATGGTTTCCGAACTTGGAATCACCGAAGATCTCGGCAACGAAGCAAATCTTGAAGGAATCTATCATCTTATTCTTACCGCAGCAGGCAAAGGTCTTGAAGAACTTGAAATCAACGGACCGAAGAAAGCTATGGGCGGTATCTATAATGAACAGACCGGATACTATGAATTCGAACTCACCAGCGTTGAGAGAGAAAAGACCGTATCCAGAGGCGGATATTCCGTAACTGCAAAAGCAGAACTTGAAAAACTTCTCGTTGCAGTAAAACTCTTCGACGAAGTGGATGAACCGGAACACGTACATGTTTGGGGCGAAACCGAGTACAACTGGACCCAGGATGCAAACGGAGCTTATACCGGATGCACTGCAACCCGCGAATGTACCGATCCTGCATGCAACCATTCTGAAACTGCAGTAGCTGATATCACTGTTGATACCAAAGACGCAACCTGCAAAGAAGAAGGAAAAGTAACCTATACTGCAAACTTCAACGGTTATACTTGGGCAGAAACCCAGACCAAGACCAAAACCATCGACAAACTTCCTCATACTGAAGGAAACCCTGTAAGAGAAAATGTTGTTGATGCAACCTGCGCAAAAGAAGGTTCTTACGACGAAGTAGTTTACTGCTCTGTTTGCGGTGAAGAACTCAGCAGAGTAGAAAAAACTATTGACAAACTTCCTCATACTGAAGGAAACCCTGTAAGAGAAAATGTTGTTGATGCAACCTGCGCAAAAGAAGGTTCTTACGACGAAGTAGTTTACTGCTCTGTTTGCGGTGAAGAACTCAGCAGAGTAGAAAAAACTATCGACAAACTTCCTCATACCGAAGCAACCAAAGAAGTTGACCGTGTTGAAGCAACTTGCCAGGCAGAAGGTTCCTACAAAGTAGTAACTTACTGCTCCGTATGCTACGAAGTAATTAAAGAAGAAACCGTTGTAATTCCGAAACTCGACCATACTCCTGTTAAGGATGAAGCAGTTGCTCCCGATTGCGTCAACACCGGTCTTACCGAAGGATTCCACTGCGGTGTCTGCGGTGAAGTTCTTATAGCACAGGATGTAATTCCTGCTCTCGGCCATACCGAAGTTGTTGACGAAGCAGTTGCACCTACCTGCACCGAAACCGGTCTTACCGAAGGCAAACATTGCTCTGTCTGCGGCGAAGTTCTCGTTGCACAGGAAGTTGTTCCCGCACTCGGACATGATTACAAATATGAAACCATTAAAGAGCCTACCTGCACCGAAAAAGGTGAATTCAGAAAATACTGCGCAAACGGCTGCGGTGAAGAAGAATTCGGCGAAATCGATGCTCTCGGCCACGATTGGGGCAGATGGACTGTTGTAAAACCTGCAACCTTCTATACCACCGGCCTTATGCAGCGTGTCTGCGAAAGATGTGGCGAAGTTGAAACCAGAGTAATTCCGAAACTCGAGAAACCCTCCATTCCTGACGATGATGAAGAGGAAGACAGAGAAGACGAAGATAACCCTGATACCGGCGCACCTTACATGGGTTCCGCTCTTGCAGCAATCGCAACCCTTGCAGGCGTTGCAGTTATTATCGAAAAAGCAAGAAAACATTGATAATCGATAATTGAAAAAACAAGCTGAGCATTCAGCATAAAAATGAGCACGGCAGAGCCGTGCTCATTTTTTTTACCTTCGGAAAACGCGAATGGAGTTGACGAAAAGGAAGAAAAAGAATAAAATACTATATATAGAAAAATAATAAGGAGAAAACATATGAAGAACCTTAAAAAGGCCTCGGCTTTGTTTTTATCGTTGATTATATTATTTATATTACCGGTTACCGCAAACGCTTCGCTTATGGAAAATGACGGACTTGAGGTAACCATCGATACGGACCGGGAAAATTATGAAGAGGGCGAAGCCATAACCGCCACAATAACCGTTACCAACACAAAGGACGAACCTGTTCAGATACTTAACCTTGAACAGCTTGTTCCGGAAGGTTACGTTATTGAAGAAGGTTCCGATTTTGAAGGCGAAGTTACCCTTGGAAAAGGTGAATCCATAAGCATAAACGTAAGGTATGCCGGAGAAAACCCGATTCCGGATGAGAACAAGGTTGAAGATTTTCTGAACAATCTTATATACGGAGAAACCTGGGTAATTCCGAATATTCTTCTTGTAATCGGTGGTATTGCGGCAGTTGCAATTTTCTTTAAACTCACATAACAAAAAAAGCACCTTAAAGGTGCTTTTTTTATTGCATAAATTATTATCGGGGTACCGAATTATAATCTTGCCACAAAAGGTTTAATATGATAAACTGTAACTAATAATAAACAAAAGTTGAAATTCCCGATTGGACGTGAAAATATGAAAATAAACGTAAAAAACATGCCCTATGACAAGGTTCTGGAACTTCCGAGACTGAAGCATAAAAAACCGAGAAAACCAAGCGCCTTCCTTGCGGCCGTTGTGCGCCTTGCTGTTGAACCGACTCTTCGGCAGATAAAGTTCTCGTACACAACAGAAAGAATGGATCTGGTGGGCGATAAGCCCTGCCTGATACTGATGAATCATTCAAGCTTCACCGACATGAAACTTGCCTACGGAATTTTCTATCCGAGAAAGCTCGGAATTGTAACTTCCGTTGATGCAATGTCCGGAATCCTTGGAAAACTTATGCGCATTCTTGGCTGTACCCCGACCCATAAATACATCGCGGATTATTCGCTTATCAAGGATATTGAATATATGCTCAAGGTCAACAAAAGCAGCGTTCTTATGTATCCGGAAGCGGGATATTCCTTCGACGGAAGAACAACCGCCCTTCCGAGAAAGCTCGGCGTTCTCATGAAGAAGCTTGGGGTTCCGGTAGTCACCGTAATCACCGAAGGCGCCTTTGCAAGGGACCCGCTTTATAATATGCTCCAGATAAGGGACGTTAAAGTAAGCGCCCATGTAAAATGTATTGCAACGGAAGAGGAACTGAAGGAAAAATCCGTTGCGGAGCTTGACGCTCTTCTTGACGAAGCTTTTTCTTTCGATAACTTTGCATGGCAAAGGGACAACAAAATCGTGATCGACGAACCTTTCCGGGCTGACGGACTTCACAGGATACTCTATAAATGTCCCCATTGCGGAAAAGAGAACGAGATGGAAGGCAAGGGAACAAAAATTTCCTGCAAAGCCTGCGGAAAAGAATGGGAAATGGACGTTTACGGCCAGCTTTCCGCCATTTCGGGAGAAACTGAATTTTCCCATGTTCCGGATTGGTACGATTGGCAAAGGGAATGTGTACGCAGGGAAATTGAGGAAGGAACCTATTCGATAGATACCGAAGTTGATATTGCCGTTCAGGTAAACCTTGACGGGGTTTGCATGATAGGGCCGGGAAGGCTTACCCACAGCATGGAAGGTTTCCGCCTTACGAGCAGCGACGGCAAGCTGGATTATGAACAATCGCCCACCGCAAGCCACACCCTTTATTCCGACTATTACTGGTACGAAATAGCCGATACCATCGGAATAGGGGACAACGAATTTTCCTATTTCTGTTTCCCGAAAGAGAAGGTTTCAGTAACAAAAGCGCGCCTTGCAACGGAAGAGATATATAAAATTGCAAGAGCACAGAAAAGAAAAAGAAGAAAAACCGAAGAACAATAAAAAGCTTTGATGTAAAATTTTTGTGTTTTTGAAAAAGGGCTTGTTAAACAAATACTGAAAAAATAAATTTATATTTGTAAATAAAATAGCCATGTTTGAAAAATAAGCATGTGTTTAATGTTTTACAAGTAGTGAGGCAAGCGATGTAAGATGGTTACAAAAAGGTCAAGAAGCATTTTAGAAATTGAGCAATCTTAATTTTTATTAGTTATGGTTATTACGCTGTTTTCACATTGGACTTCGATTTATAAGCTAAAAATTAAACGCTGAGTTGACGTATTTGATTTTTTACTATAGCTAGTGTATACGAAGTTTAACTTTGCACATTCTCATTATATTTCGCTTGTGTATCAGTTAATTCACTTATCATTTGAAAAATATCCGAATCTATTTATGAATGTGTTTTTTAATTTACATATTTTATTTTTTCTTATTTTATGTTATAATAATATTTTATTTAAAGCATGTTTTAAATAATAAAATGGAGGTTATAATAAAATAATGATTATCCTAAATAACATAATTAGTTTTTTTAATTCTCTCACAAATTCTTCAAATAATTTATATTGGGGTTGTTATATACTAGGTTTTTTAACAATATTTGTGTTTAATACTTTCTATGCAAAAAAATTTGACATAAATAAAGGTAAGGCGTTTGTATTGACGGTTTTGTCATATATTTTGATTCTTGTTTGGGCTTATGTTTTGGCATGGGCGGAAAGTCTTTTTACAAATTGGGGACATCATAATGCAGTTAGAGTGTATATTTGGATGCCGGCATTGTTATATGTACTCGCAAAACCTATGTCTATAGAATGGAAAAAGGCTTGTGATTTTATTGCTCCATCTACTTGTATTGTTTATGGAATAGCTCGTTTGGGTTGTTTATTCCCAGGATGTTGTTATGGTATTCCGTGCGAATGGGGTATTTATAGTGATTGTACAGGTTATGAAGTCTTTCCCGTTCAACTGTGTGAAGCGATAACTTCCCTTGTCATAGCTTTTTTTGCAATCTATATGAACAGAAAAAAAGAATATATCGCAGACTCAAAAACATATTTTATAATGCTTATTCCTTATGGAATCAGCAGATTTATATGGGAATTTTTTGCAGACAATGAAAAGGTGTTTTTGAACATTTCTTCACTGGCATTACATGCACTTTTAATGTCCGTTGTAGGTATAGTGATGCTGATAATTTTGAATAAAATGGAAAAAAAGAAAAAAATTATCCCATAATATATTAGGAAACAGGGACAAAACACTTTTTGCTCCTGTTTTTTTATAAGCGCTTTTAATTTTAATCAAATACCTATTTGCCATCGATAGAATATCTTGACTTAATTTATGTATTAAAAAATGCTTTATGATTGCATTACTAAATAATAAAGAATGAGCACCGCTTAAAAAGCGGTGCTCATTCTTTATATCGTCCGTGCTCACACGGCGGATTTCAGGGAAAAATTATTTGAGATATTCGCCGATTTCGTTTGCGGCAAGGATTGCAGCATAGACATCTTCGGGAGTAACTTCGAAAGGCATGTTGCCAACGGTATCTCCGGGTGCGCAAACGGTTTCTGCAACAGCCATGATCTCTTCGGGTTTGATTTCGGTTACGTCAAGGTCTGCAAGAGTGGTGGGAAGGCCAACTTCCTGGCAGAGGGTGACAACTTCTTCAATTTCGTCTTTGGGTGCATTTTCAAGAACAAGCTGAACAAGAACGCCGAAAGCAACTTTTTCGCCGTGATAGAATTTGTGGGTTGCTTCGATTGCGGTAAGACCGTTGTGAACAGCATGTGCTGCTGCAAGGCCGCCGGATTCAAAACCGATACCGGAAAGGTAGGTGTTTGCTTCGATGATGTTTTCAACAGCTTTGGTGCAGACTTTGTTCTTTACTGCGAGATATGCGGAAACGCCGTCTTCAAGAAGGGTTTCGTAGCAAAGTTTTGCAAGAGCAAGAGCGGTTTTGGTGGGTTTGCCGCCAACGCAGTTGCTTGCCTGGCTCTGTGCGCAGGCTCTTGCTTCAAAATAGGTTGCAAGAGCATCGCCGATACCTGCTGCAAGAAGTCTTGCGGGAGCTTTGGAAACAACGTCGGAGTCAACAAGAACGATGTTGGGGTTGCTGGGAAGGAAGAGATATTTTTCAAAAACGCCTTCGTCGGTGTAAATTACGGAAAGTGCGGAGCAGGGAGCATCGGTGGAAGCGATGGTGGGAACGATTACAACAGGTTTTCCGGTGTAATAACCAACTGCTTTTGCGGTGTCGTGTGTTTTGCCGCCGCCGATACCTACAACAACGTCGCCGCCTTTTTCTTTAAGAACTTCGATAACGCGGTTGATTTCGGTCATGGAGCATTCGCCGCCGAATTCTTCAACTTCGAATTTTTTGTCAGCCATGCCTGCTTCAACAGAAGGCATTACGATGGGTTTTACAAATTTGTCAACGAGGATGAACATGGAATTGCCGATTGCGCCAGCGTGTTTTGCAAGGTTAACAAGTTCGCCTCTGCCCTGGATATATCTGGTAGGGCTGCCGATGATTTTTGCCATAGTGATTTCTCCTTTTTGTATAAAAATTAACATCTATATTTATACCACTATGTTAAATTTTTGTCAACAGGAAACAAAGTTATGCAAATAAAAAAATCCGGACAGAAATCCGGATTTTTTATTCTTCAGCGTTTAAATCGTTTTCAATAACAAGGTTATCGGTATTATACATAACCTTTGCGTTGTTGTCACGGATAAGTTCCCGGAGCAATTCGTTTCCGGTTGTTTTGTCGATGCATATCCTAAAAACTTTTCCTTTGCGGTAAACCGCGCCGCCTTTTCGTACAAAATGTTCGTTTTCGGTTTTTATATGATATTTTAATGCCGGGGCTTCGGAAGCGCGAATTTCGCCGCAAAGATGGGTTTCGGTAACATAAGTGACCAGCTGATAGGTGACGTCCGTTTCGTTTTTAAAACGGTAGTCAAGATAGTTATATAATATGGAAGTGCCGGTTCCGAAAGGTACCTGCCTGTTGTAATCCGGGAACAAATCAATTCCGTCGTGATGATGATGCTCAACGATTGTCAAAGGGGTGTGCAAAATCATCCAATGTATCAGATTTGTAAATTGGCATAAACCGCCGCCGATTCCGGCTTTTACCCGATTTTTAAAAAGCGTAACGCCTTCTTTAAAACCCTTGGATGCTGTGGGGTTTCCCACAAGCTTCCAGAAGGAAAAAGTTTCTCCCGGGCGAATAAGAATTCCGTTTATTTTCGGTGCGCAAAGCCCAAGGTTTACGGCCTTGTTATCCTGGAGCTTTGGTTCCGTGTTTCCAAGCTTTCTCCGTATAAGCGAGTTATGCTTATATATAACGACCGGCAAAAGTTCCTCCTGTTTGATTTTGGAAAAACGGCTATGGGAAAACAAATCTTTGGCTTTGCGAACCATCCGGCATTTCAGTACAGATATTTTATAAGTCGTTGGGGAAATCTGGCAAAAAAGTTTTCTGCTCATAAACATCCCTCCGAAATAAAATTTGCAAATATCAATTAACGTTTTCAATATAGCATAAAGGCTGCTGCTTTTCAATAAATATGATTTTTTGGAATATTCAATATAATTAGAAAATAAAAAATCCCCCGGGAAAATCCGGGGGGATTTTTTAATCAATATTCTGATTATTTGTTTCTGATTGCTGCCTGTGCTGTAACGAAGTATCATAGGTAGGCGTGCTAAAACTGGTTTGATTTGAGCATATTAAGCCGTGCTCACGGCTTCGTAAAGGGAAATCGGATTCAATATCCTCCAATTTGAATACGGGATTTTCCTTTTTGCCATTGAGTGTAAGATCAGCATGAGCACGAGTGTTTCCACTGAGATTAATATACCATACATAAGAACTGTTGGATATCGGAACCACTTTCTCCACAAACTTATTAATTATTGCCGGATGAATCTTTTCTTCTTCAAGATCAAGATATGTGTTTAAAACCTTTTCTATGGTTTTGTAATCTGGTTTAGTGCTTTTCGAAGAAATATCCGGCTGATTCTTTAAAGCTTCTTTCAGGTTGGTAATTTCACTGTTGATCTTATCGCGAAGAGGCTTGTATTCTTCAGAAGTGATTTCACCAGAGATTCTCATATTAACAAGATTGGCGAGTTTTTGTTCTGCCTTTTCAAGTTCTCTTTGAATTTTTTGAACAGAGTTGTCCATCAGGCTTTGTTTATCTTTATAATACTTTTTTATTAGATCCAATGCAATAAGAATAGATTCTTTTCTGTCTTTCCAAAGATGTTCAAATATGAGTTTTGCCATGTAATCAAGTTTCCAAGCGGCAATCATTTTGATATCGCAATATCCCGTGCTATCAAGACCCATGGATTCGCGTTTGCTTTTGCTTCCGTTGTTAATTTGATTGTAACATTGGTAGCCAAAAGTTTTGGAACCATCTGCGTGTCTATTCCATTGATTTCGCCTGAATGAAGAGCCGCAAGAACATTTTAACTTTTGTACCCAAATGTCCTTTGATTCTCTGTAAGCAATGTTAGTTTTTTCTTCTGTGACAAGAGTTTCTCTTTTTCTGCTAATTCTGATTTCCTGTGCTTTGTTCCATACTTCCCATGAAACAATAGCGGGAAAATCGCCTTTGACATATTCGTAAGTATCCATGTCGAGATTGGAAATTCTGCGTTGTTCAAGATAGTTGTTGCTTCGTGATTTGTTGTAACATATGGTCCCGGTATAAGTTGCATTTTTTATAGTACGCATGACATTCCAGGTTGTCCATTTTATTAAACCAGTTGCGGTTTTTCTTTTTCTTTCATTTAAGATACCGGCAATTTTCATTGAGCCGTTACCTTCAAGATAGAGATCGAATACCATTCTGACAGTTTCAGCTTGTTCTTCATTAATAACATAAGTGTTGCCAACTCTGTCATATCCAAGAATATTCCCACAGCCATAAAGTACGCCATTATCACGACTGATTTTTTGTCCTGCTTTAACTCGTTCGGACGTTTTTCTACTTTCTTCCTGGGCAAGTGTTGCCATGAGCGAAAGTCTTAATTCACCATCGCCGTCCATAGTCCAGATATTATCATCAATAAAGAAAACTTCAACACCTATGTTTTTAAGTTCTCTTGTGACAACAAGTGTATCGACAACATTCCTTGCAAAACGGCAGACCTCACGAGTAACAATCAAATCAAATTTGTGTTGTTTTGCATCTTCAATCATTTTCAAGAAAGACGGACGCTTTTTAGCTTGAGTTCCGGTAATACCTTCATCAATGTAGCGGTCATATTCTTCCCAGTTTGGATGATACCTGAACTGGTCATCATACCATTGTAATTGATTTTCAAGAGCAGACAATTGTGCTTCATGCTCGGTTGAAACACGTCCATAAATTGCGACTTTTCTTGGTCTGTTACGGTCAAACAGAGCATAGTCGGTAAGTTTGAATTTGTAGTTGTAATCCTGTGCAGTTGCTGTATTCATCGTTAAA
>JAFSEN010000081.1 GCA_017435745.1 Oscillospiraceae bacterium
GACGTAGTCTACGAGAACACCGGATTTTGCAGCTTTAAGCTTTTCAACGAGCTCTGCAACAGCTTCTTTTTTCGCTTGCAAGATTTTTTCACTGGCCATTTTAAAAATTCACCTCCTGCTTTGTGATGGGAGCCGAATTTGTATAAACAAAAACGCTCCCTCCGCGAGCCGTGGAAGGAGCGTAATAAATCACATTAAAACACTCATCCTCGGCAGGCCGGTCATTTTTGACCGTTTAAGCGCAGAAACGCACCTGCTGTCTTTGGACAGCGTTAATATTATATACAATATGATTTATAATGTCAATAGTTTTTTATAAGTTTTTATAAAAAATTTTTATAAAATCAAAGGCGTCTTCTTTTCTTGAAGTTGCCGTATTTTCTCTTGTTATAATTTCTTACAATCATAAGCGCAACATAAAGCGCAATAAGGATGAAAACCATTATAACAATAAATTTGAACCAGAAGGAACGGGTCATATCGGAAAAGTTTTTAAGTCCGCTCAAAAGTTCGCTCTGTTCAACATCTTCTGCAGAAACAAGATCGACGCTTCCGATAATTTCGCCGGCATGGCGGAAGTTGAGTTTTCCTATAACTTCGCCTTTTTCAATAGGAGCTTCAACAGATTCCGGAAGATCGTACTGATATTCAATGGATGCAATGTCGATGTCGATGGGGAGAAGGGTGCGGTAAGTTTCGCCGATCATAAGCTGAAGGTGGTCTTTCTGCCAAGCAAGTTCAAGGGGAACTTCGCTGATCTGGGATCCGGCTTCAACTATGGTTTTTACTTCAAATTCGGTAAACGCCCAGTTATAAAGCTGTTTTGCGTCATAGAGAGCAAGGTTGTAACCTTCATCAAGTTCAAAAGGCGCGCCCATATTTACCTGATAATAAGAAAAACCTTCGTACTCTGCATAAGAAGAAACGTTTCGGCCGATTTCGGCGCTGTAGCCGGATTTGATTCCGATTACAGGGGAATAATAGTGGACATTTCCGCTGGCAATAAGTCCGTTGTCGGTGTTCCAGATAAGTTTTTTGTGGGTGTCGGTTTCTTCACAGGTATAGGATTTTTTTGCTACGGTTTCTTTAAATTTATCGAGGCTCATTGCATATCTTGAGATAAGATACATGTCATAAGCGGTGGTATAGTTTGCGGTATCGTGAAGGCCGTGGCAGTTTGTAAAATTGGTATTCCTTGCGCCGATTTCGCTTGCTTTCTGATTCATAAGTTCAACAAAAGCGTCCTGGCTTCCTGCAATAAGCTTTGCAAGAGTCATGGCTGCGTCATAACCGGATGCAATTACCATTGCATGGAAAAGTTCATCGGCGGTAAAAACATATCCTGCGAGCATTCCGGTGGAGATTATGCCGTGGCGGTTTTCGTAAAGAAAGTTTTGGGTGCTCATTTCATAAGCAGCCTCTGCGGTCCAGCCGCCGACAGCATCAATATTTTCAATTACAACGATGGCGGTCATGATCTGAACAAGTTCTGCGGGGTACATACGCTGCTCGGAATTCTGCTCGAAAAGAACATTTCCGTTTCCGTCCGCAAGATAGACCGATTCGCAATTTATATCAAAAGAGGGCTGATATTTTGTTGCGGCAAAGGTGCTCATGCCGCAGGAAAATGCAAGTATTACAGCAAGAATAATAGATAATGCTTTTTTCATAATTTCCTCCGAAACCAAAACAAAATTCAAAAATTCATCGAATTTTAAAATTTTATATACTATAATTTGTATTATAGCAAAAAAAGGTGTATAATGGAATAGGATTTGCCGGTTTTGATTAAAATTAATTATTTATTAATTATTTTACCGGCTCAAATTTTTATTCCGGAGGGAAAAATGATTTATATTACCGGTGATACTCACGGAGAAATTTCAAGATTCAAAACCTCTTCCGCAAAAAAGATAAAAAAAGGCGACACATTGATAGTTTGCGGAGATTTCGGTTTTATCTGGAACGAATCCAAAGAAGAACTGAACAATTTAAAATGGCTTTCAAAACGCAAATATAACATCCTTTTTGTGGAAGGTGCTCACGAAAACTTTGAACTTATTGAAAAGTATCCAAAAGTCGATTTTTGCGGCGGAAAAGCCAGAAAAGTTTCGGAAAACATATATCAGCTTATGCGCGGAGAGATTTTTGAAATCGAAGGCAAAAAAATATTTGCTTTCGGCGGCGGAGATGATGAGGAACTTGACGTCATGGATTTCCGCGAATGCGATGAATTTGTAAGACTCCCAAGCGAAGATGAATGTGAGCATGCTCGTAAAAATCTTGATAATGCGGACAGAAAAGTTGATTTGATAGTTACTTATGACGCAGGTTTCAAGATGCGCGGATTTCTTGAGATGGAAAGCAACTGCTTCAACAATCTTCATGCATTTTTGAACGAAGTTTCAACCACCTGCAAATTCGGAAAATGGTTTTTCGGCTGTTTTCATCTTGACAGAAGGATCCCGCCGTTCTATTATGCGGTTTATGAGAATATATATGATTCCGAAACCGGAAAAGAAATCTGAAAACTTGACTTTTATTTTTAAAATGATATAATCAATTTTTGAATAAGGGAGTAATCGGCGCAACATGCGCAGCTTTGTCAACAGGCTGGATTTTAAAATCCTGGCATTGCTTTAAATGATGAGACTTATCCGCGTTTTGCGGATAAGTCTTTATTTTTTATCTGGAGGGGTTAAATTGTCTATTGCGGAACTGATTTTGATTGGAATAAGTCTTTCAATGGACGCTTTTGCTGTTTCGATATGCAAAGGACTTTCTGTCGGAAAAATAAAACCAAGGCATATGATAACCGCAGGGTTGTGGTTCGGCGGATTCCAGGCTTTGATGCCTTTCATAGGGTATTTATTGGGTTCAACATTTGAGCATTATATCACGAGCATTGACCATTGGGTAGCGTTTATTCTTCTCGGAATAATCGGTTTTAATATGATAAAAGAATCCAGAGAAGAAGAAAGCGAACAGGATTCTTCCTTCGGATTTAAAGCTATGTTTATTCTTGCGGTTGCAACAAGTATTGATGCTCTTGCCGTCGGAATCACTTTTGCTTTCCTTAAAGTGGATATCCTTCCGGCGATAACCATTATTGGAATTACAACTTTCCTTTTTTCGTTTGCGGGAATCAAAATCGGAAGTGTTTTCGGGGATAAATATAAATCAAAAGCGGAGTTTTTCGGCGGAGCGGTGCTTATTGCGCTCGGTACGAAAATACTTATCGAACATCTTTTCTTCGGCGGATGAACCGCACAAACAAAGCGTTTTATAGCTGTAAAGGTAAACAGCATTACATAAAAAAGAGGAGCGAAACCAATGGGTTTTGCTCCTCTTTTTGTGATTATGCCGATTTCATATTGACTCTTAATTTATCAGCGATAAGCGCGATAAATTCGCTGTTGGTGGGTTTGCCTTTGCTGCTGTGGATGGTGTAGCCGAAATAGGAATTTAGCACGTCAACGTCGCCCCGGTCCCAGGCAACTTCGATGGCGTGGCGTATTGCACGTTCAACTCTGGAAGAAGTGGTTCCGTGCTTTTTGGCCACGGAAGGATAAAGACATTTTGTTACAGAATTCATAATATCAATATCGTTTACTGCCATCATAATTGCTTCGCGAAGATAATGATATCCTTTTATATGAGCAGGAACACCTATTTGGTGAATAATATCTGTGATAACTATTTCAAGATTTGAAAAATTCTTTTCCACAGCAGAATTTTTGTCGATGCTCATGCAAAGACTTTTTATTCTTTCTGCAATAATTGAAGAATCGATAGGCTTTATAAAACAATAGGCAACGCCGCGGGATATAAGCTCTTTTTCAAGAATACCGTTATCATAGGGAAGCGTAGCGAAGAAAAGAGGAGCCTTTTCGCCGAGCTTTTCTTTTGCGTGCTCAATAACTCCGGCAAGATCCATCTGTGACATAAAAGCCCCGGAAACAACAGCGTCGGGTTTTGCAGAAAGAATATTTTCAAGAAGTTCGGAACCGTTTTGCGGCGCGCAATCAACAACAAAACCATCTTCCGAAAGGATCTGTTTGCATGAAGCGCAAAGTTTGCTGTCCTCGTCAGAAATTATAATTTTAATTTTATTTTCCATATTTTCCGCCTGTTCTCCGCACTCAGTTTATTATATTGGGGGATGAAATTTATGTGCGGAATAAATTCCATATTCTTACTAAAATGTAAATAATTGGATATCCATGAGTAAATAATACCATATTTTTCCAAACTGTCAATAGTTTTTCCAAATATTTACAGTTATTTTTTGTAATAGAAAAATAATTCTTGACGAAAGCAAATATTAATTTTATTATATATTCAAAACTCAAGGGGGGAGAATCAATGCTTTACGAAAAAGCTGTTGAATCTGCGGAATTTATTCGCAGCAAAATTAAAGAAATTCCGAAAATTGCCGTTATCCTCGGAAGCGGACTTGGCGGTCTTGTTGATTTTATTGAAGAAAAAGTTGTGATTCCTTATGCTGAAATTCCCAATTTTCCGCAATCTTCCGTTGCCGGCCATGCCGGAAACTTTGTCGTAGGCAAAATTGAAGGAAAACTTGTTGCCGCAATGCAGGGAAGATTCCATTTTTATGAAGGTTTTTCTGCGCGCGAGCTTTGTTATCCGCTTTATGTAATGAAAATTCTTGGAATCGAGAACCTTATTGTTACAAATGCTGCCGGCGGCGTTAACAAAGATTTTAAACCCGGCGATCTGATGATTATTGATAACTACATTAACTTTATTAGAGTAAACCCCCTTATCGGAGATAATGATGACCGTTTCGGACCGAGATTCCCCGATATGTCAAAACCATATTCTCCGGTTCTTCGCGAAAAAGCCGTCAAAGTTGCAGAAAAACTTGGAATAGATTATAAACAGGGCGTTTATGCTCTTTTCAATGGCCCTTGCTATGAATCTGCGGCAGAAATCCGTGCTTTTGCAATTCTTGGAGCGGACGCGGTCGGAATGAGCACCGTTCCCGAAACTATTGCGGGAAACTATCTTGGAATGAATGTTTTCGGAGTTTCTTGCATTACCAATATGGCAACAGGAATCGCAACAGTACAGCACAGCCACACCGAAGTTGTACGCGTTGCCAATGAAGCAAGCGGAAAACTTTGCGCATGGATGAAAGAATTCATTATCAACATATAAAAAAATACTCCCGCTTTAAAAGCGGGAGTATTTTTTTAGTTTCTGGAACATTTTTCTGCGTCAATCGCTATAACCAGCATCAGCGCGCAAAGCGCATCTCTCGGATCGTTTATATCGATTACGTATGTATCGGTCCAGTTGAAAAGTTCTTTTGAAACTTTTGCGATGTTTTCTCCTCTTGGACCGATTATGCTGTAATCCCATTCAAAAAAATCGCCTTCGATATGCCAGCCGTTGCAGTCTATATCAAAAGCCGGTTTGAAAAAAGTAAATTCCTTGCTTATACAGCCGATATATTCGGCATAAAGGTACATTTCAAACTTCGGAAGGAAGGTGAAAATGCGTTCCTTTACGGTGCCGACTTCTCTTCCGGAAGTGTCAAATATTTTAAGGCAATGTCCCCAGGAAAGCTGACCTTCAACGGTATAAACGGTGTTTCCGTTTTCATCATAAATATCATAGCTGTCGAACCAGCTGAAAAAACGCTGTTTGAATAAAAGTTTCACGGTAATGCCTCCTTTGTGTTTGACACTTTATTATATGGATATTATAATATAAACATATATTCAGTTCAAGGAGAAATTTATGCCGAACATAATTGAGATAACCGATTTTAACGCGCCGGAACTTGATATATATGCCCGTTTTACGGAAGTTCAGCTTTTAAACCGCGAATTTCCGGAAAATGGGATTTTTATTGCTGAAAGCCCGAAGGTAATTGAAAGGGCGCTTGACGCCGGTTATGAACCGATTTCTGTTCTTGTGGAAAAAAAGCATATCGAAGGCGAAGCAAAAAACGTTTTGGAAAGATGCGGAAATATTCCTGTTTTTGCGTCGGAATTTAACGTTTTGAAAGAGCTTACCGGTTTTCCGCTTACAAGGGGACTTCTTTGTGCAATGCGAAGAAAACCGCTTTTGAGCATGGAGAAAATTTGCAGCGGTGCTCAAAGAATTGCAGTGCTTGAAGATGTTATGAATCCGACCAATATAGGTGCAATAATCCGTTCTGCCGCTGCTCTCGGAATAGATGCGGTACTTTTAACAAGCGGCTGCAGCAACCCTCTTTACAGAAGAGCAATACGCGTGAGCATGGGAACGGTTTTCCAGGTTCCATGGACTTTTGCCGATGAAAACTGGCAGTATGAACTTGGAAAACTCGGCTTTAAAACCGCCGCAATGGCGCTTTGCGACAACACCGTTCCGATTGATGATGAACGCATTGCAAAAGAAGAAAAACTTGCAATAGTCCTCGGAACAGAAGGGGATGGGCTTTCGGCAAAAACAATCGCAGACTGTGATTACACCGTAAAAATCCCGATGGCGAACGGGGTGGATTCGCTTAACGTTGCCGCCGCAAGCGCGGTTGCTTTCTGGGAATTGAGGAAGAAATAAAGATGAAATTATTGATTATAAGACACGGGGAATCAGAAGCGGATTTGATGGATATTTATGAGGGACGTGCAGATTTTGAATTAACAGGACGTGGACATAAGCAAGCAGAATTAATGTCAAATTATATAAAAGAAAAATATCATGTTTCAAAAATATATTGTAGTCCTTTAAAAAGAGCGTATCAGACAGCGGCTTATTTATCGAAAAAAACAGGTGTGATGTTGATTACAGATGATAATCTTTTGGAATTTAATAACGGATTAATTGCAGGAATGAAAAAAGAAATTGCAGATAAAATATATCCTAAAGTTTTAAATCTTTCTGTTTATGAATCAGTCTATGAACAAGAATCTTTAATGGAATTTAGATTGAGGGCTGATTGTTTTTTATCAAAAATATTAGGAGAAACCAACGAAAATGAAACTGTGGTAATAATCACACATGGTGGAATGATTAATCAATTATATCATTCTTTTTTATGTCTACCAGTTGAAAGCGGCATATCTTTTATTACAGGTGAAACAGGAATACATTGTTGGAATATTGTTAATGGGGATAAAAAAATTATAGTGGCTAATTATTTAGAGCATTTAAAAGGATGAAAAAGAAGCGTGTGCACTGCACACGCTTCTTTTTTATGTATCCGCTTTGGTTAAAAGATATATTCCGTATCCTATGCTTACAACAGTTTGAACAGCGGCCGCGGCAACGAGAATTTCGTTTTGCGGCTGCAGGGAGAAAACGCTTGTGGCGTTCACAAAAATATGCGAAATTATACAGGGCAAAAGGCTTTTGCCTTTGTAAAAAATTACGGTGAAACAAAAACCGACCGCCGAAGCATAAATTACCTGGAGAAGGGTTTCAAAAACCGGCGCACCCAAAAGAAGGTTGACTATATGTCCCGCTCCGAAAGTAAGGGAAGAAACGATTATTGCCGATTTAATTCCGTTTTTTGCCATTCCGCTGAACAGCATGCCCCGGAAGATAATTTCTTCAAGAAAACCCACAAGGAACATACTTAAAACAGAAAGAAATGCGGTTAAAACTTCGGTTTCAAAAGAAAAACCGAACCAAAGGTTTATTGAAGAAATAAGAACAAGGGGAACATAATAAAGAAAATGTTTTGCTGTTTTCTGCGGTTTGCAAAGTCCGAAATGTTCCGACAATTCATTGGATTTAATAAAGAATATAAGAACTGCTGAAATTAAAATTCCGAAAATTACGGTAATAAGTTTCGGGATTCCGACAGCTTCGGAAAGGGAATCTGCGTTTCCGAAACCGAACACGTAAATCACTATCCAGATAACAGCGAAAAGAATTTCGTCTTTTTTGAACAGGTTAAACAAAAAATCTTTCCGTTCGTTTTCGGCTTGCTCAATATCGCAAATTAAATTATAAAGTCCGTCTTCGGAAAGAACTCCTCTTTTAAGATCCGGCGGAAGTTCGCCTTTTTCATCAAGAGAAAAATCCCGGAGCCATTGTCCGCTTTCCTGATATTGTTTTAAAAGAGAGATTTTTTTCTTATAGGATTCGTCTTTCAGCTGCTTTGGATTTTTATTGAAAGTGATTCTTACATCGTCATATATTTTTTCGATGTATTCAATACGTTCGATTACATATTTAATTTCTTCTTTTTGCATAAAAAACCGCCTTTTTAAAATGTCAGAGAATTAAAAAGTTCTTCTTTTGTCATAATTTCCGAATGTCCGCTGATGCAGTATTCAAAATCAAGGGTGCTGAGAAGGTCGATAAAATCACCGGCAAGTTTTTCGTCATAAGGTATTTTGGCTACGTTTGAAAGAAAATCTTCCTCGTGTTCAATATCGAAATCCCATGGTTTTCCGTAAAGATCCTTGCAGTTTGCGTCGCCGAGAAACAGAAATTTTTCGGAAGGAACGTAGCATATAACCGAATCTTCGGAATGGGGTCCTTTTGCGTGGATGAGTTCGCAGGCTGTTCCGCCGAGATCTAAAGACATATTTCCTTCGAAAACAATATCCGCCAAAGCAACTTCGATGTGGCTTCTGTCGGGATATTCCCGTTTTATCATTTCGGTGCAGAAAACGATATCTTCGCCGGAAATTATACGTTCTTCCATTGAAGCGTCGTCCCATTTCCATTCGGCAACGTTTTTAAGCTGTTCGTTTGTTTTCTTTCCGGAAATTATCGGAACGTTCCAAAATTTTGCGCCGAAAGAATGGTCCCAATGCCAATGGGAAAGCAAAACGAAATCCGGAAGGGGAAGAGCTTTTTCGTAAATTTCGTTTTTAATTTTTCTAACATGCTTTTCGGAATTTCCCGCATCGAAAAGAAGGGTTTTCTTTTCGCCGACGATAAGTCCGATGTTGGGTCTGTCGGTATAATGCTCCGCGGGATATATATAAATATGCTCGGATATTTTTATCATTTTTCCGCCTCTTTTGAAATAAAATCTTCAAGGTTGATTTTGTGGTTATATTTTATTGCGGCGGCGCGGTCTTTTTCAATTATGGTTTTGTTAAGATCAAGACCGTTTACGGCAGCAATCGCGACGGCATAGTGAATAACGTCGCAAAGTTCTTTGGCAAGTTCCGCGTCGAGGTCGGTTCCGCAATCGGCTTTGCGGCCGGTTTTCTTGTTGATAACTTCCGCAACTTCACCCATTTCTTCAACAAGTTTCATAAAAAGGTTGTTTTCCGCAAGGGGAACGCCGTTCTTTTCTGCAAAACCGCCGTAAATTTTTGCAAGATAGGATTCAAGATTTTTTATTGTAACTTCCATGTTATTACCTCTGTATATTTTATGATTTTATATTATCATATTTAATTAAAAAAAGACAGAGGCTCTGCCGCTGTCTTAATAATTTTATTTTCTGCGGTTTAACAATGAAACGCATGAATAATAAAGCATAAGCAATGCTCCGCTCAGCAAAAGGGAACCGATTATATCGCTGAACCAATGAACTCCGGATAATGTTCTTCCGATAACGGTCAGCAGAATTATCATTGAGGAAACGGTGTTTGCGATAAAAAGCAGTTTTCTGTTTGCTATCCGGTTTCGAAACTGAATCATCGCGCTTCCGATTATTGTGCATACCATCATTATATGGGAGGAGGGATAGGAAGATTCCAGTTCGCCGTTTATAAGAACAGGGCGGTAATTTATAATATTTATTTCGAAAAAGCAATAAACTGCGGCGACCGCTATATAAAGCATTCCGAGAAGATAAATTTCGGCGTCAACTTTAAAAAAGCTTTTTCTATTTAAAAGCTGGAAAAAACCAAGAAAGGCAAAACCTGCGGCGATGAAAATTGCGGCAAACCCAAGCAGTTCGGTAAAATTATACCAGAAAATATTTTCGCCGATGATATTCCGGAAAAAGCCGTTTATGGAAGCAAGCCCGACAAAGAAACCGTTCGGGCCGATTGGCTGAACATCCGCGTGTTTTACCAATATGGTAAAAATCAAAAACAGAAAAAATAAAAGTCCGGTGAATAAAAAATTTCGTTTTGTTTTCATAAAAAATCTCCCTGCATTATGTTTTGAAAACAACATACGGCAGGGAGAAACTTTTATCAAGAAACGAAAGGTTTCGGCGGCGACACCAAAAGTGTCATCGTGTTTTTAACAGCATTATCAGTTTGATGACCAGCAAAAACAGCAGAAAAGTTCCGGCATAGGGCTGTTTGCTGACAAGGAAAATAAAAAGGCCTATAAAATTTATGATGACAGAAAGAAGCGCTTTGTTTCTGCTCCAGAAACTGTTTTCAAGATTCTGCAGAGCGAGCTGGGCTATTCCGAAAAGTACTGAAATTGCGATAAGGGCAATATATGCAGTTTTGAGATATGGCGGAATATTCGAAAGAGCAAAAAGTGAAACGGATAAAAACTGTTCACCGGATTTTTCTCCGAAAAAGGGAAGGAACATCAAAAGACCGGCCATGCAGTCAAAAAGTCCAAAGATAACGGCGGAAGCTTTGCTTTCTGCTTCGGTTTTTGCCGCTGTGATAAGTTCATCGCCCGAAAGGAGTTCGTCAACGGAAACGGAAAAAAGCTTTGCAATAGCTTTAAGGGATTCTATCCCTGGATAACCTCTTCCGGATTCCCATTTTGAAACGGCGGTTCTGGAAACATAAAGCAATTTTGCAAGTTCTTCCTGAGTCCAGCCTTTTTCTTTTCTTAATATTACAAGTTTTTCGTTGAAATCCATATTTTTGCTCCAGATGTTTTGCTTTGATAATGACATTATAGCATATATAACAAAAAAAGACAGAGGCAGAGCCTCTGTCCGGTGGATTTATTATTTGCAGTAGGCGGCAAGAAGTTTAAGGGTGTTCAAAACGCCGTCCTTGTGGCTTCTTTCGTAACCGTGGGAAGCATATACGCCGGAACCGATAAGTCCGTGGCGGATATCGTATCCTGCGTTAAGAGTTGCATCAACGTCAGAACCGTAGAAAGGATAGACGTCAACGGCAAATTTGACATCGTTTTCTTTTGCGGCTTTGATAAGGCCGGTTACAACGTCATAATTATAAGGTCCGCAGGAATCTTTTGCGCAGATGGAAACCATGTGCTCGTCGCAGGTAAGTCCGTCGCCGACGCAACCCATATCGACGGAGATCATTTCGGTGACGCCTTCAGGAATCGAAGCGGCGCCGCCATGACCGACTTCTTCATAAACTGTGATATAATGATACTGGCGGTTTTCGAGTTCGATATTGTTGTCTTTGAGATATTTTGCATATCCGAGAAGGATTCCAACGCTGAGTTTGTCGTCGAGAAAACGGCTTTTGATGTAGCCTTTGGAAGTAACGGTGGTTCTGGGGTCGAAACAAACAATGTCGCCGACCATAATTCCAAGTTTTTCGGTGTCTTCCTTGGAATTTACAACTTCATCAAGAACAACTTCCATATCGGAATATTTGCGTTTTGTGTCATTGTAATCGCCGTTTACATGGATCGAAGCGTTGTTGAGCTGGAAAGTTCCCTCGTAAATTCCGTCAAAACGGGTTACAATGCGGCAATTTTCAGCTTCGGCATTGTTCGGATTCATTCCGCCGAGAGGGGAAACTTTAAGATTTCCGTTGCCTTTGATTTCGGAAACGATTGCGCCAAGAGTATCGGTGTGCGCCGCAAGAACGATTCCGTTATCCTTGTTCTTTCCGCCGATATCAACGAGCACGCAGCCTTTAACGGTCATTTTAGGTTCGTAACCGAGCTTGCGGTATTCTTCCATAACAAATTCTGCGGCGTTTTTGGTATAGCCTGTGGGGCTGTCGATTGCAAGGAGTCTGCAGGTTACATCGGTGATGTAATCAACGTAATTTTTCATTGTAATTCCACCTCTATCTGTTTTTTTAAATATGAATCCATTATAGCACGCAAAGCGAAAAAAAGACAGAGGCGAAAGCCTCTGTCAATTGCATTTTTTCGACATTTCAAGCATGTTTTCTGCAAAAATTGCATATCCCTTCGTCGGGTCGTTGACGAAAACGTGGGTAACCGCTCCCACCAATTTTTCGTTCTGAATAATGGGCGAACCGCTCATTCCCTGAACAATTCCTCCGGTAAGTTCAATAAGTTCCTCGTCAACAACTTTTATCACCATGTTTTTTGTAAGACTGCTGTCGGAAAGACTGATTTTTTCAATGATGATATCATATTCCTTTGCTTCGTTTCCGTCTATGGTGGAAAGAACAACGGCTGGGCCTTCGTAAATATCCTGTTTGTGGGCAATGGGAAGATTTATCCCGTCAAGCTCATATTCAAGCGTTCCGTAAAGTCCGGTTTCGTTGTTGATTTTTACGGTTCCAAGGTTTTTGTTCCCGGAAAAAACTCCGCCGAGTTCACCGGGAGAACCGGAAATACCTTTTTTGATTTTTGTAATGGACGCCGCCACAATTTCGCCGCTTGAAAAGGGGATAACTTTTCCGGTGTCGACGTCGCATACGGCGTGTCCAAGCCCCGCAAACGAAAGATTTTCCGGATCGTAAAATGTCAGCGTTCCGATCCCGGCGGTGCTGTCACGAACCCAGAAACCGGCCTTATATACATTTTCATCTTCAAGCATTTCCGGGGTAAGATCGACCGAAGTGTTTTCACCGTCCCTCAGGACGGAAATTTCAAGAGTTTTTCCGCCGGAATTTTCGATAATTTCGGCAACGTTTTCGTTGGTAAAAACTTCGGTACCGTCAATGGATTTTATAACGTCGCCTTCAAGAAGTCCTGATTCAACGGCGGGGCAGAGGCTGCCTTTTTCGGTTTTTATTTTTGAAAACCCTACAATAAGGACGCCGTCGGTGAACATTTTAACTCCGAAAGGCGTTCCGCAAACGGTTACGATTTTTTCATCGGTTACCGATACAGAAACGCTTTTTACCGGAAAAATACCGAGAAGTTTTGCCTTTGCCGAAAAAGAATCTTTTTGTATATTAATAACGGTTCTCGTTTCGGCGGGATTCGGTTCAAAAGAAATTATTTTACCATAGGACGAAGAATAAAAAAGTTTTTCGGTGCTGCCGGAATAATATTTTTCCGGCAAAATTGTTTGGAAAACAAAAATTGCGGATATTGCGACCAAAACAAAAACGGTCACAATTGCCGCCGATATTTTTAATATTTTGTAAAACAAAATTTCACCTCCTTCAAAAATTATTTTTGCTCGAAAAATTATTTATATTATCGCCAAACTTTTGGTTGATTATTGACTTAAAAAGACATATAATATTGTATATAAAATATTTTATATATTTTAAGAAAAAATTTAAAAAATCCCTTGACGAGCATATATACTTTATGTTATAGTATATTTACCTCTAAAAGGGTTTATTTTTTTGCGCAAAAAAACCCATTTCCTTTTATATGAGGGAGGCAAAAATTCCAAGAATCAGGAGGTGCCGCAATGCGAGTCAAAATAGTGTTGGCATGCACTGAGTGCAAACAACGCAATTACACAACCAAGAAAAACAAAAAGAATGATCCGGACAGACTTGAAATGAAAAAATATTGCAGGTTCTGCCGTAAACACACGCTCCACAAAGAGACGAAGTAAGGAAAGGAAGAGGTATTAACCGTGGCTAATGAAAATACTGCGAAAAAGCCGTCCCTTTTCTCAAGAGTAAAACGTTTCTTCAAAGACATCAGAGGAGAACTTAAAAAGATTGCATGGCCCAGCAAAAAGCAGGTCATAAACAACTCCACTGTTGTAATTGTAGTCGTTATCATCTCTTCGATTGGTATCAGCCTTATAGACTATTTCTTTGGTCTTATCATCAGGCTGTTCTTCGGCTCTTAATGCGCGAAAGGAACTAAGTTATGTCTGAAACTCCTAAATGGTATGTTGTCCACACATATTCCGGATATGAAAACAAGGTATCCGAGAATATCGAAAAGGTAATCGAAAACAAGCGTTTTAAAGACCTTATTTTCGATGTAAGCGTCCCGACCGAAACTATCGTTGAGGTTAACGACAACAAAAAGCGTGAAGTGGAACGCAAAATTTTCCCGGGCTATGTCCTTGTTAAGATGATCCTTACGGACGAATCCTGGTACGTTGTCAGAAATACCCGCGGCGTAACCGGCTTTGTAGGTCCTGCTTCCAAACCCGTACCGCTCAGCGAAGAAGAGGTTGCAAAACTTGGAATCGGATCCAGGTCGGTCGAAGTAAAATATGCCGTAGGCGACATCGTATCCATTGTAGGTGGTCCGCTTGAGGGCTTCGAAGGAAAAGTCGAATCCATCGACGTTCCTGACAACAAAGTTCGTGTAATCGTGTCCATGTTCGGACGCGATACCCCTGCAGAGCTTGAGCTCGAACAGGTTGCCCGCAAAGATTGATTACTTTTTGAGGTAGTCGGCGAAAAGGCCGGCGAACGCAGAATATAGGTATTCTGCGTGTGGGAGGGATCGAAAATTTGTTCAATCGGTTCCGTTTGACCACGTACTGGTTGGAGGTTTGTAAAAACAATGGCACAGAAAGTTATTGGCTTAATTAAGCTGCAAATTCCGGGTGGCAAAGCCACTCCCGCACCGCCTGTTGGTCCTGCACTTGGCCAGCACGGTGTAAACATCATGGCGTTCACCAA
>JAFSEN010000082.1 GCA_017435745.1 Oscillospiraceae bacterium
CAAAACTGATAATAACCAACGGCTGATAAAAACCAAAAAAGCTCCGTGCTCAAATGAGCACGGAGCTTTTTTTGTTTTATGCGTCAGTTATTTTTCTTCGGGATTTTCGTTTTCGGCGGGTTTGTTTTCCGCAAGTTTCTGCGCTTTTTTATAAGCTTTTCTTGCTTTTCTTGCGGCTTTGCGTTCCTGCCATTTTTTATTGTTTCTGAGGCAGCGGCTGATTACAAAACCGATGAGCGCAATGATTACCGCCCAGATGATGAAATAGGGGATATTGGCAACGAACCAGACGAAGAAATCCTGCGCGCCGACCCAGATGTCGTAAACGTTGTCGCCGAAATCTGCGGAAATTCTTTCCCAAACCGTTTCTTTTTCGGTGGCGGTAACGCGTTTTACTTCGTTTACGTTAAGATGAACGGTGCTGTAATCCACAAGGTTGTCATAGGTGCGAAGCTGGCTTTCGTAACTTTCAAGCTGATAGCGAACTTCGGTAATGCGCTGCTGAAGAAGGATTATGGTGTCGATGTTTTCCGCTTCCGCAAGAAGTTCAAGAAGCTGGTCATATTCGGTGCGGAGAGATTTTATTCTTGCTTCGGTGTCAACGTAATTGAGGGTAACGTCGGTGGTGTCTTCGCTGTTATAAGTAATGTTTCCAAGTCCGCCAACGGTTCCGATAAACGCATCAACTTTGTCGGAAGGAATACGGCAGGTGAAATATGCGCTGCGGTAGGAAGAATAGTTGTAGGAATTTCCGCTTACGCTGGAACCTTCGATATAACCGCCGAGAGAACCGACTTCCGCTTTAAGGCTTGAAATGAAAGAATCAAATTCAAGGGTTTCAACGTCAAGGTTGAAAGTGCGGATAAGCTTTCTTCCGGAAGGCTGCTTGTTTTCAATGATATCCGCGGAACTGTTGCCGCTGAAAGAGGAATCTGCAAAATCTTCGGTGATGATTTCAGATTCCATCTCCGGTTCTTCCATCGGTGCTTCCGGCGAAACGGGTATCATTTCTTCGCCCCAGCCGCCGGTATCATAGGATTCGTTTTTTGATTCAAAATCCACTCTGGAAGCTCCGCAGCCGCTTAAAACAACGATAAGCGCAAGAATTACGGAAAAAATTCTGATTTTTTTCATGGTATCAAACCTCCTTACACTATAATAGTGTCAAAAATTGCCGGTTTTGTTGCATTATTTTTAAAGTTCCGGATAAATTTTTTCTTCCGGACCTTTATATTCGCGGTACGGAGGAACATCTTCCGGGCTTCTTACAATGGTAAGGTCCTCGTCGGGGGAAAGTTCGGATTCATAAGGATAGCGGTCCTTTGAACCGAAATATTCGCTTATAAGGGTAAAATCTTCCGCTTTGCGTTTCTGGCTGGAACGGAAGAACACTATATAAAGAACAAGTCCGATTGCGGAAACAGCGCTTATAACCGCGCCTGCTTTAAGGCCCGGGGTTTCATAAACAAAAACAATTTCGTTAAGGCCTCTTCCGGCAAAAACAGCCATAAAACCGACGTCAACTTTTTCGATTACGGTTTCCTTGCCGTTGACATAAGCTGTCCAGCCTTTTTCGTAAGGAATGGAAAAGAAAACAAGATTGTCGTCGGAAAGAATAATGTTTGCGGAAAAGCCTTTTTCGTCATAATTAAAACTGTAAGCGGAAGAATTTTTTCTGTCGCGGACAATTTCGCGGATATTATCATAGGAAAGACCGACATCCGGGGAACGGTCGTGGTCAAGATACTGTCCGTAAAGTTTTGTCTGGCTTTCGTCAAGAACAAGGTAGGAAAGAAGAGCTTCCGCGCGCTGGGTTTCGTGTATATTGTAATATTGCTCTTCGGTTATATATTCATCAAAGGTGAATCCCATGGGGATATAGTTTTTGTTCTGATAAATATGATAGCCGTTTTCGGTGGAAAGATATTCAAAACCATAGCAAAGTTCGGAATTTTCAGAAGCTTCGTCTGCATCCGCATAAAGATATTTTACGGAAAGAAGCGCCCGAAGTTCATAATATCCGAAATCCGGTTTGCTCGAAACATCCCTTTTAACGTCAACGGTGGGATAAAATTCCATAATGGAAGGAGTTACAACACTGTGGAAACAGCGGATCGACGGAATGTTCCAATAAAGACCCATGTTTTCAAAGCATTCATAAAAATCTGCCCTGGCAAATGCGTTTCTGCTTTCGGGAAGGGACATTTCTTCGGAAAGACCGACAGCATCTTCAATGATTTCTTCGTGGTCGCCCGCAAAGGTATATCCGAGATTTACGTATGCAAATCCATAAAGCGAGCAGATGACAACGGTGAGGATCACCATAAGGTTAACGTAATATTTCTTTGTGCGCAGGAACCAGAGAATAACTGTTATAACGGCGCAGCAAACCGCAAATCCGGCGCTTAAATAGAACCAGTTGTTGTTGTAAAGAAGTCCGATCTCCCAGTTTCCGTCGTTGTAATGAACCGGGGTAAGGAGCAGGATAATAATAAGACAGATGATAACGCAGATCGAAGGAAGAATACCTTTGCGAAGTTCAATTGCGCTGTTTTCACCTTCCGCGGAAGATTCAAGTGCTTTTGCCGTTGCAAGAACAAGCATAAGAATGAACATATAGTACCATCTTGCGTAGAAAGAATGGTTGAAAAGAATAAACAGGGAATTAAGAACCGGAACAAGGGCAAAGATGCAGCATGCAAAGATCATTTTCTTTAACCAGTCGTTTTTAACGCATCGCATATAAGCGATAACGCCGCTCATTCCGAAAAGGGGAAGCCATCCGCCCATGGAAGCCCATTGCGCTCCCTGGCCGGTGAACATATTTTGTTTTGCCGGCATATCCGGAGGGAAGAAAAAGCTTGCGATTATTGCGGGAACCCTTTGCTCGCTGTAATAAAGCCACATATTCCAGCCGTTGATAAAGTTGTCCGGGCCGGTTCTCGGGTTATCAAGAATTGCAAGAACGGAAGGAAGAACCACAACCGCGGAAATTGCAAGACCGATTGCGGATTCCGCCGCAACAAAAAGGAAAGAACGCAGACGGCGGCTTATATTTTTGTCGGTTATGCGGATGAAGAAATAAAGAACGGTGAAAACAACTTCGCCGATGAAGAACCAATAGTTTACAATGGCGTTAAGCGCAACCGCAACGGCAAAAGGACCGTGTTTGTCTTCGGTAATAAGCATTTCAAGTCCGATAAGGATAAGCGGGAAAAACGCAACAACATCGAGAAAATGGTTGAAAAAAACGTTGTAAATGCAGTATCCGCTGAACGCATAAAGAAGTCCGCCGATGAGCGCAAAACGTTTGTCTTTTACAAACCGGGAAATGTAGAAAAACGCGGTGACGGCGCAGGTCATAAATTTAAGAACAAAAAGCGGAGCCATAAGATAGGGAACCGCGGAAGTATCAAAAGGAAGAGTAAGCCAGAAAAAGGGGCTGAAAAGAAGATAGAACGAATAAGAACCGATGAAGTTTACTCCAAGGTCCGTGTTCCAATCCCAGCCTATCTGTCCGTTTGTAACAAGTTCGTGGGCATGCATATAAAACGCTATCTGCTGGCAGTTATAGTCGCCGTAATAGGTGAAAATTCCTCCGTTGCGGTAAACAATAAGCCCCACAGTAATAATTCCGCAAAGGCAGGAAAAAAGAAGAAGCCACCAGTGCATATTTTTATTTGTTTGGTTGAAATTTTTAATCATTGCCGTTTCCTCAAACAGTTTTTTGTATTTTTATTTAAAAATTTATCGAATATAAAAACCCAATATATAGTATATATCTTTTTAACATAAATTTAAAGACCAAAACAAAAAAATAACCCGCAAAGCGGCAGGAACGTACAAAAAAGGACTGTTTTTTTTAATAAAAAAGTCTTATAATATAATGTACGGTCCGCTTGGTGGTGGCCTGCGGGCTAATTTTTTTCGGAACAAGGGTTCCATTATATAAGTGTCTTAAAAATCTGATTTTGTTGCATTGGGAGGAAAAAAATGAAGGAAAGCAGATTTTATGCCTATATTTCAAGAATGAAACATATTTTCCGCTGGTCCCTTATGAAAAACAGCCAGCAGGAATCTCTTTCTGTCCATACTCTCGATACTGCGATCATCGCTCATTGTCTTGGGCTTTTGCGCAACCGCCGCTTCGGAGGAAAATGCAACGTCGAACGCCTTGTGATGCTTGCTATGTACCATGATTGCAGCGAGATTTTAACCGGCGATATGCCGACCCCGATAAAATATTATAATCCGGAAATAAAGGAAGCCTATAAGGAAGTTGAAGCCGTTGCAAACAAAAAACTTCTCGGAATGCTTCCGGAAGATCTTCGCCCGGATTATGAACCGTTTTTTGACCATTCGGGCGAAGACCCGGAACTTCTTAAATTGCTCAAAGCGGCGGATAAAATTTCCGCCCTTATAAAATGCGTTGAGGAGGAAAATTCCGGAAACCGCGAATTTTCAAAAGCGAAAATCAGCATAATGGAATCCATTAAGGAAATGGAGCTTCCGGAAGCAATGACCTTTGTGGAAGAATTTCTTCCAAGTTACGGGCTTACCATTGATGAACTTAATTAACGCATAATGCTTGAAATTCCGTTGGCAATATTGCCGACTGCTTTAACGGTTTTTGCGGCGCTTTTGCGCATTTTACGGACATTGCTTGTTCTGCTGTGCCCGTTCATCATATAAACCGCTGTTCCAATCGCTGCTGCGGCTGCAGCACCGCTCATAACTGCGGAAACTGTTCTGTTCATAAAAAATCCCTCCATTCTTCGTTTGGTAAAATTATTTTCCGCAGTTTCAAAAAACAGATACGCGGAATTTTCCGGCGATTTAAATGGAGAAAATTTTTAAATAAAAATTTGTAAAGTGGGGCGGGGGCTTGCTCCCGCCGGATATAAAACCCTTCCACCGTGCCATACGGCAACGGTCCCCCTCCCCTGACAGGGGAGGCAATAAGAAAGAGGTGTTCCTATGGAAAAAAGACCGGCAAGAGTTGCCGCAATACATGATCTTTCCGGCTTCGGAAGATGCTCAATATCCGTAATACTCCCGGTTCTTTCCGCAATGGGAAACCAGGTCTGTCCGGTTCTTACCGCCGTTCTTTCAACCCATACCGGCGGCTTCGGCGAAGTTGTTTTCCGGGATCTTACGGATTACATAAAACCGACCCTTGAACATTACAAAAATCTTGATATCGATTTTGAAGCGGTCTATTCCGGATTTCTCGGAAGCGAGGAACAGGTGGATTCCTGCCTTGAATTTTTCAAAAGTTATCCAAATGCTCTGAAAATCGTTGATCCGGTAATGGGCGACAACGGAAAAGCCTATAAAACCTGCACAAAAAGCCTTCAGAGCAGAATGAAAGAACTTGTTGCGGTGGCGGATGTGGTTACCCCGAATCTTACGGAAGCCTGTATGCTTCTTGGAGAAAACTATAAAACGGAACCTATGACTGTTACCGAAGCAAGAAGCCTTTTGCTTAAGCTCCATAACCTCGGCCCAAAAATGATTGTAGTTACAGGGGTTGAACTTGCTTCGGGAATTCTTGCAAACATCGGTTACGACGGCGAACAGGGTTCTTTCTGGTATTCGCCATGCGAATACATTCCCGTTCATTATCCCGGCTGCGGAGATATTTTCGCTTCAGTTCTTATCGGTGCAATGCTCGGCGGAGCAAGCCTTCCGATCGCCATCGGAAAGGCAACGGATTTTGCAGAACTTTGCGTTAAAACAACTTTCAGCTACGGAAGCGACCCCCGCCAGGGAGTTATGCTCGAATCCGTTCTCGGAAGCCTTATCCGCGGCGACATCATTCCGAAATATAAAACATTATAATTCAAAAGTAGGGCGGGGGCTTGCTCCCGCCGTTTTAATTTAACAAAAAAAGGACGGCTCTGCCGTCCTTTTTTGTTTTATGCAAACTGAGAATTATAAAGGGTGCTGTAAAATCCGCCGAGCGCAAGAAGTTCTTCGTGGGTGCCCTGTTCGGTAATGGTTCCGTCCCGGACAACAAGAATATTGTCCGCGTTCTGAATGGTGGAAAGGCGGTGCGCAATTACAAAACAGGTGCGGCCTTTCATAAGTTCACCCATGGCTTCCTGAATTTTTATCTCCGTTCTGGAGTCAACGTTGGAAGTTGCTTCGTCAAGAATCAGCATCGGCGCATCCGAAAGAAACGCTCTTGCAATGGTGATTAGCTGGCGCTGACCTTTGGAAATGTTGACGCCGTCATCGGAAAGAACGGTGTCATATCCTTCCGGAAGGCTTTCGATATATTTGTCGATTCTTGCGGCCTTTGCGGCTGCCTTAACTTCTTCAAGAGTTGCGTTTTCTCTTCCGTAAACAATGTTTTCAAAAATTGTTCCGTGGAAAAGCCAAGTGTCCTGAAGGACCATTGTAAAAGCTTTGCGGAGGTCTTTTCGTTTTATGTCTTTTGCCGGAATTCCCTCAAGGCGTATCTCGCCGGAATCCACGTCATAAAACCGCATTAAAAGGTTTATTATGGTGGTTTTTCCTGCGCCGGTGGGGCCGACTATCGCAATGGTTTTTCCCGGTTCCGCTTTTACGGAAACGTTTTTGAGAATCGGTTTTTCCGGAACATATCCGAAGGAAATATTATCAACTTCCACAAAACCTTTCACTTCATCAAGGTTTTGAGCGTCGGGAGTATCGGCGGGTTCCGGTTCTTCGTCGATGATTCGAAAAACCCTTTCCGCGGCAGAAAAAGCGGATTGGAATTCATGAAGGATGTTTGCAAATTCGTTTATCGGTCCGGCAAATTTTCTTGAATACTGAACAAATTGGGCTACGCCGCCGAGAGTTATAAAAAAAATCGAAGCTTCTTCAACTTTTCCGCCGCAGGAAAGCATATAAAGTATTCCGCCCAGCATTGCAACAAGGGACATGGAAAGATTGTTGATGAAGTTTACGGAAGGACCGAGGGTCGCGCCGTAATATTCGGCTCTGTAATAAGCTTCCATGGCGGTTTCGTTTCTTTCGTTAAATCTTCCGGAAATAACGTCCTGTTTTCCGTAAGCTTCAATGCTTCTTGTTCCGGAAAGCATTTCTTCCGCAAAACCGTTGAGCTCGCCAAGCTTTTTGGAACGTTCGCTGAAAAGCGGACGAACTTTTCTTGAACGGTAGCGGGTGAAAAGAATCGAAGCAGGAACGGTAAAAGCAAAAATCATAATCATGGGTTTTGAAATATTCCACATGAAAACAAGAGAACCCAAAACTGTATAAACGCTTGTCATAACCTGAACAAGGTCATGGGAAAGGGAAGAGTTTATGGTGTCGATATCGTAAGAAATTCTGCTTATGATATCTCCGGTCGGATGGGTGTCAAAATATCCTACCGGAAGGGTGTTAAGCTTTTCAAAAAGCTGTTTTCTCATGGTGTAAACGATTCTTTGGCTTAAATGCACCATGATTACCGCAAGAAAATAGGCAAGAATTGCGGAAAACGCATAGCAGACCGCCATTCTTAAAACGTTTTCAAAAACCAAATCAAAATCCGTTCCGCCGGAAAGGCTGATTGCGTCTATTGCCGCGCCGGAATATTTTGGTCCGAGAAGAGCAAGCTGGTTTGAAAAAAGAGTAAAGACAACTGCGGAAATAAAAAGCGGCCATTCCCTGAAAACATATTTTCCAAGCCTTATGAGAATGCCTTTGGTGTTTTTCTGTTTATTATCAGTCAACAAAAGCACCTCCCATCTGTGAATCGCTGATTTCTCTGTATTCGGAACAATTTTCGAGAAGTTCCTCGTGGGTTCCTCTTCCGATAACTTTTCCGTTGTCAAGAACAAGGATTGTGTCGCAGTTTTTAACGGAGCTGACCCTCTGTGCAACGGTTATAACGGTGGAACCGGAAAGTTCGGTTTCAAGAGCTTTGCGCAAAGCCGCATCTGTTTTATAGTCGAGCGCGGAGGAAGAGTCATCAAGGATTATGATATCCGGCTTTGCGGCCACAGCCCTTGCAATAAGAAGCCTTTGGCGCTGTCCGCCGGAAAGATTTGTTCCTTTCGGCGCGATAATATGGCCGTATTTTTCCGGAAGAGCTTCAATGAATTCTTCCGCCTGGGCAATTTTTGCCGCGTGTTTTATCTCTTCTTCGGAAAGTTCGCGCCCGAAAGAAATGTTTTCCCGGATGGTATCCGCATAAAGAAAATCGTTTTGGAGCGCGGCTCCGAACAACCCGGTAAGTTCCTTCCGGTCATAGGAAGTTATATCTCTTCCGTTGATTTTTATCTTTCCGTAATCCGCTTCATAAGTTCGCATAAGAAGCTTTGTGAAGGTGGATTTTCCGCTTCCGGTCGCACCGATTATTCCAAGAGTTCCGCCTTTGGAAACGGAAACGGAAAGATTGTCAATATTGTTTTTCTTTCCGAGGTAGGAAAAAGAAACGTTTTCGAAAGAGATAAAATTTTCGCTGTCCGGTGCGGAATTATCTTCCGTAACAAAAAATTCATCCGGGGTTTCAAGAACTTCCGCAATACGCTTTGCGGAAGCGGCACATTTTGTGTACATAACGAAGATCCTCGAAATTACCATCATCGCCATGGAAATAAGAGTGAAATACTGAACAAAGGCGATAACGGTTGCCGGGGTGGAAATTCCTTTTGCAACGGTAAAAGCGCTTACCGCAACAACTGCGGTAATTCCAAGGTTCATAAGAAGGGTCATAATCGGGTTTACCGAACCCATAATTGTTCCGGCTTTGCGTTCTTCTTTTGAAAGAGCAAGGTTGACTTCGTCATAGCGGCGGTTTTCATAATCGTTTTTGGAAAGAGCTTTTATTACGCGGATTCCCTGGGTGTCCTCGCGGACAACTCTTACCATATCGTCAACGGATTTCTGAACTTTTGTGTAAAGCGGAATGCCGTTTTTGGAAATAGAATAAACGGTTATGAAAATAAAAGGAAGAGTTGCAAGCATTATAAGAGCAAGGTTTGCATCCATAAAAAAGCTTATGGTAAGCCCGCCGATAAGAAGAATCGGGGCGCGCACTCCCATTCGCTGCATCATGCTTACGAAGTTATGGACGTTATAAGTATCGGTGGTGATCCTCGATTCAAGGGAAGGAATTGAAAAACGGTCCGTATCGGTTGCGGAAAGATAAAGCGTTTTTTCAAAAAGATCCTTCCTCATTTTTTTGGAAAAATCCTTCGAGGTTTTTGCAGCCATGCGGTTTGCAATAATGTTTCCGGCGCAGGCGGCGGCCGCGCAGATTATCATAACGATTCCCCAGAAAACAACTTTTTCGATCCGCAAAGTTACGATTACGTTATCGAGGATATGTGTGAGAATATAGGGAAGAAAAAGTTCCGCAACGGTTCCCGAAACTTTTATTGCAAAGCCGAGAGCCATACGGTTTTTGAAAGGTTTAAGATATTTTATAAAAAACTTCATTTTTCCGGCGTCACCTCCTGGTTTTCAACGGTTTTTCTGGCGTTTTTTTCAATGCGGAAAAGAACGGATTGAAAAACGGCAAATTCCTCTTCGGAAATTCCTTCGGAAACAATTTTGTTCCATTCCGCCGTTACGCTTCGGACGGAGGGGATTATTTCAAGAAGCTTTTCCGTAGGATAAACAAGAAGTTTGCGTTTGTTTTCCGGGTCGGCTTTTCTTTCAACAAATCCTTTGGATTCAAGAGAAGCGAGAGACCTTGCAACGCCGCTTTTGTCGATGCAAATATCTTTTGCAAGTTCGTCCTGGCTTCTGCCCGGTTCGCGGCAGATTGCAAGAACAAGGGAATGTTGAGCACCACAAAGTTCCTTTCCGAGTTTTGCTGTGCGGAAAGAACTTTGGCACCGGCTGATTATATTAAGACTTTTCATAAATTTCGGCATATATCTTCCTCCTTTTCTGAAGTTATCTTGTTGCGAATGCAACTGTTGCTTACGCAACAATTATACCATAAAAACGGCGCCGCGTCAACAGGGAGGGAAAAAACCAAATTTTGAGCACAAGTTTTTTTGCGTGCTCATATTATTTTCAAAGATTGTAATAACCGCCGCTTTTTTTGGAAAAATATCCTTTGGAAAGGCGGCGTTTTTATGAATATTTCAACGGATATAGAAACAAATAAACTGCATTTTGATGCGCTTTTTTGCACAAAACGCAATTTCGATTTAAAGAAAAGGGAACTTGTAATCGCCGGAAAACCGGCTGTGCTTTATATGATAGACGGCTTCCTCCGAAGCGATGTTCTCGAGCGTATTCTTGCGGAATTTTCGCTTCTTCGGGAAGGCGATGCGGATTCCGAAAAGGATTTTTTTGAAAGATTTATCCCATTCGGCGGGGTCGATCCGGAAAGCGATGATGAAATGATAGTAACTGCAGTGCTCAGCGGAAGAACCGTGCTCATGATAGACGGATTTGAAAACGCTTTTATTTTTGAACTGCGTAATTATCCCCAAAGAGATAATGCGGAGCCGGACCGGGATAAGGTTTTGCGGGGTTCAAGGGATGGTTTTACGGAAACAATGCTTTTCAATGCGGCGCTTATACGCCGAAGAATCCGCGACTGCGATTTGAGCATCGAATATCAGTCCATCGGAAAAGTTTCCAAAACCGATATCGCTCTTTGCTACCTTGGCGGAAAAGTCGATAAAACAATGCTTGAAGACGTCCGCAGCAAAATCAAAAATTCAAAAATCGAAGCGCTGACCATGAGCCAGGAGGATATGGCAAACGTCATTAACGGAAAACAGCGCTGGAATCCGTTCCCGAAATATAAATTTACCGAAAGACCGGATGTTGCCGCGGCGCAGATAATGCAGGGCGACCTTATAGTATTGGTCGATAACACACCGACGGCAATGATAATGCCCGCAACGATTTTTGATATTGCGGAAGATGCAAACGATTATTATTTTCCTCCGCTTACCGGCGCATATCTTCGTATCACAAGAATTTTAACGATGCTGGTAACTCTTTTTGTAACTCCGGTGTGGCTTCTTGCGCTGGAATATCCGGAAAAAGTGCCGGAAGTTTTCCGTTTTGTCCTTGTTACGGAAAACCAGAATATCCCGATAATATGGCAGCTTTTGATCCTTGAATTTGTAATCGACGGGCTTAAGCTTTCGTCCCTAAACACCCCCGGAATGCTTTCATCAACTTTTTCAATAATCGCCGGCATAATTGTAAGCGATTTTGCGGTGAAAAGCGGCTGGTTTGCTTCGGAAACAATGCTCTATATGGCGTTCGTCGCAATGGCAAATTACAGCCAGCCCGGGTATGAGCTTGGCTACGCAATAAAATTTATGAGAATGTTTATGCTTGTGGGAACAGCGCTTTTCGGAATTTGGGGTTTTCTTGCGGGAATCATTCTTACAATTTACCTTCTTCTTTCAACAAAAATCCACGGAAAAGGCGGATATTTTTCGCCGATAATCCCTTTTTCGGCAAAAGGACTTGCAAAGCTTCTTTTCCGGCTTAAATAATCGGTTGGGGAATAATTTTGTTAGGAAATTGTTAAATAATTCAATATTTGTTGAAAAGAATATAAAAATAGGTTATTATATTTTTACTGTCGCAACAAAAAAGTTCGCTTAAAAAACGACATCAGATAGATTAAAATTTCAAACAAGGACGGACGACAAAAATATGGTATTTGCAAACTTATTTTTCCTCTATCTTTTTCTGCCGCTTAACCTGATTCTCTATTTCGGCACAAAGAACAGAGCGTTCAGAAACGCGGTTCTGATTTTCTTTTCGCTCTTTTTCTATGCATGGGGCGAACCTGTTTGGGTAACCCTTCTTATTTTCAGTGCGACCATCGACTATTTCCATGGCCGTATTATTGAAAAAAAACGCGGAAAAATCGGCGCAAAACTTGCGCTTATCTCTTCGCTTGTTCTTAATCTCGGCCTTCTCGGAATTTTTAAATACAGCGGATTTTTCGTGGAAAATATCAATTTCCTCACTGGGCTTGATCTTCCGGTTCCGGAATTTGCGCTTCCAATCGGTATAAGCTTCTATACTTTCCAGACCCTAAGCTATACTATTGACGTTTATAAAGGCAACGTTGAACCCCAGCATAACTATATGAAATTCTTCATGTATGTTTCGCTCTATACCCAGCTCGTTGCGGGTCCTATCGTACGCTATGCGGACGTTGCAATTGAAGTAAATAACCGTCAGGAAAATCTCGACGACATCTGGGCCGGAACCGCAAGATTCCTCGTTGGTCTTACCAAAAAAGTTTTTATTGCAAACGTTGCCGGACAGTTCGCCGAAACCTATCTTACCGGCGACCTTACGACAAAAAGCACCGCCGCGGTTTGGTTCGGCGTTCTTATGTTCTCGATTCAGATTTATTATGATTTCTCCGGTTATTCTGATATGGCAATCGGCCTTGGAAGAATTTTCGGATTCCATTTCCTCGAAAACTTCAACTATCCCTATATCGCCCGTTCCGCAACGGAATTCTGGCGCAGATGGCATATGTCCCTCGGCGGATTCTTCCGCGACTATGTCTATATTCCTCTTGGAGGAAACAGAAAGCACCAGTACCTCAACCTTTTCATCGTATGGTTCCTCACCGGTTTCTGGCACGGAGCAAGCTGGAACTTCATTTTCTGGGGACTTTGGTTCGGCGCTCTTATCATTATCGAAAAACTTTTCCTTCTCAAATGGCTTAAAAAGCTTCCTGTTATTTCGAACATCTATCTTCTCTTTATCGCAGTTATCGGCTGGGTAATGTTCTATTTTGAGGATATGGGAAAAATGGCGGATTGCCTTGCTGTAATGTTCGGAGCAAAAGGAATCGGTTTCTGGGATATCTCCCTTGAAATAACCCTTCTCGGCAACATCTTCTGGATAATCCTTGCGGTCGCGTTCTGTATGCCAATTGTTCCGACGGTTAAAAAATTTATTGAAAATCGTCCGAAACTCCAGATGCCCGCAAAAATCCTTATGATACCCGCAAATGCGGTAATGCTTATTATGAACACCGCTCTTCTTGTGGGTATGAGCTACAACCCCTTCCTCTACTATAAATTCTGATGAAAGGAGGCAGAAATTTTTATGAAAATCGATAAATACGCCTACGGCGAAGATTATAACAAAGAACGCAACGACAAAATTGTAAAAATCGCAAGCGTTGCAGTCTGCCTTCTTCTTATTTTTGTAATAGGAATCCTTGCCTGGGCTTTGCCCCAGCCGACCTATTCCGAATATGAAAAGCGCGACCTTAACCAAATGCCCGAATTCAGCATTGAATCCCTTTTCAAAGGCGAATACACCCTTGGAGTTGAACTTGCCTATTCGGATACTTTTACTTTCCGCGAAAGTTTTGTAAAACTCCAGTCCGCGCTCGAAAGCCTCCGCGGAATTCATATCGACGGCGCACAGATTTACGGACCGGTTCCCGGAACCACCGGTGATGAAATACCCGGTTCTTCCGAAAGCAGTTCTTCCGAAACCGAAAGCAAACCGGAAAGCGAACCTTCCGCCGATCCTTCAATAGAAAGCGAAAGCCAGCCGGAAAGCCAGATTTCTTCCGAAACTTCTTCCGAAACCGAACAGCCCCCCGTTGATGACGGAACCCAGGGCGAAACCGTTGCGGGAATCTTCGTTTATAAAGGAATTGCATTCGAACTTTTCGGCGGAAGCAAATCCGCTGCGGAATATTATGCTTCTGTTGTAAATAAATACGGCGACGCTTTCGGAAGCGGAGTTAAAGTTTACAACATGGTGATTCCGAAGCATGCGGAATTCTATCCTTTCCCGAAAAAATATCAGAACATCTCCAATTCCGAAAAGGACAGCATAGATTATATCTATTCCATGTATGACAGCGACGTTATCGCTGTAGATGCCTACAGCGTTCTTGAAGCACACAAAGACGAATATCTTTACTTCAACACCGACCACCATTGGACAGGTCTTGGCGCATATTACGCATATACCGCATTTATGGAAGCTGCCGGACTTGATTATTACGATTATTCTTCCTATACGAAGCATACTATCGAAGGCTTCCTCGGAACCCTCTATTCCGGAACAAACATGGCAAAAGCCCTTGAGGAAAATCCGGACTATGTCGAGTGGTGCGAATTCCCGGTGGCTAACAAAACCTATCAGTACAACAAAGGCGACCTCAAGAATTATTTTGCTTCTTCCGTAATGCACGGTTACGCAAGCGGACCCTATTCCTACGGGGTATTCCTTGGAGGGGACTATCCTCTTACCCTTATCAAAACCGACGTAAACAACGGAAGAAAACTTGTTATCATCAAGGAATCCTACGGAAACGCCCCGGCAACTTATATTGCTTCCGGCTTTGAAGAAACTTATGTGGTCGATGAACGTTATTACGACGGAAACCTTGTGGAACTTGTTGAAAGCCGCGGAATCACAGACGTTCTCATCATCAACAACTGTGCCGCCGCAAACACCAAATTCCACATTGCAAACATCGAAAGCCTTCTTACCCAAAGCTATTCCGGCGAAATAGCATATCCGGAGGATTGATATGGATAAAAAGCTTTTGATAAAAGAAAACAGTTTTATCGAAACCGAAATAACCGCTGTCACAAATGAGGGCAGCGGTGTTTCGCGTTATGAAGGAATGGTGGTTTTCACTCCGCTCACAGTTACCGGAGATACCGCAAAAATAAAAGTTGCAAAGGTCGGAAAAAACTGCATCTACGGCGAACTTGATTCCGTGCTCAAAGCTTCAGCCGACCGAATCGAGCCGGATTGCGAAGTTTTTGGCGAATGCGGAGGATGTTCCCTCCGCCATATGAAATATGAAGCGGAACTTCGTGAAAAAACAAGCTGGGTGCGGGACCACGTTCAGCGAATCGGCGGATTTGATATCGAACCTTTTCCGGCAATAGGTTCGCCGAAAACCGAAGAATACCGCAACAAAGCCATTTATCAGGTCGGCAAAGGCAAAAACGGCGAACCGATTTTTGGTTTTTACAGAAAGAAAAGCCACGAAGTAATGGACTGCAAAAACTGCCGCCTCCAGCCAAAGGAATTTTCGGATATCCTTACGGCAATCGGCTTTTTTGTAAAGCAGAACAAAATTTCTATCAATGACGAAAAAAGTCACAGCGGACTTCTGCGTGCTGTCTATATAAGAAAAGGCGAGGTCACCGGCGAAATCGGAATCTGCCTTGTGCTCAACGGAGATAAACTTCCCGGCGAAAAACTTCTTGTTTCGCTTTTGAGCACGCAGTTTGAAAATATCGTAAGCATCGTGCTCAACACCAACAAAGAACGCACAAACGTGGTGCTCGGGAAAAAATCAAAAACGATTTTCGGAAAAGACGGAATAACCGACGTCCTCTGCGGGGTTACCGTCGATATTTCCCCCGCCGCTTTTTATCAGGTAAACCATTCCGGCGCGGAGATTCTTTATAAAACCGCCGCAGATTTTGCGGATCTTTCCGGCGGAGAACTTGTTCTCGATCTTTATTGCGGAGCGGGCACAATCGGTCTTTCAATGGCGGAAAAAGCCGGAAAACTTATCGGGGTCGAAATTGTTCCGGAAGCCGTTGAAAACGCAAAAATCAACGCAGAAAGAATGGGCGTTAAAAATGCAGAATTTATATGTGGAGATGCAGGAACAGCCGCCACGGAACTTGAAAAACGCGGCACCGCCCCGGACGTTATAATCCTCGATCCTCCGAGAAAAGGCTGCAGCGAAGATACCCTTGAAGCAGTTGCAAAAATGGCGCCGAAGAGAGTCGTCTATGTTTCCTGCAACACCGCGACAATGGCAAGGGACTTTAAAATTATGCAGAGCCTCGGCTATGAACCGGAAAAAGTCCAGCCTGTTGATATGTTCCCGAAAACTGCCCATGTTGAGGGTGTAGGGCTTCTTGTAAAATGCTGAAAAGAGGAGATCCCATGAACGAAGAATGCCTTATCTGCAAAGCGCCCCTTACATATCTTGAAAAAAGATGAACTTATGGAATGCGCCCTTTGCGGCAAAAAAGAACTCAGCAAAACCCGCTGCGAAAAGGGCCATTATGTATGCGACGATTGCCACACCAAAGGAATGGATGCGATTTTTTCTCTTTGTCTCGGAGAAAAATCAAAAAATCCGGTGGAAATAATCAAAAAAATGATGAATCTCCCTTTTTGCCATATGCACGGTCCGGAACACCACGTTATGGTGGGTTCCGCCTTGCTTACAGCTTATAAAAACGCCGGCGGCGATATTGATTTAAAAGAAGCGCTTCTCGAAATGCAGAGCCAGGGAAGAAAAGTTCCCGGCGGAGCCTGCGGATTCTGGGGTGCCTGCGGAGCCGGAATCAGCAGCGGAATGTTCGTTTCGATAATCACAAAATCCAATCCTCTTGCAAACGAGGAATGGGGTCTTTCCAACAAAATGACCTCAAAATCCCTTGAAGCGATAGGAAAAATCGGCGGGCCCCGCTGCTGCAAAAGAGATTCCTTCCTTGCAATAAAATCCGCGGTTGAATTTGTCCGCGAAAATTTCGGAATTGAAATGGAAGAAAGCAAAATAATCTGTGATTACAGCGAAAAAAATAACCAATGTATAAAAGAACGCTGTCCGTTCAATCCCTCACAGTTTCATAACAAAGGAGAATGACCAATGTCGCTTAAATCTTTAAAAAGAGAAGCCAAAAAAGAAACCGCTGTTCCGAATGATTTGCTTCAACAGCAAAAAGCAGCTATCGAAAGTTCAATGTTGGAATTTTTCGGAGTTGCAGCATTGTTCTTTCTTTTCTTCTGTATTACTTTGATGATAGATTTTATTGAAAGAGCAAAGCAGACGCAAAGCGGCGGAATGTTTCTTGGGGAACTGATTGTTTTTGTGATTTTTGACGTATTCTGTGTTGCGGCTTTGAAGCGTTTTTGGATTTTTAGAAAAATATCAAAAGTGAAATTTTCATCGGAAGAAACGGTTTCTGTTCACTGTGATAAAATAAATTTTATGTATTTTCCCGTGAGCAAAGGAACTTCTTTGATTGAGTGCGTTGTGCTGAAAGATGAATCCGGCGAAAAATATTATTATATTTTTCCGAAGAAAAAACGTCCGTTTGATATTTCAAAAAATAGGATAAAAGAAAAATATCTCGAAAAAGAAATTGTAATAATTTGCTACAGAAATACAAATATTATTAAAATTTTGCCGATATAAAAACAGCTGAATCAAACCGATTTTTTATGGAATACTTTCTTTAATGAAAGGGGTGCTTTTAATGAAAAAACTTCTCTATATCGATTCCTGCATCCGCAATGAACTTTCCCGCACAAAGCGAATTGCTGCACCTATCATTGAAAAACTCAAGGAACGTTACGACGTGGAAACAATCACCATAAACGACCTTGAACTGCATCCGGTGCAGATTGACGAAAACCGCCGCAGAACCGGCGGAACCGTTTCCGAAGATGCTCTTTGCTGGGCGAACAAAATTAAAAACGCCGACAGAATCGTAATTGCCGCGCCTTTTTGGGATATGTCGATTCCCGCGGCTCTCAAAACATTTTTTGAACTTTGCTCCCTTTTCGGAGTAACTTTCGACAACGACGACAAAACCTGTTTCGGCCTTTGCAAAGCTGAAAACGCAATGTTCATAACAACCCGCGGAATGAAAATCGAAACCGGCGAACCCCTTGAACAGGCTACCCCTTATCTCAAAGCGCTTTTTTGGCTTTGGGGAATAAAAGGGTTCGAAGTGGTTGCAAGAAGCAACTTTGATTATCTTCCGCAGGAAACCATTGAAGCGGAAATTGCCTCCGCAATAGAAGAGGGACTTGAGATTGCAGAAAGTTTCTAAGCCCATTGCGGTCGCTTCATATTCATTTGCCGCGGCTTTGCTTCTTATCTATTTTGCCGCGGAAATAATTCCGGGATTTTTCCTTTCAACATCCGGAAGGCTTGTGCTCCTTTGCGGAAGCTGCGGGTTTTTATGGTTCGGAGGTTTTCTTCTGACAAAACAAAGCGGAAACAACCGCCCGATGAAGATAAATCTTCGCATATTTCTGGCGCTTTATCTGCTGCTTTTTGCAACGCTTACTCTTTTTGATCCTCTTTGGGGAAGAAACGGCGGATTTGTAAGCTGGAGCAGAGAACTTTTTGAAACTTACGTCCAAAACAGCCTAAATCTCGTTCCGTTCAAAACGATTTCGGCATATTTTACAAAAGGCGATTTCCGCCAGTTTATGGTCAACATAGCCGGAAATCTTGTTTGCCTTATGCCGCTCGGAATACTTCTTCCGCTTAATTTTGAAAAACAGCGCAGAAGCGGAATTTTTTTGCTTACCTGTTCGCTGATAGTTGCGGCGGTGGAAATTCTCCAGTTTGCAACCCTTTCCGGAAGCTGCGATATCGACGATTTGATTTTGAATGTCGGAGGAGCGTTCCTTATTTATCTTTTTACAAAAAATAAAGATTCATTCGGATTGTTAAAACGCATATTTCTGCTTGAATAACACAAAAAAACACCCGCCGGCGGCGGGTGTTTTTTTGTGTTATTCAGTTTACTGAGCAAGATATTCTTCAAGACAAAGTCCGGAATCTTTTATCAAAGCGGCCTGTTCTTGTCCAATTTTCAGTAATGTGATAAAATGGATAAAACAATTAGACAAACTTGAATTTGGAGGTGACATATGATTATCAAAAAAGTAAAGTTTAGAAGCTCGGATG
>JAFSEN010000083.1 GCA_017435745.1 Oscillospiraceae bacterium
GCGTTCCTTCTGAGAACGCGGTCGGAACTTTCCTCCAGCGGAACAAAAGAACCGTTGGTGAGGGCGTGTTCGTTGCCTTCGGAGTCAACAACGCTCGGGAATTTAAGGTCGGCGTTGCGGAGGATTCCGCCGATTTTATCTGCGGAATCTGCCATTTCCTCTGCGGAAGCAAGAAGGGCTTCTTCCTCTTTGGAAAGGATATGTGCGGCTCTTCTGCGGATTTTATAGATGCTTCTGCGGTAAGTTTCGAGTTCGGGACATTCGGCATAGAAAGCATTGAGTTTTTCTTCCGGAATTGCCATGATTTCGGGAGTTGCATAAGCGGAAGCGGATTCTATCGCAACGATGGTTGCCATTGCTTTTCCGCGGAAATCCTGATATTTTGCATTGCTCATATCCTGGTCGCCGCTGCAGCTTGCATAGGTATAAAGAGTTTCAAGGCGAACGGAAAGTTCATCTTCCTTTTTAAAATATTCAAGAAGATTTGCGGCGGATTCGCCGAGTGTTCCCTGATATTTTGCTACAACTTCGGGGAAAGCTTTAAGCGCTTCGTATTCGGCAAGCCACGCCTCGTCGCTTTCGAACATATCTTTAAGGTTCCAGGTGTATTCTTCCGGAACTTCGCTTCTTTTAAGAATTCTGCCTTCTGCCATGATTCAGAAACCTCCATAAAAATGCTTTTTGTTTTTCTGTTCGGGAAGTTTTCCCGTGCACACGGACATTATACTACATATCACGGAAAAAGGCAAAAATATTTTTACCTGCACATTTAAAATACCTGTTCCCCATTTTTCTGTAATATGCATAACACCGAGTTAGAAAACAATATAAAAATTTAACAGAAAATTTGTTGTTTTTGTCAAGGCTGCCGAATCTCCGCCAAAAAACATTTTTTTGGCAAATTTTGCTTGAATTATATTATAAATAGTGGTAAAGTGATAAACGTATATATATTATACATATATAAAGGCGGTTTTGCTTTTTAAGGAAGGGAAACGCAAAACCTGTTCTTTATGGATCAAATCAGTTTTTTGGGACCGGGGGAATATTCCCGCGGCCTCGAAAGAGGAGGAAAAAAATGAAAAGTATTTTCAAAAGATGCATTGCTCTTGCTCTTGTTATTGCAATGTCCCTTTCCGGCGCAGTAAACGCATTTGCAGCATCTTACGACTCTATCGAAATCGTTCCGGATTTCGATAACGCAATCATTGCAGAGTCCAACGGAAATTCTGAACTGATCAAAGATGTTCTTGGAAATTCCGGCAAGGAATTTTCCGGATTCAAAGCAGACAGCGAAGTAACTTTCATCGTTGAACTCGAAGGCGAATCCATCCTTGAAGCAAAACCCGCAAGCCTTTCTGCTGCCGAATATCTCGACAGTTTTGAAGGCGGCGAAATCATCGATGAAATCGTCGAAATTCAGAAAGACCTTGTAAACCTTATCAAATTCAACGGCAAATTTGACCTTGATGTTGAAGGTTCCTACCAGGTAATCATGAACGGTATCGCAGTAAGCGGTCTTTTCGGAGCTAAAGCTTATCTTGAAAATCTTCCCGGTGTTAAAGCAGTTTATGTTTCCAACACCTATGATGCTCCCGCTCCTATTGAAACCAACACCTTTGCAGGTGTAGGCAGCGGCGAAATGATCGAATCCGATAATGTAGGTTACACCGGAAAAGGTTCCGTAACTGCAGTTATCGACACCGGTCTTGACGTTGATCACGAAGCATTTGCAAATGCTCCCGCAGATCCCGCTCTTACCGAAGCAGATATTGCAGAACTTCTCGCATCCAACACCTTCCATGCAGAAGCTGATGCAGCTGCTCTTTACGTAAGCGAAAAAGTTCCTTTTGCTTACAACTACAACGACGGCGTAGCTGACGTAACCGACGTTCAGCAGCACGGCACTCACGTTTCCGGTACTGTCGGCGCAGACTGCGACGCATTCAGAGGCGTTGCACCCGACACCCAGATCGTTTCCATGAAAGTATTCGGTGATGAAGGCGGCGCAAGCGATTATGTAATTTTCGAAGCACTTGAAGACGCTGTTCTTCTCGGTGTTGACGCAATCAACATGAGCCTTGGTTCTCCCAGCGGCTTCACCTATGAAGATGAACTTACCAACGCTATTTATTCCGCAGTTAAAGAAGCCGGCATCAACCTCATGGTTTCCGCAGGTAACGAAACCAACTCCGTTGAAAACACCGAAGGTCTTGGATATGCAAAAACTTCCGAACCCGACAGCGGTATTGTAGGTTCTCCTTCCACCTATCCTGCAGCTCTTTCCGTTGCAAGCGTTAACGAAGGCTACAACTTCATGGCTTATATCCTTTCCAACGGAACCAAGATGCTTTACAGCGACACCAACGAAGGAACCGAAAAAGGTTTTGTTGAAACCTTCAACGGCCAGGAAGTTGAATATGTTGTTGTTCCCGGTCTTGGCGCAGCAGAAGATTTTGCTGAAATCGACGTAACCGGCAAAATTGCTCTTGTTCAGCGCGGCGAGCTTGCATTCACCGAAAAAGAAGCAAATGCTGCTGCTGCAGGCGCAATCGGTCTTATTGTTTACGACAACGTTGAAGGCGCACTTATCAACATGCAGACCAACAGCGTAATCCCTTCCATTTTCGTTTCTCTTGCAGACGGCGAATTCCTTGCAGCACAGGAAACCAAAACTGTTTCTGTTTCTGCTGATTACAAAGAATTTGCTCCCGTTGAAGACGCGGGACTTATGTCCTCCTTCTCCAGCCTTGGACCTGCTCCCGATCTTTCCATCAAACCGGAAATCACTGCTCCCGGCGGATATGTATATTCCACCCTTCCCGGCGGCACTTACGGTTCCATGAGCGGTACTTCCATGGCTGCTCCTCATATGGCAGGCGCAGCTGCAATCATGCAGGAATATGTAAAAGCAAACTTCCCCACCCTTGACGATGTTGAAAGACAGGAATTCATCAACGCACTTCTCATGTGCACCGCAGAACCTGTTCTTGACGAATACAATACTCCTTACGCAGTAAGAAAACAGGGCGCAGGACTTGCAAAAGTTTCCAACGCTGTAAACACCGGCGCATACGTAACCGTTGCAGGTTCCGAACGTCCGAAAGCAGAGCTCGGCGACAATATGAACGGCGAATATGGTTTTGAACTTACCGTTCACAACTTCAGCGATGAAGAACTTGTTTACGCAATGAACTCCGTTTCCCTCACTTCTTATTATGCAGAAGCTTACGGCGAATACTATATGCTCGAAGACCAGATGGTTCTTACCGACGAAGATATCACCGTTGAATTCAGCCAGGACGAAGTAATCGTTCCCGCAGGCGGCGAAGTTACTGTTGCAGTAAAAATCGCTCTTACCGAAGGAACCAAAGAATTCTTCGACGCACTTTATGCAAACGGTACCTTTGTTGAAGGATTTATCATCCTCAGCTCCGGAAACGAAGACGGAATCAGCCTTACTGTTCCTTATCTCGGATTCTACGGCGATTGGGGACAGGCTCCTATCTTCGACGACACCATTTACGACGAAGAACCCGCTTCCGTATATAACGGCGGCGCAGCAGCTATTAACCTTTCCTCCGGCCAGGGCTTCTATCTCGGTTATAACCTCTTCTATGACGATACCGCAGCAGACCCCGCAAAAGTTGCTTTCTCTCCCGAAATGGTAGAATACGGATATGTTGCTCTTATGGATTACGGCCTTCTCCGTGCTCCCAAGACCATGTCCTTCAACATCACCGATGAAAACGGCGAAGCTGTTGAAATCCTCGGTTTCGTTCCTTACGGTGACCAGCTTTACGTTGATACTTTCGGCACCGAAAACACTTATGAAAACGTACTCAAATCCTTCTACTATTCCACCGGCGGATATGTAATGTCTGCATATGGTCCTACCGATTACGGTTGGGTTCCTTACAAAATTGTTGACAACGCGCTTGCTCCTCTTGCAGACGGTTGGTACACTATCAACGCAACCGCAAAAGTTGACGGAACCAACAGCCCCGCAGGCACCAAAGAACACACCATGCCGATCTATATTGACGGCACCGCTCCCGAAGTTATCGCAACCCGCCATGATGAAGTTGAAGGCGAACATTATGTAAGCTTTGCTCTTTATGATTCCCATTATGTAATGGGTATGCAGCTCATCAGCCCGGACGGTGAATATGCTTTCAGCGACGCAGTTGTTTTCGATGATAACGTTACCGAAGCAGGCGAAATTCTTACTTTCACCTACAACGTAACCGGTCTTGTTGAGGCAGGATTTGAAAGCCTTGCAGTTTACGCTGCCGACTATGCACAGAACGAATCCATCAGCTACGAGATCCCGCTTACTGAAGATCTTGTTCCTTCCGAATCCATTACCCTTGAAAACCAGATCAGCTTCGTTTACGGTGAAAAGACTTTTGAAGTTGAAGCATACATCGAACCTTCCAACATTCTTGAAGACGTAATCTGGACTTCCAGCGACGAAGAAATTGCAACTGTTGAAGCAAACGGAACCAGAGTTGATGAAAACGGCAAGATCTATTACAAAGCTCTTGTTACCACCAAAGAAGCAGTAGGCACTGTAACCATTACCGCTTCCACTGCAGACGGTCTCAGCAGCTCCACCAACATCAACGTATTCTCCTTCAAAGCTTATCTGCCGTATCCCGATTATCCTGAATGTCCCGAATATCCCGAACTTCCCGAATTCCCGGATAAACCCGTATGGCCCGATCGTCCCGAAGACGATTCCGATAAAGAAGTAATTGAAAAAGACGAAGACGAAGTTAACCCCGAAACCGGCGCTCCGGCAAACGGATTTTCTCTTCTCGGTGCAGTTGCAGTTATCGCAGCATGCGCAGTTGCCACCAAAAAATTTGGAAAATAAGATAGAATCTATCGTTTTCCATATTTAAAATCATAATAAAAATGCCCCGGATTTTCCGGGGCATTTTTTTGCATTAAAAAAGCTCCCCTCTTTTGGGGAGCTTTTTTATTTGCAAGTACGCAGGCAATTTTATTTTGCAAGCATCATTCTGTCGTTGGAAAATTCTTTTCCGCTGACTTCCTCGAATTTCGCAAGAAGATCCGGAACCTTAAGGTTCTTTTTCTCTTCGCCGGAAATATCAAGGATAACGTGACCGTGATCCATCATAATAAGGCGGTTACCGTATTTTATTGCATCGTTCATGTTATGGGTTACCATAAGGGTTGTAAGGTTGTTTTCGGTAACGACCTTAATATAATTTGATGTCAATATGTAATTTTTAGGTAAGGTGAAAATGATTAAATGAAATTAAATTCTGTTTCTAAAGAAAAATATGGTGCTGGATATAGTACGGCTATTTTAGAGCAATGGAAAACCTACACAGAAACAGCAAATAAAATCACTGAAAATCGAAATAGCGCCAACAATTTTTTTATAGCTATTAATGTGGCTTTGGCAGCAGCAATTTCCTTTTCTCAGGATTACAAAAACACTATTTTATCTGTGATTGGAATTATTATTTGTATAGTTTGGCTTTGCATAATTCAGAATTACAAAAAACTGAATACCGTTAAATTTCAAATAATTAATGAAATTGAAAATTCTCTACCGCTCTCTCCATTTAATTATGAATAGGAAAAATTGAAAACGGAATACAAATATATTGGATTAACAAAAATCGAAAAATTTATTCCAATTATTTTTATTGTATTGTATGTTATTTCAATATTTCACCCAATTATAGAACAAAGTAATTAAGGAGATTTATAATGCTAATAAATGTTTTTATTCCGCACCGTTGGAACAACAATGATTATAATGAAATAAGTAATATTTTAGACAGAACAAAATTCAATGTAAGAGATTATTCCGTTCCCTCAAGCTCTCCTTTCGATGAAATAGATTGGAGATTTAATGTGGATCCTAAAATTCAAAAACAAATTCAGCACGCAAGCGTGGTAATTTGTTCGAACAGACCTGCAATAGCAAATGGGATGTCAATCGATGAAATTAGATATGCTATTTCCATAGGGAAACCCATTGTAGCTGTTCAAATCACACCTAGTTCTAGTGTAACACTGATGAGTCTGGGTGTATCTTTAATACCCAAGCGTAAAGATTCACTTGAAACCTGGATAAAAAATCACATTTAATTTTATGCGCCAACTTCAATTTATCACTTTAAAGTGTTGACATTCGTTTTATTTTTCGCTATACTTATCTTGTAATCCGATACTCCCTTCTGAGTACATTTTGAGTACAGGGTTTCAGTATAATAAAAACGGTGGTTCCGAAGAACCGCATAAATAAAGGATAAAATCGTGTAGTGATGTCGCTACTTTTTGAGAATTAAGGCTTCCCAAGCCGAGTGGGAATAATAAACGAGTGTCAAAAAACCGCATGAGCATGCGGTTTTTTGAGAGATGCTCAAGTCTTGCGGCAACAACTTAGTATTTAAAAAAAGGCCGACAGATTTAAAATCTGTCGGCCTTTTTTTAATTTTCTTTTGTTTCAACTATTTCTCCGTTATGAAGACGAATTATTCTGTCCGCCATTCCGGCGATTTCCATATCGTGTGTGACAAGAAGAATCGTTTGCTTAAACCTTGCAGCAAGTTCTTTAAGATGTTTAAGAACCTGGTCGCCGGTTTTCGGGTCAAGGTTTCCGGTTGGCTCGTCCGCAAGAATAATTGCGGGTTTTGAAACAAGAGCACGGGCGATAGCAACCCTTTGCTGTTCTCCGCCGGAAAGCTGGTCCGGATATCTGTTGAGTTTATCTTTGATTTCAATTGCGTCAACAAGTTCATCAAAAAATTCCGGATCCACATCCCTTCCGTCAAGATGAAGCGGCATAAGAATGTTTTCCTTAACGGTGTGTTCTTCAAGAAGATTGTATGCCTGGAAAACAAATCCTATCCTTTGTCTTCTTAAACGGCAGAGTTCGTTGTTTGAAAGATCGAAGATGCTTTTATCTTCAATAAAAAGCTTTCCGCCGGAAGGACGGTCAAGACCGCCGAGAATCTGGAGAAGGGTGGATTTTCCCGAACCGCTTCGCCCGATTATTGCATAGAAAAGTCCTTCCTCAACAGAAATATCAAGAGGCTTCAATGCGTGAACTTCGTTTTCGCTTCTTTCGTTATAGGTTTTATAAAGACCTTCTGTTCTTAAAATTTCCATTCAAAAAGCCTCACTTTCTGGTTTTGATGTTTTCGATGGGAAGATATTTCTGGATATTCTTCATCGGGATGATATAAAGAACGGTTATTATTGCCGCAAGAAGAAGGCATGCGGCAATATGGAGAATAACCGGGTATCCCCAAAGAAGATTTCCGAGCACCGCATCGGAAAGAATAGAGTAAAC
>JAFSEN010000084.1 GCA_017435745.1 Oscillospiraceae bacterium
AAAAGTAATGGCGGCGTAGCTCAGTTGGCTAGAGCATTCGGTTCATACCCGAAGTGTCACCGGTTCGAATCCAGTCGCCGCTACCATAATGGCCCGTTGGTCAAGCGGTTAAGACACGGCCCTTTCACGGCTGTAACGCGAGTTCGATTCTCGCACGGGTCACCATCAAAGAGCACTGATTTTCGGTGCTCTTTTTTTATTTATTTTTCCGCTTTTCAAGAAATGTTTACAATTTATTTATTCAATCCGCTTAAAAAAACGCTATAATAAAATCATCAGGGAGGTGTTTTTTTATGTGGACACGCGCAAGAATTAAACAGGAAGCAAAAAACAGTCTTCGCCATTTCGGCTATTGGATGCCGCTCCTCATAACTTTTCTTACCGGAATCGTAACCGGAGGAATCAGCACCGGCGGAACCACCACCAACAGCATCACTACCGAATATACAAGCGAATATCACGGCGATTTGACCCCTGCAGGCTTTGCCGCTTTTATGGATGAATTCTTCGGCGATTTCTTTTATGAAATCGGCGCGGCTTTTGAAAACTTTTTCAGCAACCCGCTTATCGCCATGACAACAATTTTTGTTATCGTTATGGCGTTCATTCTCGGCCTTGTAATAGCTTTCGGTTGGAGCGCTTTTGTCGCCGGCCCTGTAATAGTCGGCAAAAACCGCTATTTTATGGAACACCGTGCTTTCGGTTCAAGGTTCGAAAGACTTTTTTGGGTCTTTAAAAACGGAAGATATATGAACACCGTAAAAATTATGTTCCTGCGTGAACTTAAAGTTTTCCTCTGGAGTTTGCTTTTCGTAATTCCCGGAATCATCAAAGCCTATGAATATTCAATGGTTCCCTATATCCTTGCGGAAAATCCCCAGATTTCTTCCGAACGCGCTTTCGAACTTTCCAAAAAAATGACCAAAGGTGAAAAATGGAAAATTTTCGTTCTGGATCTTTCCTTCATCGGTTGGTCAATTCTCGGCGTTCTCTGCTGCTGTGTGGGCGGAATTTTCCTTGCGCCCTATATCGAAGCAACCTTTGCGGAACTTTACCAGGTTATGAGAGAAAAAGCCCATGGCCTCGGTTTTTCCGATTACAACGAACTTCCCGGTTTCTTCCCGGAACAGGCATAAAAGCCTCCCTTGTGTAAAGGGAGGTGTCTGCAAAGCAGACGGAGGGATTGTAACCCTATCCTGTCAAAACTGTCAAACGCAAAGAATTACAAATAACCCATAGGGCGTTATCTGCTCTTCCTAAAAAAGCCTCCCCTGCCGGGAGGTCTTTTTTTGTTGCAAACATCCCTTTTGCGTATTATAATGGAATTACCATAAGGAGGTGTTTTTATGTGGACGAATTCCGAACTTAAACAAAGAGCAAAATCCGTGCTCAACAACTTTGGATATTGGATTCCTTTCCTTGCAACAATTCTTGCCGGACTTTTAGCAACAGATCCTCTCAATATAGTTTCTGTCATAACCGAAAATCCCGAACTTGAATATATTCTTTACGAAAACGAAAAAGCCGCTGCATTTTTCAGCTTTGCGGTGCCTTTTCTCGTATTTCTTTCCTTCCTTTGGAATACCTTCATCGGCTATCCGGTTTTGGTCGGAATGAACCGCTTTTTTATGGAAAACCGAATTTCCGCCGGAAAAATCGAATGCCTTTTCCGGGTTTTCAAAAGCGGAAATTATCTCAACGTTGTAAAAACAATGTTCCTTCTGAATCTAAAAGTTCTTCTCTGGAGTTTCCTTTTCATCATTCCCGGAATTATAAAAAGCTATGAATATTATATGGTCCCCTATATCCTTGCGGAAAACCCGGGAATCAGTTCAAAACGCGCCTTTGAACTTTCCAAAAAAATGACGGACGGCGAAAAATTCGATATTTTCTGGCTTGGTCTTTCTTTCTTCGGCTGGATCCTTCTCGGAACCCTCGCCTGCGGAATCGGCGTTCTCTTCGTTGAACCATATGTTCAGACAACCTTTGCGGAACTTTACCAGGTTATGAGAGAAAAAGCCCATGGCCTCGGTTTTTCCGATTACAACGAACTTCCCGGTTTCTTCCCGGAACAGGCATAAATGCCCCCCTTGCCTAAAAGGGTGTGGTTTTGACCAAAGGTCAAAACCGTGGGGATCCTTTTAATCCTATTCAGCTAAAACCGGGCGAACACATAGGTTCGCCACCGCAATATTACAAAAAAAGAGCACCTTCCGGTGCTCTTTTCTTTTTTTATTATTTAATTTCGTCGATTCCCATATATTTGCGAAGCACTTCCGGAATGGTAACGGAACCGTCTTCGTTCTGATAGTTTTCAAGAATTGCCGCGGTGGTTCTTCCGATTGCAACGCCGGAACCGTTAAGAGTATGGGCAAAAACAGCTTTTCCGTCCTTATCTCTGCATTTGATGTTTGCTCTGCGTGCCTGGAAATCCTCAAAGTTAGAGCAGGAAGAAATTTCTACGTATCTTCCGTAGGAAGGCATCCAAACTTCGATGTCATAAGTTTTTGCGGAGCTGAAGGTAAGGTCGCCGGTTGTAAGAACAACAACACGGTAAGGAAGGCCGAGACCCTGAAGAACTTTTTCTGCTTCGCCGGTAAGTTCCTCAAGTTCTTCATAAGATTTTTCCGGATCTGCAAATTTAACGAGCTCAACTTTGTTGAACTGGTGCTGGCGAATAAGGCCGCGGGTGTCTCTTCCTGCAGAACCCGCTTCTGCTCTGAAGCAAGCGGAATATGCGCAGTATTTTATCGGAAGGGTCGCTCTGTCAAGAACTTCGCCTCTGTGGAAGTTGGTTACCGGAACTTCCGCAGTGGGGATAAGATAAAGATCTTCGCCCTCAAGTTTATACATATCTTCCGCAAATTTCGGAAGCTGACCGGTGCCGGTCATGGAAGCTTTGTTTGCCATAAAAGGCGGGAAAATTTCGGTGTATCCGTTTGCGGTGTGGGTGTCGAGGAAATAGTTCATAATTGCGCGTTCAAGTCTTGCGCCAAGATCTTTATAGAAATGGAATCTTGCGCCGGTAACTTTTCCCGCTCTTTCCGGGTCGAGAATATTGAGGTCCTGGCCTATATCCCAATGTGCTTTGGGTTCAAAGTCAAATTTGCGGGGTTCGCCCCATCTTCTGAGTTCAACGTTTTCGGTGTCGTCTTTTCCGTAAGGAACAGCCTCGTTCGGAATGTTCGGAATTTTAAGGATAAGTTCAAGCTGGCGGTCTTCAAGTTTCGCAAGTTCTTCGCCGCATTTTTTGCTTTCTTCCGCAATGGCTTTCATCTGCGCCATAAGTTCGGTTGTATCCTCGCCGTTCTTTTTCATGAGCGGGATCTGTTTGCTGGCGCGGTTCTGCTGTGCTTTAAGGTCGTCGGTTTTTGCGTTGAGTTTTCTGCGCTGGGCGTCGATTTCAACAAGTTCATCAACAGCCTCGTCCATGGGTTTAAATCTTCTGCGGCAAGCTTCTTTAACAAGCTCCGCGTTTTCTCTTACAAATCTGATATCAAGCATCGGTTTTTCTCCTTACTTTATACTTTCTTTTTTAAGGATCCTCTCGCAGAAATCCGCAAGTTCCTCTTTGCTGTAAAACGGAATTTCAATGGTTCCGCCTTTTTCGTTTTCGGTGATTTTAAAAGGTCTTCCAAGTTCGGTTGTCATTGCAACCTGCATTTCCCGGTAAAAATTGTCCTTCGGGAAAGAATCTTTTTTCTTTTTCTGGGTTTCCTTCGGTTCTTTTCCAATTTTCTGGGCCATTTTTTCCGCTTCGCGAACAGAAAGTTCTCCGGAAACGATTATTTTTGCAAGTTCCTCTCTTTTTTCCTCCGGTGCGGAAAGAATTGCCTTTGCGTGTCCGGCGGAAAGTTTTCCGGAAGAAACAAGCGGAAGAATCTCCTTCGGAAGATTAAGGATTCTAAGGGTGTTTGCAACGGCCGGCCTTGATTTTCCAACAGCTTCCGAAAGCTGTTCCTGGGTCATGCCGTATTTATCCATAAGTCTGCGGTAACCTTCCGCGGTTTCAACCGCGTTCAGGTCTTCCCTCTGAAGGTTTTCAATAAGCGCAACCTTGTCCGTTTCCTCGTCGGAAAGTTCCCGGATAAGCGCCGGCACCTCCGAAAGCCCGGCAATTCTTGCGGCGCGCCATCTTCTTTCGCCGGCGACAATCTGGTACATTCCGTTTTTCATCGGTCTTACCAAAAGCGGCTGCAAAACTCCGTGGGCGGCAATGGAATCCGCAAGTTCATTAAGGGCTTCTTCGTCAAATTCTTTTCTCGGCTGAGACAAGTTCGGCTCAATTTCAGAAAGCCTTATGGTGCTTGTTCCGGAATCTTCGCCGGAAAAAGCCGTTTGGTCAGCAAAAAGGGTATCAAGTCCCCTGCCAAGTCCTCTGGATTTTGCCAAATTTTATCCCTCCGTTCTGTTGTTTGCAATAATTTCGTCCGCAAGAGCAAGATAACTCTGGCTTCCTTTTGATGCAAAATCATAATATATTACCGGTTCACCGAAAGAAGGCGCCTCCGAAAGGCGGACGTTCCTCGGAATAACGGTTTTAAAAACTTTCTGGGGGAAGTATTTTTTAACTTCCTCAACAACCTGCATGGTAAGGTTAAGCCTTGCGTCATACATAGTGAGAAGAACGCCTTCCATGTCGATATAGCTGTTATAAAGTCTTTTAACGGTGCGAACCGTTGCCATAAGCTGGGAAAGTCCTTCAAGAGCATAAAATTCGCACTGAATCGGAACAAGAATACTTGTGCAGGCCGCAAGCGCATTAAGGGTAAGAAGTCCGAGAGAAGGCGGACAGTCTATGCAGATATAATCATATTCCCTCAAAACTCCTGCCAAAGCGTTTTTAAGGCGGAGCGCCCTGTTTTCCATATCAACAAGTTCAATTTCCGCCGCGGCAAGGTCTATGCTCGAAGGCATTATATCAAGGTTTTTATATTTCGTTCTGATAATCGCGTCCTTTGCTCCGCAATTTCCGAGAACAACGTCGTAAACGGAATGTTTAACTTCCCTTTTGTTAATTCCAAGTCCGGAAGTTGCGTTTCCCTGGGGGTCCGAATCCACAAGCAAAACTCTTCCCCTTGTTCTGTATGCAAGAGCAGCGGAAAGGTTCACCGCCGTTGTGGTTTTTCCAACTCCGCCCTTCTGGTTTGCGAATGCTATAATTTTGCCCATTATTTCCTCCGCTTATTATTATTACCTATTTATTATAATAGAGCACGGCGTTTTTTTCAATGATGTTTTGCAAAATTATAAAATTTCTTGCGAATGTTCCACGTGGAACATAAAAAGCCTCCCTTGTGTAAAGGGAGGTGGCATTTGCAAAGCAAATGACGAAGGGCAAGCCTTCCCAGAGGGGAAGGTGGCAAAACCGAAGGTTTTGACGAAAGAGGGATAATAATGCTGCCCGGAGGGCAACCTCACATTCAATGTAGGGCGGGGGCCTGCTCCCGCCGTAATAATGACCCGGCGGTGGAGGTATTGCAACCCTGTCCCGTTAAAAACGGGCGCACACATAGGTGCGCCCCTACAAATTACAACCGAGCTGCCGATGTAAATAGAAAACCGTTGTCGCCTTCGAAGACGGCGACGGCGGTCGAGGTATTGCAACCCCGTCCGACAGTTCTTTCACAGGACGCGCTTCGCAGGACTTGTTCCACGTGGAACACAAAAGGCCGCCTTGCGGCGGCCTTTTGTGTTCTTTCAGGGGAATGTGTCTTTTGGCGAAGCGTTGCGCTTCTTTTTTATATAACTGACGGTACGGATGCGGAACGCACCGGAGCAGTACAAAAATTAAAATGCGGTCTTGTCCGCTTTTTTAAAAGCCGTTGCCTTCGGCACAGAAACCGAATAGATTATATTTTCTTCCGATTCCGTAACCGTGCTCACGGCGCAAAGCCCCGCGGAATTCATAACTTCAACCGCGTGCTCAAAGGTGTTTATAAAAAGCCGAAGATCTTTTACAACAAATTTCGGCGGTTTCCTCTTTGGTTTTTTCTGTTCCAAAAGTTTATCAATATATCTCACCGTTTCCGGAACGTTAAGTTCCTTCCCGGCAATATAAACTGCGGCATCTGCCCTTTCCTTCCCTTCCGGAATCCGGAGCAGTTCCCTTGCATGCCTTTCGGTAAGGTTCTTTTCGGTAATAATGTTCCTAACTTCAGGTTCAAGTTTAAGAATCCGCAGCTTGTTCGATAAAGTCGAAGGCGCAAGCCCAAGGCGCTTTGCGGCTTCCTCTCTCGGAATATTCCATGCGGCAATAAGTTTTGCTGCGGCTTCCGCTTCATCAAAAGGAGAAAGGTCGCTCCGCTGAAGATTTTCGATTAGCGCCCACACAGCCGAATCCTCATCGCCGATATCATAAACGATGGCCTCGATTTTTTCCCGCCCGATAAGTCTGCAGGCCCGAAGCCTGCGTTCACCGGCGATGAGTTCAAATCCGCCCTTTGCTTTGCGAACTGAAATCGGCTGTATAAGTCCGTTTTCCCTGATGCTTTCGCCAAGAGCAAAAAGTTCCTTTTGGTCAAAAACTCTTCTTGGCTGAAAACGGTTCGGAAAAATTTCCGAAACAGCGATGCTCTGGATCTGTCCCTGCTTTTTCAGAATTTCAAACATCAACATCGCCTCCGGATTTATATTACCATATTTTTCCAGCAACTTCCACCAAAACATTTCGCAATAAAACCCATTTTGCAATACCAAAAAACTCCCTTCGACACACCCCGAATCGAAACGCCGGATTCTCTGCCGAAACAAAAACCTTTTTGCGAAAAGTTTTTGCATATTTAAAAAATTTATCGTTTTTCGATAAATTTTTATTGACTTTCGGAAAAATAGGTGGTATAAAATAGTTAAAGGCTCCCTTGTGTAAAGAGCAAAGCCTGCGAAGCGCGTCCAGTGGACGATACAGCAAGCAGGGTTTGGCGCCGCGGTCAAAATATTCAAGGCTTTATGCCGCAGAATATTTTGGGTACCGCAAGAGTTGGCTGTCAAGGCTTTGCCGTGACTGAGGGATTGTAACTCCGTCCAATTAAAATCAGTTATCGAATTAAGGAGGTTTCCCAAAATGACCCAAAAAAATCTTTCAAAATGGCTCAAAGCCGTAATAATCGGAACCGGAATTTTCGGCCTTATAATTTTTGGCTGGCTCGTTCCGGCCTATGGAGCAACCATCGCTTCAGAAAATCCGGAATTTGCCTATTGCTATTGGCCCTGGCTCTGTTTTCTCTGGCTCTGCTCCGTTCCCTGTTTCGCTTCCCTTTTCTTCGGCTGGAAAATCGCAAAAAACATCGGCGCGGATAATTCCTTCAGCTTTGATAACGCAAAACAGCTCAAAATAATCTCGACCCTTGCGGCGGGAGATTCCGCGTTTTTCTTCCTTGGAAACTGGGCGCTTGTCTTTCTTAATATGAGCCACCCGGGCGTCGCCCTTATTTTTGCTCCGCTGGCGGTTTTTGTAGGAATCGCCGTTTCGGTGGTTTGCGCCGCCCTTTCTCACCTGGTTTATAAATCCGCCGTAATGCAGTCGGAAAACGACCTTACAATATAAAAAGGAGGGCGTGCTCATGTCTATCGAAGTAAATCTTGACGTTATGCTCGCAAAGCGAAAAATGAGCATGACCGAACTTTCGGAAAAAGTCGGCATTACAATGGCAAATCTTTCAATTTTAAAAACCGGAAAAGCAAAAGCTATCCGTTTTTCCACCCTTGAAGCAATCTGCGAAGCTCTCGATTGCCAGCCGGGAGATATTCTCACCTATAAATGCCCCCTTGCCTAAAAGCAAAGCTTGCGAAGCGCGCCCAGTGGGCGAAACAGCGAGCAAGGTTTGGCGCCGCGGTCAAAATATTCAAGGCGTTATGCCGCAGAATATTTTGGGTACCGCAAGAGTTGGGTGTCCGCGAAGCAGACGGGGGGATTCTTTCCAAAAAGGAGGAATAATATGCAAATAATCCTCGGCACCATCGCAATAATAATTTCTTTTATCTATGCCTGTTTTTCCGCTCTTTTCGGCTTTCTTTTTCCAAATACCGAAATAATCAAGATTCGCGAAAATCTTGATATGAATATAAAACCATATTATATCGAATTTCACGAAGATACCCGCGGCTGGTTCGGCGACGGCGAGGAAATCATAATCTTCCGCCCGAACCAAAAACAAATTGAAAAAATCGAAACGGAATGGAAAAAAACTCCCGTCGATTCGGGAATTGCCCCTTTAATTTTTCCGGAAAACGAGTATAATGGACTTGAACTTACAAAATATATCCCAAAAACGGAAGGCTTTTGGTTTTATAAAAACCGAAACGAATTTCACAGCGGATATTCCTATAACTTCTCTTTCGCATTTTTCGACGGCGAAAAGGTCTATTATTATGAACTGGATACCTGAAGGAGGTTTTTTTAAAAAATGCTTACCTGGCTCACAATGCTGATTCAAAAAATTGAAGGCAGCAATATCCTTATCGCAATTATCGGCGCAATGTGGGTGCTCTATCTCGGCTTTTTCTTTGTTGTTAAGGCGAACCGCGGAAAACAAAAACTTAAAACCGCCCTTATCGCCGGCGCGGTTGCAACCCTTGTTTGCGATATAGTCTGGTTCTTCAAATTTTTCGATAACTTCCAATACATAAACCCCGGCCTTGGCGGAATTATGTGGTTCTGCCTTCTTCCGGTTCTGCTTTTCTTGCTCGTAATGATTTTAAGCTATATTAACGCAAGCCGCTATGAATTTGATAAAAAGAAACGGGAAAAAGAAGAAGCCAAAGCAAAGAAAAAAGAAAAACGCCGCAAAAAATTTGAAGCGGAAGACGCTGAAAAATAAAAAAGGCTCCCTTGTGTAAAGAAGATTCCCCTAACAGGGGAAATGTCGTCGAAGACGACAAAAGGATGACTTAGCTGTCACGGCTTTGCCGTGACTGAGGGTTTGTAAAAAAAGACGCAGAAAATCTGCGTCTTTTTCTTTTTCTATTTCAGCGGTTTTTCGCTTATCTTAACTCTCTGCCTGGGATATTTCGCCGGGGTGGCGGTTTTCTTTTCGATGAAAACAACCGATCTTCCGCCGGCGGGAATTTCATAAATTTCCGGTTCAAGAACTTCTCCGCCGAGAATTTTAGCCGCGGCCTTTGCTCCTTCAAGTTCTTCCGCAACTTCCGCGGTTTTCATCGGCGCAAAAACTCCGCCGACTTTAACAAGCGGAATGCAGTATTCGGAAAGCACCGCAAGATTTGCAACCGCCCTTGCTGTTACAACGTCAAAGCTTTCCCTAAGGGTTTTGTCGTGGCCTGCATCCTCCGCCCTTGCGTGAACAAGCTTCGCCTTGATTCCGATTTCATCAAGAACCGCTTCAAGGAAGTTGAGCCTTTTCTGAAGCGAATCTATGAGCACAAGTTCAATATCCGGCCTTGCAATTTTGAGCACAACCCCGGGAAAACCCGCGCCGGTTCCAACATCCGCAACCCTTGCTCCCTCCGGAATTTTCGCCCTTTTAAGGTAAGCAAGGCAATCGAGAAAGTGTTTTACCGCAATTCCCTCCGGGTCTGTGATAGCGGTAAGGTTCATTTTTTCGTTCCATTCTACAAGAAGCTCCGCATAGCGTTCAAGCTGAGCATACTGCTTTTCCGAAAGAGGCTCCGCGTGCTCGGGTATGTAATTTTTAAGAATCTCCGTTACCATTTTTACCTCATTTCTGGATATAGATGAGCAAAACGGAAACGTCCGCCGGCGAAACGCCGGAAATTCTGCTCGCCTGTCCTATGTTCATGGGTCTTACGCGGTTAAGTTTTTCAATTGCCTCAAGTCGCAGACCGTGGATCGCCTTGTAATCAATGTCCTCGGGAATCTTCTTTTCCTCAAGGCGGTGCATCTGTTCAACCTGCGCAAGCTGCTTTCTTATATAACCTTCATATTTAATTTCAATTTCAACCTGTTCGATAACGTCTTCCGGAAGCTCCGGTCGGTTAAGGTCGAAAGGAGCAAGGTCGGAATAGGTTATCTGGGGGCGTTTGAGCAGTTCGGAAAGTTTTGTTCCCTCGGTAAGAGGCGCTGTTCCCTTTTCGATGAGCATTGCGTCAAGTTCCGGGCTCATTCTTATGCTCGCGGTTTTTGCTCTTTCAAGTTCCTCGTCACGGAGTCTTCTTTTTTCAAGGAAGTTTTTCCATCTTTCGTCGGAAATAAGACCGATTTCTCTTCCAAGAGGAGTAAGGCGCATATCTGCGTTGTCCTGTCTTAGTACAAGGCGGTATTCGCTTCTGCTGGTCATCATACGGTAAGGGTCAAGAACACCCTTGGTGCAAAGGTCGTCGATAAGGGTTCCTATATAGGAATTGCTCCTTTCGAGCACAATTTCTTCCTTTCCAAGAACTCTTCTTGCGGCGTTGATTCCTGCAAGAAGACCCTGAGCAGCGGCTTCCTCGTAACCGGAAGTTCCGTTAAACTGTCCGGCGCCGAAAAGACCTTTTACCTGCATGAATTCAAGGGTCGGCCGAAGGTCAAGGCTGTCGCAGCAATCATATTCGATTGCGTAAGCGTTTCGCATAATGCTTACGTGCTCAAGACCTTTTATGGAACGGTAAATCGCAATCTGAACGTCCTCCGGAAGAGAGGAAGAAAGACCGGAAAGATACATTTCCTCCGTTTCAAGACCCATTGGTTCAACGAAAAACTGGTGGCGGATCTTATCCGGAAATCGCATTACCTTATCTTCAATGCTCGGGCAATAGCGAGGACCGATTCCCTCTATTTTTCCGGAATAAAGGGGCGAACGGTCGATGTTTTTGCGGATAACTTCGTGGGTATCTTCGTTTGTATAGCCAATCCAGCAATCAACTTTGTTCTTAAGTTCTCCCTTTGTTTCAAAGCTGAAAGGCACAATATGCTCGTCTCCGTGCTGGATTTCAAGTTTATCATAATCAATGCTGTTTCTGAGCACGCGGGCGGGAGTTCCGGTTTTAAAACGGCGGAGTTTTATTCCAAGTTTCTCCAAAGAATCCGAAAGAGGCTTCGCCGGGCTGCTTGCGTCCGGGCCGCTTTCCCATTTTCTGTCGCCGACATAGATGATTCCTTTAAGATAAGTACCGGTGCAGATGATTACGTTCGGAACTTCATAAAAAGCGCCGAGATGAGTTGTAACGCCGAGCACGCCGCCTTTTCCGTCCGGACGAACTTCAACAATTTCCGCCTGTTTTATGTCAAGGTTCTCCTGGTTTTCAAGGGTCTTTTTCATCAGAAGGTGGTAATAGGCTCTGTCTTCCTGTGCGCGAAGGGAATGAACAGCCGGGCCTTTTCCAAGGTTGAGCATGCGGCTCTGGATCATCATTTTGTCCGCCGCTTTTCCCATTTCGCCGCCAAGAGCATCAATTTCGCGAACAAGATGTCCTTTTGCGGTTCCGCCGATGGAAGGGTTGCAGGGCATATTCGCAATTTTATCAAGATTGAGTGTAAAGATGCATGTCTTTACACCAAGTCTTGCGGCGGCAAGAGCCGCTTCAACTCCCGCGTGGCCCGCGCCCACAACCGCAACGTCATATTTTCCTGCAAAATATTCTTCCATTTTTTAACCTCCTTAAAGCCCCCCTTGTCTAAAGGGGGGAGGGCCACAAAGTGGCGGGGGGATTCTTTTTTGAATCCCATATATTTAAAAATAATTTTTCCCGGAGGGATAGCCTCCCTTGTGCAAAGGGAGGTGGCATTTGCGCAAGCAAATGACGGAGGGATTGTCATTTGATAGGATTACAACCCTTCAGTCAGCTTCGCTGACAGCCAAGTTACCCTTTTGTCGTCTTCGACGACATTTCCCCTGGTAGGGGAATCTTCTTTACACAGGGGAGCCATATTTTTTATTTTCCAACACAGAATCTTTCGAATACCTTTTCAATAACCGCGTCGCTGGCTTTTTCGCCGGTAAGTTCATAAAGCGCATCAAGAGAAGTTTCGATGCAAATTCCAACCGCGTCCAAAGTCATTCCGAAAGCGACCGCATCCAGCGCTTCATCAATGGCTTTTTTTGCTCTGCGAACACAGTCCAGCTGGCGCTCGTTTGCCATAACGGGTTCCGCCGGGTCAAGGTCCGCGGTTTTGAGCACCGCCGCAAGAGCCTTGCGGAATTCCTCTTCGCCAATTCCCTTTGCGGCGGAAATTGTGACAACTTTTTCAAAACCGGAATGTACCGCATCAACGTCCGCCTGGAGTTCAAGGTCGGATTTATTGATAACCGCCACAGCCGGCCTTCCTTTAAGCTTTTCAATAAGCTCAAAATCCGTTTCATCAAAAGGCCTGCTGGAATCGAAAACCGCAATAACTACGTCGCAGCGGTCAATTTCGGTGTTCGCCATATCAACCCCGATTTTTTCAACCGCATCTTCCGTATCACGAAGACCCGCGGTATCAAGAAGTCGAATCGGAATATCGCCCACGAGCACGCTTTCTTCAACAACGTCCCTGGTGGTTCCTGCAATTTCGGTTACAATGCTTCTGTCCCTTCCGGAAAGAAGGTTCATAAGGGTGGATTTTCCGACGTTCGGCTTTCCGGCAATAACGGTGGTTGCCCCTTCGCGGATTATTTTTCCCGCGTCATAAGTTTCCATAAGCCTTTTGAGCACCGCGGAAGTTTCGTTGAGCACGCTTTCAAGATGTTCGTCCGAAAGTTCCTCAACGTCCTCTTCCGGATAATCGCTCCAGGCCGCAAGATGTGTTTCAAGTTCCGTAAGGTTTTCGGTAACGGAACGGATTTTTTTATAAAGGGCGCCGTCCCTCATTGCAAGGGCGGCTTTTCCGGCGCTGGCGGATTTTGAAGAAATAAGATCCATAACCGCTTCCGCCTGGGTAAGGGTGAGTTTTCCGTTAAGCAAAGCTCTTTTTGTAAATTCTCCGGGGCCTGCAAGACCCGCGCCGCAATCGAGCGCCGCTCTTAAAACTCTTTTTAAAAGCGCCGGGCTTCCGTGGCAGGAAAATTCAACGGTGTTTTCTCCGGTATAACTTTTCGGAGCAATAAAAACCGTTGCAACCGCTTCGTCAATATCTCCTTCGGAATCAAAAACCCTTCCGTAAGCGCAGGAATATCCCGAAAGTTCGGAAAGTTTTTTTCCGCCTTTGAACGAACGGAACATTTTTTCCCCAACAAAAACCGCTTCCTCTCCGGAAATTCTTATAACGCCAAGTCCCGAAGCGGAAAGGGGTGTTGAAATTGCGGCAATGGTGCTCATTTGTTTTCCTCCTTCATAAAGGCTCCCTTGTGTAAAGGGAGCTGGCATTTGCGAAGCAAATGACTGAGGGATTGTAACCCTGTCCCGTTACAAACGGAATGGTCAAGACCGTTCCCTACGGTTTAACATACATAATATCCTATTATATATTATAAAAAGAGCCGGCACTGAAATCAAGTGCCGGCTAAACTTTTTTTAATATTTCCCTGATTTTAACGTAGGGCGGGGGCTTGCTCCCGCCGGAATCTTAAAATCAGTCAAGATCGATTCTTCCGTAAAGAGAAAGGGAAGTTGCGTCGTTTTTGGGCGGTTCGTTGGAAGGAGCAACAACAACTTTCTGGCTCTCTCTGGGGGCGCGGTTTCCTCTGCCCTGTCTTCTGTCGCCTTTGTTGTCGCGGAACTTTCTTTCGCCCCGGGGTTTTGCTCCTTCAATGGGGCTTATAACAACTCTTCTGTTGGGTTCGCTTCCAATGGATTTGGAAGTTGCGCCGGAAACAGTCTGAACGGTGGAATGAACTATTCTGCGTTCATAAGGGTTCATAGCCTCAAGGGTGATCGAACGTCCGGATTTAACAACCTGAGAAGCGGTTTTTCTTGCATAAGCGCGAAGGCTTGCTTCTCTCTTGCTGCGGTAATCGTCGATATCGAGAACAACGCGTACATAGCTTCCTTCGCTTTTGTTTGCAACAAGAGAAGCAAGATACTGCATTGCGTCAAGGTTGTCGCCTCTTCTTCCTACAACAGCACCCATTTCCTCGCCGGAAAGCTGAAGAACGATCATTCCGTCTTTCTGGGTGTAGGAAACTTCTGCTTCGGGATAACCAAGGGCTGTAAGAACCTCTTTAATATAGTTTGCAGCGTCGGAACCTTTTTTCTCAAGAACTTCCGGAGCAAGAACCTTTGCTTCCTCTTTGGGTGCTTCCTCGGTTTTTACTTCGGCGGGTCTAACTTCTTTTTTAACCTGTTCCTGAACGGGTTTTTCCTTTTTGGGCTGCTGGGGTTTCTGTTCTTTTTTGGGTTTTTCCTGTTTTTCTTTTCTGGGCTGTTCCTGAACCGGTTTTTCTGCTTTGGGTTTCTGCTCTCTGGGTTCTTTTTTCTTTTTGGGAGCTTCCGCCTTTTTTTCTTTTATGCCGTACATCTTGTTGAAGTAATCTTCGTCAATAATGGCTTTTGCGGTTGCGGGAATGGTTTTAAGTCCGAAGAATTTTTTTCTCGGGCGCTCAATAATTTCAACAGTAACATATTCGCGGTCAACAGCGGCCTTTTCATAGGCGGCTTCGATCGCTTCTTCCACCGTTTTTCCGGTGGCTAAAAACTCTCTTTCCATTTTCAAAAAGCCTCCAAATTATTTAAGGTCGTCGTCGGTAACTTCTTCAAAAGAATCTCCGTATTTTTCTGCCGCGCGTTTTCTTGCTTCAGCAAGTTTTTTCTTGTTGATTTCCCTTTGGGAAGGATCATCGTTTTGGGCATACTTTGCGTTTTTTTCTTTCTGGAGTTCTTTAAGTCTTTCTCTTGCCTGGACTCTCTGCTGTTTTTTAGCTTCTTTTGCTGCTTCAGCTTCTGCTTCGGCCTGCTCTGCAAGTTTCTTCGGGTTAAGGAAGATATTGAAAGCAACGCTCTGGATAAACTGGAAAACAGCGGAAAGGGTCCAATAGAAACCTGCCGCAGCGGGAACAATGAATCCGATGTAAACGGACATAAGGGGCATGGTATAGAGCATTATGTTCATGGCGCCGCCGCCCTGGTTTCCGTTGGGGTTAGATTTCTGCATATAGAAAGTCATTCCAAGCTGGAAAAGGCCGCAAAGGATCGGGATAAGAAGATACCAGTTGAATGCGCCTTCATAAGTGAGGCTGAACTGGGGAACAATACCGAGATCAAGTCCGAAAAGGGTCATGTCAAATTCGGCGATCTTTGTAATAATTTCCTGGTCAAAATCCGCAAAAAGAGCGGTTTCTTCCTGGATAATGTTAAGAAGTTTAATCTGGTTGTAATAGGAATGTGCTTCAAAAGCATGTCCTGCCGCGGAAGCAACTTCGATCATTTCGTCAATAACTGCGTTGCTGACGCGGAAAATGTGATAGATAGGTTTGTAAACAACGTCAATTACACCGAAAAGAATCGGGAACTGGATAAGGGAAGGAAGGCAGCCGCTCATGGGGTTATAACCTTCTTCGGTATAAAGTTTCTGGATCTCTTCGTTATATTTTTCTTTGTTGTTGCTGTATTTTTCCTGGATTCTTTTAAGTTTCGGCTGGAAAATGGCCATCTTGGCCTGTTCTTTCTGTTGTTTTACAGAAAGAGGAAGAAGCGCAAGCTTTGTAACAAGGGTAAAAACAGTAATAGCAAGCGCATAGTTATTTCCGGTAATCAAATAGCAGCCCAGCATTACAAAGCCGAGCGGCCAGCCGAAAATTTTCATAATTAACTGCATTATTTACCTTCCTCCTGGTTTTGGAGAGCCTTGTTTCTGTTTTTCTTTTGTTTCGAATAGTAAAAAAGGTCAAATTGCTCGGGAACAGGGTCGTACCCTCCCTCGTGAAACGGGTGGCAGCGTAAAATCCTTATAAAGCCAAGTAACCCGCCCCTCATCGCACCGAATCGACTGATCGCCGTATATGCGTATGAAGAACAGGTGGGATAATACCGGCAACAAGGCCTTTTATAAGGAGAAATCGCTTTCTGGTAAAATTTAATTAATAACAGAAACAGCTTTTTCATACTTCTTTTGTGCTCTGTAAGGCGCCCAATTTACCTAATTGGGCGGTCAGGATGGGGGTCAGAGCGGTAGACTTGGTAAATGTTGTTTTTGTGCGCGCAACAAGGATAATGTCAAATCCCGGTTTTATCATGGGATAAACTTCCCTGAATGCGGCCCTTAAAACCCGCCGTGCTCTGTTTCTTGCAACGGCGTTTCCGATTTTTTTGCTGGTTGTAAGGCCAAGGCGAATTTTGCCAAGGCGGTTTGGGGAAACATAGCAAATAACGCGGCTGTCAGCAGCGCTTTTTCCCCTTCTGTAAATACGCAAAAAATCGTTGTTTCGTTTAATCGAAAGTGTTTTCATCGGTTATAACCGCCGATCAATTAGTAGCTGAGGTGTTTTCTGCCTTTAGCTCTTCTTGCTGCGAGAACTTTGCGGCCGGATTTGGTTGCCATTCTTGCGCGGAAGCCGTGTACTTTCTGTCTGTGGAGTTTTTTGGGCTGATAGGTTCTTTTCATCTCTGATT
>JAFSEN010000085.1 GCA_017435745.1 Oscillospiraceae bacterium
CCCTGAGGACCCTGTTCACCGGCAGGACCCTGGGGACCCGCAGGACCAACCGGCCCCTGAAGTCCCGCAATTCCCTGGGGCCCTTCGGGACCGACTGCACCGGGAATACCCTGGGGCCCTCTTGGGCCGATTTGTCCCTGGGGACCCGGAACGGGATAGGATTCACCGGTATTGCAGCAGCATCCTACCGGATAAGGCTGGGGATATGGGCGATAGCGGTTGAAACCGCATTGGAAATCAAAAGATTGATTTTCTGAACAATTATATCTGTTCAACAAAACACCTCCTTTTAAGGTATGCAGTCCATTCTATTCCCGAACATGAAAAATTGCCGCAAAAAACATTTTTGAATTTTATAATTAAAATTTCGGTTGACACAAGCGGAATAATGATATATTTTATATTTATAATGAATTTACAGGAGGACTCTTATGAACAGAGAAAATAAGAGAAAATCTTTTGAAAAAGGTTATTACAAAACCCACGCCTGCAACGAGGTTTTTGTCTGCAAAAACTGCGGAAGGGAAGTTATTCCCGAAGGAGCGGGAAGCGACCACCGCAACCATTGCCCTAACTGTCTTTGCAGCGTTCATCTCGATATTGAACCCGGCGACCGCGAAGCGGATTGCGGCGGACTTATGGAACCTATTGCCGTCTGGGTACGCAAAAACGGCGAATGGGCAATAATCCATCGCTGCAGAATCTGCGGAGCAATGAGTTCCAACCGAATCGCCGGCGACGATAACCCGATGAAGCTCATGTCCATAGCCATGAAACCCCTTGCAAACCCGCCTTTCCCGATTGAAAGAATCGAGGAACTCACCAAAATGATGGGCGGAGAAGGAAGCCTTGAATAATCCGTAAAAAATTACAGGCGCAGCAATTTGCTGTGCCTGTTTTGGTAAACTTTAATTTGCAGGAGGGGAGAAAAACGCTTCAGCTTATAAAAAGATGCCCTGAATATGTATCGGGATATAAAGATTATTGCAGGGAATTATATGATAATGATATTGTCTATTTCAGACCTACAAACCCTGACAGTATTGATGAGGATTGGTTTTCGCGCACGAAATGCTGGTATGATAAAAAAGAAAAAGGACTGATTGAAGGACAACCCATCAGTTTTCACTATTGGGCTGTTGATAACGGAAAATTTATCGGTGAATTTCAGCTCAGGACACAGTTTACCGAAAAAGTGCTTATGGATATAGGAAGCATTGGCTATGCGGTAAAGGTTTCAGAATGGGGAAAAGGATACGGTACGGAAATACTTCGTCTTGGTCTTGAAATTGCGAAAGAACATGGAATGGAAAAAGTGCTGCTAAATATAAACGAAAAGAATGCGGCATCTGTGCGTGTGTGCGAAAAACTTGGAGGAAAATTAGAGGATACCGTGGAAATATATAATGAAGCAGAGGAACGCCATTTATTAAAACGATATTGGATCACCTTGTGATGCGCAATAAAAAAAGCCTGCAGGAGCAGGCTTTTTTTATTCTGAATTATTCCGCGTAAACGGGTTTATCAAGATGGAAACCGTTATATTTTTTGTAGAATCTGTACATATGAAGCATAAGCATTGCTTCGCAGTAAAGGTCAATAAGAAGGAAAATATAGGACGGAATTCCGTGGATTCCCATTGCATGACCGGTAAGTTCGATGGAAGTTGCAATAATATCTATCCACATGTGGGTGATGAAGTGGTGGGACATGTGGTGGTCGCTGGCTTCGTTTGCGTATTTTGCATAGTTGGTGCACATAAGGTAAAGAAGTACGCAGAATGCAGCTTTCGGAAGAAGAGCAACGAGATGATCAAGTTCGCTCCAAAGCATAATGAAAGAAGCGGTGGTGCAAACCATTGCGGTCATGATGGAAAGGGTAAAGCCGCCGGTTTCTTTATGGAGAAGATAGAGCCCCGCGGTGATGAGAAGAAATCCGAAGAAATCAAGAAGAGTTCCGACTTCGTGCCAGATAAGGTCGAGCGGAGCAAGCATAAGGCACATACCGACAATTATCGGAAGAGTTCCTTTAAGTCTAAGTTGATCTTTTTTCATATTATAATAATCCCCCTAAAATCTTTTGCTTAAAAAATCACAAAAGTATCTATATATTTATATCATTAACCGAAAGAAAAAGCAACAATTTTCGACAAAATAACTTATTTTATATTAATAGGTTATATTATAAACTGCACTATTGAAAAAAAGGCGGAATTAAGATATAATATATAGGATTATTTTGAAAGGGGGATTTTTCCGTGATAATCGATATGAACGGGATTTCGAAAAGTTTCGGCGCAAAAACCGTTCTTACAAATCTTGATTTAAAAATTGAAGACCACGACAGAATCGGCCTTATCGGCGAAAACGGAGCCGGAAAATCCACTCTTTTGAATATTATTATAGGCGATCTTGAATACGATACCGGAACTTTTACAAAAGGAACCGGCAAAAAAATCGGTTTTCTCCGCCAGGACAGCGGCCTTGCCCTCGGCGGAACGATTATTTCTGAAATGAAAAGCGTTTTTGCTCCTGTGCTCAAAGCAGAAGAACATATCAGCGAACTTGAGCACCAAATGGCAGTTCTTGAGCATGGCACGGAAGAATACCGCAATCTCCTTGCTGAATATGAGCACGAAAAGAATTTTTATGAAGCAAACGACGGTTATAACATTTCTGTAAAGATAAACACTATTCTTACAGGTATGGGTTTCAGCAGTTTCGATCCGGAAACACCGGTCGAAAGACTTTCCGGCGGCGAAAGAACAAGGCTTGCCCTTGCAAAACTCCTTCTTGAAGGTCCGGATCTGCTGATGCTGGACGAGCCCACAAACCACCTTGATTTCAAAACTCTTACATGGCTTGAAGATTATCTTATGACTTATAAAGGCGCAATTCTAACCGTTTCCCACGACCGCTATTTTCTCGATAAAATCGTGAATATAGTCTGCGAAGTTGAAAACAAAACTCTTGTAAGATATAATGCCGGATACACTAAATATCTCGATTTAAAAGCAGCCCGTCTTGCAAGAATGCAGAAGGAATATGACCGCCAGATGCGCGAAATCGCGGAATTGGAAGATTTTATTGCAAGAAACAAAGTCCGCGCTTCTACCACAAAACGTGCCCAGGCCCGCGAAAAAGAAATCGAGCATATGGAGATAAAGGAACGCCCGACTCCGCCGCCGAAACCCCCGAAATTCCGTTTCGGATATGAGCGCGAACCGGTTAAAGACGTTCTTTTTGTAAAAAATCTTCCGCTGGAAGTTGGCGAAGGAAGGGAACATAAGCTCCTCAATCCTTCCGTTGATCTTGAAGTCCGCAGAGGCGAAAAAATTGCTCTTGTGGGAATGAACGGAGTAGGAAAAAGTACCTTCATAAAAACTCTTCTCGGAATTTTGCCCCATAACGGCGGAATTATCGAATGGGGAAGAAACGTCCGTACCGGTTATTACGACCAGCATAACAGCTATCTTAACCCCGCCAAAACAATGCTTGACGAAATGTGGGATATGTTTCCCCGTTCCGACGAACTGACTTTGCGTACCGCCCTGGGCCGCGCAAGACTTACAGGCGAGAACGTTTTTAAAAAAATCGAAGTCCTTTCCGGCGGCGAAAAAGCAAGGCTCAGCTTTGCGGCGCTTACCCTTAAAGATGCAAACGTTCTTCTCCTGGACGAACCCACCAACCACATGGATATCGCTTGTAAAGAAGCTCTTGACGAAGCACTTCGGGAATACACCGGAACAATCATAATGGTCAGCCACGACCGCTATCTTTTGAACCGAGTTCCTACCAAAATAATTGAAATGTTCCCGGATCATCTTTCTTCCTATGAGGGCGGATATGACGATTATATGCGTCTTAAAGAAGAAATTGTGGTTCCGGTCAAGGAGGAAAAAAAGCCTTCCGCAAACGAAACTGTCTATTACCGTTCAAAACAGCAGAAAAGCGAAGACGCAAAACGCCGCAACCGCCTTAAAATGGTTGAGCAGGAAATTTCCGATTGCGATGACCGTCTTGCGGAAATCGAAAAAGAAATGGCAGAGCCGGGAACCTGTGCAGACTATGAAAAAATGTCGGCTCTTTGCGCGGAAATGGAAGAACTTAAAAACCGCCAGAACGACCTTATGGATGAATGGGCGGAACTTTCGGAGGATTGAACATGGAAGGAATAGAAATAATTTTTATGGTTGCCGGGTTCGTTTTCGGAATCATCGGAACTCTTGTTGCAAAACAGGCACGCAAAAAATCCAGCTACCCCATGCTCTATACTTCCGGGGTCCTTGCTGTTCTTACTCTTGCTTCTCTTATAACTGCAATAATTTTTGTGTTTTTTGTAAAATAAAAAAAGAAAAGCCCTCCGCAGCGCGGAGGGCAATTTTTATATCTTATTCAACAACAGCATAGCAGCAGCGAACTGGGGAATATACCTTTTCTTCTGCTTTAAGCTCTTTAATTGCTTTGGAAACAGCGTCTTTGTCTTCACCAAGAGCAGCTGCAATTTCACCGGGACGAAGGGGTTTTTCTGCGTTTTTAAGGACTTCAAGGATTCTTTCTTTCATTTTTAAAATCTCCTTTTTATTTAAAATCTTTAATTCCTAATTGAGAACTATTATCAATTGGATTATGTCTGTATTATATACTATATTTTTTGATTTGTCCATAGGAAAATGCAAAATTTTTTAAAAAATATAAAAAACATGTCTGACGCAAAGCGTCAGACATGTTTTTTTTCTGCGTTTTTATTATACCATATTTTCCTTCGCAGAACAAGTCTTGTGTTTGCCGAAGCCAAAGCATATAATTTTACCGAAAGAGGTGATTATATGTTGCTTTATCACGGAAGCCGTACCGGAGGAATAGAGGTTCTCGAACCACGCCTTGCGGACCATGACAGGCCTTATATTTATTTTTCTACTATTGAAGTTGTTGCCGCGTTCTATCTTTGCAACGCAGTTGAGCGTCCGTACTATTGGTTTCCGTACGGATTTTCAAAAAACGGTGTTCCGGTTTATGATGAACTCTATCCAAACGCGTTGGAAGAGGTTTCAAAAGGTGTAAAGGGATATATCTATACAGCTGAAATTCCGGAAGAAGATGTGCTTCCTTTTAAAAATATTCCCTGCGCAAGGCTTGGAACAAAGCCGGAAAAGGTTCTCAACTGTATTGAAGTTCCGGATGCACATAATTTGCTGATGAATTACGCAAAAGAAGGAAAACTTATTGTAGGAAAATTTGAAGATAAATCGAAAAAGGAACTAAACTGGTATTACAACAAAATTTTTGAATATATTTCTGAAAAAGAAATGATAAAAACCCCCAATTGTTCCTACGCAAAATTTGTCCGGAAAAAATTTCCCTTTGTTTGGGAAAAATATGAAAGTGAAAATTAAACTTTTCCTTTGCGGAGGTTGTTGATTTCATTGATTTTTCTTCTGCTGCAAATATAGACTATAATCCAGATAAATGCAAAACCGCCGGCAAAAACTGCGCTGAAAGTTCCGAGAGCGGCCGTATTTTTCGGGATCCAATCGTTGAAAAGATACATAATGAGATAATCCAAATAAAGAACAGCCGCGTGTATCATTATTGAAGAAACAAGTGGAAGTCTTTCGCTTTGATAAATCGCTGTAATTCCGCCGGCAATAAAAGCCATAAGTGTAATGGATAAAATCCCGAGTGAAACTTCATTTACCGCAATGCTTTCTATGTTTTCTATCCTTCCGACTATGTAATAGATTATCGCAAGCACAAAAGGCCCGCCCCAGGCGCTTATAAAACCTCTCTTAAAAAATTCTTTGAAAAAAGCTTTCATTTAAAATACCTCCTTTTAATTTCCGCAAAACAGCGTCTTGAAACATATTCCCGGTTACCGCTTTTAAAAACCGCATCAACAGAACCGATTATGTTTGTGGAAAAACGGTCTATGCGTCTTTCGTTTGCAAGAGCAGATTTGTTGATACGAATAAAATTTGAAGGAAGATTTTCCTCAACTTCGCAAAGCCGCATTTTTATTCGGTATTTATTTCCTGAAGAATCGGTTACAAAGGTTTTTCCGTCTTCCGAAAAAACACATTCTATTTCCGAAAAGCAGAGAATTTTTATTTCATCTTCGGTAAAAACCGGAATGCGGTCACTTCCGCTATATTGCATAACAAGAGCTTCGATTCTTTCGGTAAGGGAAGAGCGGCTGTGCACTGTCGCCGTAATTTCCTCTTCCTTGGATTTATCGATGATAAGGTTGAATTTCATCGTTTCACCTCCTGTGAGAAAAATATAGCATATTGAAAAACAAAAATCATAAATTTTGGTTCTTCGGTAAAAAATAGAAATCAAAAGGAAAAAAGCCGCGCAAAACGCGGCTTTTTTTTCTTATTTTATAAAACTTTTTCAAGAATTTTAACAAATTTCTCAAGACCATTTTTATCTTCTTCGGAAAATCTTCCGATAACCGGGCTGTCAATATCGAGCACACCCCAGATTTTTCCGTCAACGTGGATCGGAACAACAATTTCGGAATTGGAAGCGCAGTCGCATGCGATGTGCCCGGGGAATTTGTGAACGTCATATACAAGCTGCGTTTTGTTTTCTGCAACGGCTGTTCCGCAAACTCCGTGGCCGATTTCAATTTCGATGCAGGCGGTTTTTCCCTGGAAAGGCCCAAGAACAAGCTTTCCGCCGATGATTTTATAAAATCCTGCCCAGTTTAAATCGGGAAGATATTCCCACAAAAGGGCGGATGCGTTCGCAAGATTTGCGGTTTCATAAGGAATTTCATCCGTCAAAGCGGAAAGATTTTGGCAAAGAAGGGAATAATCGGTCATCTTATGCCTCCTTGAACTTCTTAACGGTAACGGCAATATGTCCGAACGCAAAAATAGCGGCGAAAATTACAAGGAACCAATGGCGGAGAAGAATTCCGCAAAGAAGGAAAACGGAAATATTAATTATTGCAAGGATCATCGCTTTGCCAAAACTTTTCTTTTTGAAAAAAAGGACCCAAAAAAGAATATATACGGCAAGAAGAATTCCGTTTGCGGCAAAATAGATTATCATTTCCTCAGGAGCTTTGAAGCCGAATTCCCAGATTCCAAGAGGAAGCACCATGAGCAGCATCGAAGCATACCTTCCGAACTGTTCGGTTATGGAAGCTGCGTCGGGTTTTTCTGCGGTTTTTCTTTCTCTGTGTATGGAATAAAGAAGTTCCGGAATAATAAGGATCCATACGATTCCGACCTGGATAAAGTTTATAAGATTAAGTACCATTAAAAATACCTCGCTGAATATGTTTTTTACATTATACATCAAACAAAGAAAAAAGAAAAGCACCGCAGCGGTGCTTTTCGTCATCTTTTACTTATTGCAAGAACAGCTTTTTCATAATCGGAACGTTTTACGTAAATTTTATATTCATAGTTGCAGCTCATATCGATTCCGAAGGAACCGGTTCTTCCGCGGTTAAAATCGTTTCTGCCCTTGCATTTTGTAAAATGCTCAATGTTATTATTGCGGAGAATATTGCGTATCCGGAGCTGTTCGTTTGAATCATAAGTTATAAAAACTTCTTTCCGGTTAAAAATCGTAATCATTTTTTGTTTCTCCAACCGTAATAAGCGGTTATGATTCCGATAATTCCGAAAATCGCAGCTATGGCGCAAAGAAAATACTGAACAACGTTGGTAAGGTCAATAAAACCGCCTCCGCCATTTCCGAAAAATGTTGAAACAAAAAGAAAAAAAGCTATTCCTGTAATCAGAAACATAACGATGCTTATTATTTTAAGGGCATTTTTCAAAAAATCACTTCCTTTGCTTTATTAATTTTATAGTAACATAAAATTATGAACAAATAAACAAAAAAGCGGCAGATTATCCTGCCGCTTTTTTAAACTTTATTTATCGGTGGGTTTCATTGTGGGGAGTATGCTCAAGGAACGTTTCGGATACTCTACATAACTCTACGAATCCCTAATAAAAGGCTTTGTTAAGCCATTTTACCAATGTTGTAAATAGTGCAGTAATTTATATAAATTCTTGCAAATTCTTATAAATCCTGCATTCATTGGCGTACGATTGGCGTAA
>JAFSEN010000086.1 GCA_017435745.1 Oscillospiraceae bacterium
CTTACGGCGAAATATGATACTATCACAACACCTTTTTGTATTGATGTTTCGACCGGAGATGCTATAACTCCGAACCCTGTAAAATATCAGTTTTCTGAGATTTTTGATGAAGATAAAACTTTTGAAATTTGGGCATATAACATTGAAACTGTAATGGCAGAAAAGGTTGAAACTATTCTCCGCAGGGGTGTTTTCAATACTCGTCCAAAAGATTTCTATGACGCATACATTCTTGCTACCACACAGAAATTTGACAAAAAACTTTTTGCTGAGGCGCTTGCTGCAACTGCAAAGCACCGCGAAACTACAGAACAGATTGCAGATACAGAAATGATTATTCAAAATCTTTCCGAAAGCAAAGAACTCAAAGCAATGTGGGATAAATACTGTAAAGAGTATGCTTATGCAAAAGAAATTGAATATGAAGATATTCTTAGCGTAATAAGAGAACTTATAATTTAATTTAAGATAATTAATAAAGCCTGAAATTTTAATAATTTCAGGCTTTATTTTTTACTTGCGTATTATCTTGCGTACTATCTTACGTATTTTCTTTCTGCTTTTGAAAAGTTTTGCAGTTATACTCAAAAACATCATTTTTTTGAAAAAACAACTTTTTCAAGGGACTTTTTGGGCAAACCCGCAACTTTTTCAAGTGACTTTTTCTGAAAAGTGAAACTTTTTAGATTTTTTATTATTTTGTTTATTCTTTTATTTTGGATAATATAACAAAAGCATGCCATAATATTGAATTTCAGAGCAAGTTTCTTGCTAAGTATAAAAAACGCAAATCGCTCATAAAAGTTATATACCGCAAATACCACGCAATAGCAATTTTAATTAATAAATTGAGTTGAATAATGATTGGAGATTATTATAAATCCTTGTTTTTATATGTTCTTAATAGTTGATATTGTTTCAAAAACGATGTATACTTTAACTAAAAAAATATTATAATATGTTGTATAGTTGAATAAAAGTGAAAGAGGTACATATAATGGATAGATACAATTTTTCATGGGTGGTAAACGAAATGAACTCAACAAATTTAAAATCATTTAAAATATTCGGATTATTTAATCGATACGATATTGAACTCCCGTTCGATAAACAAGTCAATATCTTCATTGGTGAAAATGGGTTGGGAAAAACCACAATCTTGAATTGTCTTTATTATGTTTTGGAAAAGAAATATACACAACTTGAAAATATTCCGTTTCAAAAAATTGAGATTTCTTTTAAAAATTCTTACGCTCCATTAACTATAAACAAAATAGATGTTATAGCATATAATCAAAAACGCAATGGTCGTAGAGCATTTTACGACGAAGACTTCTTCGATTTTTTCTTATCTGAACTTCGAATCACCCAAGACGATCTTGATGTACTGTCTGCAGATGAATTCAACTATTTAGTTCATCATTATTCTAATATGCAAGGAATTCCACCCCATGTAGCACGCAAACAACTCATCAATATGATAGAAACACGGAATATGTCTAAACATGGGCGTATTAAAGGTGACGAAAAGAAAATTCAAACATTAAACAAAGCTATAAATGAAAATGTTACTGAACGAATTATTTATTTACCTACCTACCGAAGAATTGAAAACGATTTTAGCACATTAAATATTCGAAATGAAGAACTTAACAATTCTGAATTGTTAATTCGTTTTGGAATGTCAGACGTTCAGAAATATATTGACACAATTTTGGATCAAATTAGAAATTTAGCAGTAGAAGGCTTTAACAAGATGACAGGTCTTCTTCTTGGACAATATACAGACGGTGATAATATATTGTCACACGGTTCCAATACCATAAATTTGGAGATTGTAAAAATCGTCCTTAATAGATTGGGCGATAAGATTGATTTAGAAACCAAGCATAATATCATCAAACTAATCGAAACAGAAAAAATATACGGACGCAATTATTTACATTTATTAAATCTTTTACACAAATTGATTGCAAACTATGATCAGCAAAAACATTATGATGATAGAATAAACGGTTTTGTTGACACTTGCAACAAGTATTTAAACGACAAGCAATTTAGATACAACCCAAGTAATCTTACTTTGAAAATTTATATGGATGACGCTCATGAGGATCAAGAACCAGTCAAATTGACGCAGCTTTCTTCTGGCGAAAAGCAAATTGTATCGCTATTTTCCAAGCTTTATCTTGAAAGTGATGAAGAAAGTATAGTTATTATCGATGAACCAGAACTTTCACTATCTATTAAATGGCAACAAATGCTTTTACCAGATATTATGCGAAGTCAAAATTGTAAGTTCTTGCTTACTGTAACACATTCTCCATTTGTTTTTGAAAATGAGTTTGACATGGATGCCCGTGAGATTCGTGCTTACATGTCTAAAGGTGATGGAGGATTCTGATGTCAAGCGAAAGAGAAATAACTTTGGATCAAATGCGTGAAAAGCGTGGAATATCTGAAGTTTTGTTTAAGAAATTCACAGAAGCTTACCAATATTTTAAAACGCATGCTTTCTGTTTTTATGAGGGAGAAGATGGCAAATATTACAACTCACGAATAGCAAAATATTGGGGATCTAACTTCATCCCTCAAGTTGCTGGAAATAAAAAAGAGGTTCTCAAGGTTATGCGAAAAATTCAATCTGATTCTTTGTACAACGATGTTTGCACGATGTTTTTCATTGACCGGGATTACGATGAGTCATTAGCCAACACAAATGATGACATTTTTGAAACACCCTGCTATTCTATAGAAAACTTTTATGCGCAAGAATCGGTTTTTAGCCGTATTATACAATCCGAATTTGGATTAAATCTCATTGATGAAGACTATAATAAGTGTCTCATTGATTATCAAATGCGCCTTAATGAATTTATTCAAATAATTATCAAATTTAATGCGGTTGTTAAATATCAACATCAATATGCACCAGAAACAACTTGCAATTTTAGTAAAGTGAAAACTTCTCATTTAGCCAATATTCAAATTGGAAAAGTTATTATAGCAGAAAGGCATGATGAACAAATCGCAAAATTGACTTCTCAGTTAAATGCTGATACAAAAATTTTGGAGCAAACTGAAAATGAGCTCTATTTGGAGAGTAATCCATGTTTAGTTCTGCGTGGAAAAAATCAATTGGATTTTATGGTTGCTATTATTAAAACTCTGAAAGATTTAAATGTCTCTGGAGGTTATTTTTCAAAGAAACTTAACAACGTACATATTAATTTGTCTGAAAATCGCTTAAGTGAGTTAAGTCAGTACGCCATTACTCCGCCTGAGCTAAACGATTTCCTTGAAAAACATAGGCCTCAAATGAAATCCTAAGTTAATCGGTATAGATGAGTGTCTGCTAAAATTAATAATCAAAATACTGAAACCCGGAGATGCTTTTGGCTTCTCCGAGTTTCGTTTGTATTATGTATTTGCTATTGGAAATATGTATTTATTTAAATTTTGCTTTTGCCAGTTTGATAATAATCTCATCCACACAATCTGCATATTGTCCTTTGCGGATAAGTGAGTTTTTTAAACCGATCAGACTTTGCAGCAAAATTTCAAATTCTTTTTTATTAAGATACAGATAGTACCGTTTCTTCACAGTTTTAGCTCCTTTCACTAATATTCAATTAGTTGCAACAAAGGACTTTTTACAGGCAATTGCATTTGTGGTTTTCTAACACTCTTCTAACAACTTTTGATTTTTTATGTATTTTTTCTCTTTATAATGTTTCTTAAAACTCACTGAAAAAAGTGGATTTTTTGTGATAAATATGGGATTTGTTGGACTTTAACGGAACACATTGGGAAACCCATCTTCGCTTTTCGCATTGTCGAGGTAACCGGTTCAAGTCCGGCCGTCTCCACCAGAAAAGAAAAGACCTTTGTCCTTTTGGGCAAAGGTCTTTTCTTTTCAACGAAATAAATCCCTTGCGGGATTTGTGAAATGCGCTTCGCGCGTGAAATATGGCTTTGCCATGTGAAATGCCTGCGGGCGTCCGGGGGATTTATTTCATTTCACTTTCCGCAAAGCGGAAAATTTCACAATGACTGAAGGTCATTATTTCACATCCGGCGAATGCCGGATATTTCACTTCTTCACAAACCCCTTGTTTTTATGTATGTAAAGTTATTTATTATAATTAAAGTTACGATAACCTGAATCGTCTTTCAACCGTTTCTGAAAACGGAGCCGCCAAGAAAAGTTATAAAATTAGCAGGAGCCGTCATCGTTTTGATGACAGCTCCTTTTTTTATTTAAGTTTGTTTCCGTCGCTGAAGGCGCTTCCCACAACTTCGCCGAGGACGATGTATTTGTGGCTGCAAGGGTCATAGGTGATGGGGCGGAGCTTTGCAACGTCGATTTTTCCGTTTTCATCAAGGATTTTTTCGTCCGCGGAAACGTTGAGGATTTTTCCGACCATTCTTCCGGTTTCCGGGTCATAACTTGTGAGTTCGCATTCCACCGCCATGGGAAGTTCCTCGATAAGGGGCGCGTTGACAAATTCGGATTTTACCGCATGGAAACCCGCTCTTTCAAATTTATCCGGAACTTTGTTGCCGGATTCAACGCCCACGTAATCGCATTCCACAACGTGCGCCGCATCCGCCATGCTTACGGTAAATGCTTTTGTTGCAAGAATGTTCTTCGTGGTTTTGTGTCCTGCGCTGATGCACATGCTGATTTCGTCGGAATCGGAAATTCCGCCCCATGCGGCATTCATCGCGCAGGGAACTCCGTTTTCGTCATAAGCCGCAAGAATAAAAACCGGCATCGGATAGACCATCGGTTTTGCGCCGAAATTTTTTCTCATATAAAAATCCTCCTTGGAATTAATTACAGTTCAAACGGAAGAAAAGCCGCCGCAACCGCAAGAACGATTGCCGGAAGAAGGTTTGCAACCCGGATTTTTCTTCCCCAGACAAGGTTTATTCCGACGCAGAAAATCAGAATCGAGCCTATCATCGAAAGATTTCCGAGGGCTTCTGCCGTCATGATGGGTTTTATAAGTGAGGAAAGAGCGGTCACTCCTCCCTGCAGGATTGCAACGGGAATTGCGGAAAAAGCGCAGCCTTTTCCCATGGAGCAGGTCATCACCATTATTATGATAAGGTCGAGTATCGCTTTAGTCACAAGGATCGAATAATCCCCGAGGATTCCGTCTTCGATTGCGCCGACTATTGCCATTGCGCCGATACAGACCGTCAGCGAAGCGGTTACAAACCCTTCGACGAATTTTTTATCCTTCGCGTTGCCGGTTCTGATTTTCAGCCATTCGCCGAAGGCTTCGAATTTATCCTCAAGGTTAACCGTTTCGCCGATCAGCGCACCGAGAGCAAGGCAGGCGATTATCAGCATTGTTCCGCCGCTTTTAACCGAATTTCCGTTTACCGCAAGCATTCCTTCAAGTGCGCCCGCAATTCCAAGGAATAGTACGCAGATTCCGCAGGCTTTTGAAAGGGTGTCCTGGTGCCTTTCGGAAAGAGCTTTTCCGAAAAGCATTCCGAAGATTCCGCCGATTATTATCGCGGCGACGTTTATTATTGTTCCTGTTCCGGGCATAATGCACCCGCTTTCTTTTCAGAATATACAATATACATTGTGCGCCCGTAAAGGCTTTTTGTCAATAGGGTACTTGCGGCAAAGCATCTCATTATTGTATAATTAAAATATATCAGAAAAGGGGGCTTTGCTTTTGGAAAGAATTATTTTTCATATCGACGTAAACAGCGCTTTTCTTTCCTGGGAAGCCGCCAGAAGAGTTAAAAACGGCGAGGATGACATCCGGCTTATTCCTTCCGCCATCGGCGGTGACAGAGAAAAACGCACCGGGGTCATCCTTGCAAAATCCATTCCGGCAAAAAAATTCGGAATCAAAACCGGCGAACCTGTCGGAATGGCTCTTCGGAAATGCCCGGAGCTTTATCTTGCAAAGCCGGATTTCCGCCTTTACGTAAAATGCTCGAAGGCTTTTATGGATATCTGCCTGGAATACACCCCGGTTGTTGAAAAATATTCCATCGACGAATGCTTCCTTGATATGACCGGGATGGATATGCTTTTTCCGGATCCGGTTGCTGCTGCCCATGAAATCAAGGACAGAATTTACCGGGAGCTGGGCTTTACCGTAAACGTCGGCATCGGTCCCTGCAAGATTCTTGCGAAAATGGCAAGTGATTTTGAAAAACCGAACAAGGTCCACACCCTTTTCCGGGATGAAATTCCACAGAAAATGTGGCCCCTTCCTGTGGGCGAACTTTTCAGCATCGGTCATTCCACCGCCGAGCATCTAGAAAGCGCCGGAATAAAAACCATCGGCGACCTTGCAAGGCTTGATTTGAAGAGCGTGCAGGCGCTTATCGGCGATAAAATCGGAAAACAGATACACGACTATGCCAACGGAATCGACCCTTCCCCGGTTCTTGAAGAACCCGAGGAGGCGAAGGGCTACAGCATTTCCACAACCCTTGAGGAGGACGTTGTCACAAAAGAAGCGGCTTTTAAAATTCTTCTTGCCCTTGCGGACAGCGTTTCCGCAAGAATGCGCGCTGATGATAAAAAGGCTTTCTGCGTCGGAGTAACCATCCGCGGAAACGATTTTAAAAATCATTCCCACCAGCACACTCTTTCCGAACCGACGGACATCACTTCGGAAATTTATTCCGTGAGCAAGCGGCTTTTTTCCGAACTCTGGGATAAAAAAACGCCGCTCCGGCTTCTTGGAATTTCCCTTACGCAGATCACGGACGAGGACTGCGCCCAGCTTTCCTTCTTCCCCACCGAAAACAAGGAAAAGGAGCGCCGCCTTGATAAGGCGATGGATGAAATACGGAGCAAATTCGGTTCCGCAACGGTTGTCCGGGCTTCGAATTATAATTCAAATCTTGACGTCGGCAAAAAATACAAAGCGCAGATGGAAAATAATAAAAAATAAAAAGTGTGCCTTGCGGCACACTTTTTTATTTCAGAACAATCTCCATGAGCACCGGATTGTGGTCGGAAAATTCAAAACCGGCGTCAACCGTTCCGACGGAAACAAGTTCCACGTTCGGTGAAATTATGAATCCGTCGATAACGTAATGCTGGGCGGATTCCTTATCATAAGGCTTGTTGAGAAGGCGGCAGGTTGGAACGGAATCATCGAAAACATAGCTCCAGCCTTCCGGAACATCTTCTTCCGAAAGTACTCCCGGAGTCCAGAAATCCGGGTCTTTAAGCTGATATTTGCCCACCGCACCGGGAAAAGTCTGGTTGAAATCCCCGCCGGCAATTACGTAATTTCCCTTTGCGTATTCGGATTCGAGCACTTCCCAGAGCATCTTCGTCTGGGCAATTTTGCCTTCGCCGTCATCATAGGCTTCAAGATGAAGGTTGACGGTAACAAGCTGCTTGTCCGTTCCTTCAATATCGGTATAGGTAACGAGGAGGCATCGCTTGAGGTTTGCGGCGGAAACCGGCCATTTGAACGGACAAGGAAGAGAAATTCTGTTTCCAACCGTCATATCAAGTTCGGAAAGTGTAACGATTCCGCTGTTGACACTTCCGATAGGCGGCCATGGAAACGGCACAAAATCGCAGATATAATTTGCTGCCCATGCCGCACGGAAACCTTCCATTTCCTCTTTTATTTTTCCGAACTGGGCGGTTTTAAAACTTCTTGCCGAACCGCGATCAACTTCCTGGATGAGGATTATATCAGCATCGGCGTTTTTGATTTCATTGAGCACGCCTTCAAGATTTTTGAGCACCAGTTCCTTATCTCCGTTGCGGACGTTTTCGCCGCCGTCCATGAAGAAATCCGATTCCTTGCCAAGGTTGCCGTAACCGATGTTGAAGGTGAGCACGCGAAGCGTTTTGCCGAGCACGTCTTTTTTCGGTTCAAGGCATTCGTTTATTTCAACCGGAACGGTTTTTTCCGGTTCCGGCTTAAATTCCGTTATGGTAAGCCAGCCGATGAGCACGATTGCAAAAACGAGCACCGCCGCAATGAACACGCCGAAAATTCTGAGCACCGTTTTGATTCCCTTTGACATTTTTTCATCTCCCCGCAATGTTATCTGTCTCTATTATAATTTCCGGAAAAGGAAATTGCAATATCATAAAAAATCTTTTATATTTCTATTGACAAACCGCATCAAACCGTGTAAAATATCATTTCGTCAAACAAATAATGCCTTATCAAGAGCGGCTGAGGGACAGGCCCTTTGAAGCCCGGCAACCTGCATTCAGTGTGTGGTGCTAATTCCTGCGGAGAAAATCCGAAAGATGAGGAACGGTAAAATTGTTCTTAACAAGCGCCCGTTCTTCGGGCGCTTTTTTGTTGACTTTATATCGAATTTAAAATAAAAAAAGAAAGGAAATTCAAAAAAATGAGCAGACATTTCTTCACTTCCGAATCTGTTACCGAAGGTCATCCCGATAAAATCTGTGACCAGCTTTCCGACGCTATTCTCGACGCGCTTCTTGAAAAAGACCCCAACTCCCGTGTTGCATGCGAAACCACCTGCACCACCGGCATTGTTTCCGTAATGGGCGAAATCACCACCAACGCATACGTTGATATCCCAGGAATCGTCCGCGAAACCGTTCGCGAAATCGGTTATGACCGCGCAAAATACGGTTTTGACTGCGACAGCTGCGCAGTTATCACTTCCATCGACGGCCAGTCCGCAGACATTGCTCTCGGCGTTGACTCCGCTGAGGAGCAGAAAGAAGGTTCCGCAGACGACGCAGATACCACCGGCGCAGGCGACCAGGGTATGATGTTCGGTTTTGCATGCCGCGAAACTCCCGAACTTATGCCCATGCCCATCAGCTTTGCGCACAAACTCGCTCTTCGCCTTACCGAAGTCCGCAAAAACGGAACCCTTTCCTATCTCCGTCCCGACGGCAAAAGCCAGGTTACCATTGAATATGACGGCAACACCCCTGTTCGTGTTGAAGCGGTTGTAATTTCCTCCCAGCACAGCGCAGACGTTTCTCTCGAAACCATCCGCGAGGACATCAAAAAACACGTTATCGACGCAGTTATTCCCGCTGAGCTTATGGATGAAAACACCAAGATTTTCATCAACCCCACCGGCCGTTTTGTAGTCGGCGGTCCTCAGGGCGACAGCGGTCTTACCGGACGCAAAATCATCGTTGATACCTACGGCGGTTATTCCAGACACGGCGGCGGCGCTTTTTCCGGAAAAGACCCGACCAAAGTTGACCGTTCCGCTGCATACGCCGCAAGATGGGTTGCAAAGAACGTTGTTGCCGCTGACCTTGCTGAACGCTGCGAAATCCAGCTTGCATACGCCATCGGCGTTGCACACCCGGTTTCCGTAATGGTTGAAACTTTCGGCACCGGAAAATATTCCGACGAGGAAATTTCCGACGCAGTCCAGAAGGTATTCGACCTTCGTCCCGCCGCAATCATCAAGGCTCTTGACCTCAGAAAACCCATCTACCGCCAGCTTGCAGCTTACGGACACATGGGCAGAGAGGACCTTGGCGTTGCATGGGAGAAAACCGACAAGACCGAAGAACTCAAAGCATATTTCGCCTGAGTTTTCCGCCATCGCACCCAATCAACGGAAAGAAAGCAGTGAAGCTTTATGGATAAACAGGATTTTCTGAAAACATATAATTTAACGGAAGCGGACCTTCTGAAGGCGGATATCTCCTGGGACGAACTTGCCCTCATTGAAAAGGAATACCTTGAAATCGAGCAGGAACTCCACGATGCAGGAAAGGATTTCATCGACGAATTTCTTTATGATATCGAAAAAGCGGGAATTCATTCCTACCGTTACCGCACAAAGGAACCGGGCCATCTTCTTGAAAAAATAGTCCGCAAGCGGAAGGAAAATCCGGAAAAATTCGCAAAGCTGGACCATACTAACTATTATAAATTCGTGACGGACCTTATCGGCATAAGGGTTTTCTTCCTCTACCGCGAGGACTGGATCCATTTCCACCGATATATCACAAGCCGGCTTGAAAACGACCCTTCGAAATATATTAAAAACCGTCTTGAGGATTTTGACGAGGATCCGAATCATAACTATATCACCGAAACCCCGAAGGCATATAAACGCGCCGGCGACAGCAAAATCTATAACGCCGACGAAATCGAAATCGTCACCGACGGAATTTATCGCTCCCTCCATTACAACGTGAAATATCACGGATATTATATCGAAATCCAGGGACGCACCCTTTTTGAGGAAGGCTGGGGCGAAATCGACCACGATATCGTTTATAAAGGTTTTGAGGACGACGAGATGCTACGGGATTATTCAAAGCTTCTCAATCGCCTTGCGGGACTTGCTGACGAGATGAGTTCCTATTTCCGCCGGATGAAACAGCAGAAGCTGGACGATAAATAAACCAGCGGTTTAATCGGATAAAAACACCGGTCATTGAAAACGACCGGTGTTTTTTGTTATTATATTATCGAAGGGAGTTGATATCCATGAATATCGAAATCGGCGCAAAGATAAAACAGCTCCGCAATGCCGCGGGAATGACCCAGGAACAGCTTGGAAACGAACTTTCCGTTTCCGCCCAGGCGGTTTCAAAATGGGAAAGCGGAACAACAACTCCGGATATCCAGCTTCTTCCGGAGATTTCCGTTCTTTTCGGAGTCACCATCGACGAGCTTTTTTCCATGACCGATGAAAGAAAAACCGAACGTATCGAAAACATGATCGATAACATGCATTTTATTCCGGAAAGGGATTTTTCCGATTCCGAAAAATTTCTCCGGGAAAAACTTTCCGACGAAAAAGCAAAAGCAAAGGCGACCCTTGTTCTCGGCGAACTTTATTCAAAACGCGCGTCGGAATATAATGAGCTTGCTCTTGAAACCGGAAAGAAAGCTCTTTTTCTCAATCCGGACGAAAAACGCGCGCACAACGTTATTTTTGATGCTGTCGGCGGACTTTATTGTGATTACAACGCTTCAAACCATGTTGAAACCATTGACTTTTATAAGGATTTTATTGAAAAGCATCCGGAAAATCCGCGCAGTTACCTCTGGCTTATGGATCTGCTTCTTGCGGACGGAAGAACCGAAGAAGCGAAGGAATATCTCTGGAAAATGGACAAAATCGAGCACAGTTTCCGCACCGACCTTTATCTCGGACTTATTGCAAAAGCGGAATGCAATCTGCCGAAAGCGCTTGAATATTGGGAACACATGACGGAGGAATTTGATTACTGGCTTTCATGGAGCTGCAAGGGCGACCTTTTTGCAAGACTCTGCCGCTTTGATGAGGCGATAAAATTTTATGAGCACGCCCTTGAAATTCAGGAACCGCCCAGATATATGGATATTCCGGAATCCATGTCCTGCATTGCCGAAGCCATCGGAGATTATGAAAAGGCGATAGAATACCGCAAAAAAGCCATTGAAATCTGCGAAAAGGAATGGAACATCACCGAAGGCGAATGGGTCGATTTCCACAAAAGGGAAATCAAAAGGCTTATGGATAAAATGAAAAAATAAAAAACGGCGGGAGAAAGCTTTTCCTATTCTGACACCTATTACACGAAAAAATATAATGCTACCCCATTTCTTTTGAGAAATCAAAAGAAACCGGGTAGCTCCTGAAAAGAAAAATTTATACCCCTGCAGTTTGCTCCCGCTCGTCGCGGCAAAGTTCACTCTTTTCGGAACACCGCTTTGCGGTATTCCTCAGCCGCTCACTTGCCGCTCCTCTTCCCCAAAAATCTTCGATTTTCGGAGACCCCTAATATTATCCCCTTGAAGGGGACTAAAGCGCTCCACCGAACGAATGGTGATTCCGATTCTCCACCGTCGCCGCTCGGGGTCGGCAACGGTTTTCATTTTACCTTTTATGCCCGGCTGTTTATAACATACAAATGCAAAAAAGTGTGCCTCGTTAAGAAGCACACTTTTGTTTTATTCGCTTATTTTTTTATAATGTTCCTTCATGCAGCGGAATGTTTCGTCCGAAAGATCATGCTCGATTTTGCAGGCATCTTCCAGCGCGGTTTTTTCATCAACGCCGATGGCGGAAAGGAATTTTGCAATCACAACGTGGCGTTCATAAACGCTTTCGGCAATGGCTCTTCCCTTTTCCGTAAGGGTTATGAGGTAATCCTCATCCATATTGATATATCCGTTTTCACGGAAATTTTTCATTGCAACGGAAACGGTGGGTTTTGAAAATCCCAGTTCGTTGCAGATATCTATTGAACGGACCTGTCCGTTGCGCTTTTGTAACATAAGGATAGCTTCAAGGTAATCCTCGCCGGATTCTCTTATCTGCATAAACGGGACCTCCTTTCCCCTTTTTGGTATTATCAATATCTTACTATAAATCCGCTTTTTTTGCAAGCCGATTTATTTTTTCACAAGGGGAAGGAGGGTTTTTCAATCAGTTTTCCTGATTCAGAAGCACTAAAATTGAAATTCCGAGCGCTTTTGAATAATATTCAAGTTCATAATCCGGAACGACCCTTGAACCGGTTTCCACTCTGCTTATGGCTTTCTGATTTGTATCAAGACCGAGAAGCTGGAGCTTTGCGGCAAGCTGTTCCTGGGAAATACCGAGTTTTTCGCGGTTTTCACGGATTTTTTCTCCGGAAACATTGCATTTTCCGTTGTGTTTATAAATCTTCATAAAATCCTACCTCAAAGATGAGTATTATCATGTTGACAATACCATTTTCTTCGTGGCGTGTCTATCCCAAAGATGGATAAAAATCAGATTTCCCGCGCAAGTTTCAGCAGATAATTCATCTTTGCTTTCTGGGCGTTATGTTCATAAATCGCGGATTCGAGGAGGTATTCGTCCGTTGTAAGGTTGAAAACCGTTTCGGTGCGGCGGATTTCCGCTTCGAGCGCTTCAATATCCGACCGAAGGCGCTCCCGCTCCTCTTTCCGTTTTTGCAAAAGTCTTTTTTCCGCTTTTCTTTTGGTAAAACTCATAAATTTCGCCTCCGCTTTCATATTATGAAAAAGTGTTGGCGCTTATGAAAATCTTTATTCAAAAAATTTGACAAAAGCGAAACAAAACGCTATAATATTATAGCTAATTTAATATCGAGGTGCAGCGCAATTGGCGCAAAATCCGAAGCGCCGCCTGTGGCGGATTCAGCGAGGATTTTGCGGCGCAGCGGTCAAAATTTCAAAGGCGGATGCCGCATGAAATTTTGGGCACCGCAAGAGGAAGCGCGCCTGCCTTGGTATAATCGAAAACTTAAAATCGAGGTGTAGCGCAATTGGTAGCGCGCCTGCTTTGGGAGCAGGATGCTGCAGGTTCGAGTCCTGTCACTTCGACCAAATAAGACCGATCATTTTGATACGAGATGTATCTGAATGGTCGGTCTTTTATTTTGCTATTTTTTCGATGCTATGATATAATCAGTTAGACAAACTTGAATTTGATGAGGTAAGACAAATGACCATCCAAACAGTTGAACAAAACAACATAGTATGTGCTGTTATAAACAGCGATAAAAA
>JAFSEN010000087.1 GCA_017435745.1 Oscillospiraceae bacterium
ACAAAAATCCGCGATACCACTCTGCTTTCGTACCGGCCTCGCAACCGGAACCTTGATAGGCTTAAAAGTCTTAGCGATGTAACGGTCGCACCCGTTGTATCTACTGCAATTTTCAACACACTGCTCGCAGAATGAACTTCGTAACGGATATTACGCTGTTGCCTCGCACCCACCGGCAATTCTCTGAAGCTTTTCTCCGCCCTACTCTTTCTGCTCAAACGCATTTAGTTGGCTATGAAATTATGTAACTTATGTTATCAATATTCACCCGAAATGTCAAGTGTTTTTATAAAATTTACAGAAATATTTTATTTTTATGCATAAGATGAATAATTATGCATTATTTTTCGATTTTCTTTCCGCAATATGAGCAATAATCGCCGTCTGTAATACGGATTTTTCCGCAATGGGGACATTTGTTTCCGAAAATTCTGCAAAAACAGCAAACGGCAATCACAACAAAACAAGCCGCGCCTATATATGATTCAACGGTGATGTTGTAATCGTTCTCAATGATTTTTATGCCCATAACGCCCCAGTCAATGATGAAAATGAGCAGGGCTGCGGCAAGAATCCGGGTTGCTGTTTTTTTCACGGAATCATCTCTTCTTTCTGTAATCCGGTTTTCCGGTGCTTTGTTTTTTATCGAAAACCTTTTTCTCAAAAGGCTTTTTGCCGAAATCTTTTTTCTCCTTACGGGTAAGGAGAACCACCGTTTCGCAATGGTCGGTGAACGGGAACATATCCACCGGCTGGATTTTTTTCACATCATATCCGTTGCGGGTGATAAATTCAAGATCACGGGCAAGGGTTGCCGGGTTGCAGGAAACATAAACGAGTTTTTGGGGAGAGAGGGTTTTCACCGCGGTGAGGAACTCCTCGGTACTTCCGGCTCTGGGCGGATCCATGAAAACAACGTCGGCTTTTGCGCCTTCGGCCGCCATTTTCACCATAAAATCTCCCGCATCGCCTTTGAAAAATTCGATGTTTTCAATTTTGTTTTCCTTCGCGTTCATTCTTGCGTCCCGGACGGCGTTTCCGTTGAGTTCAACGCCGATTACGCTTTTCGCCTTTTTTGCCGCAACCATTCCTATTGTACCTATTCCGCAGTAAGCGTCGATTACGCTTTCCTTTCCGGTAAGACCTGCAAACTCGATTGCCTTATTATAAAGCACCTCGGTCTGAACGGGGTTAATCTGGTAGAAGGAGCTCGGCGAAATCCTGAAGCGGCATCCGCAGAGTTCATCGGTGATATAGCCTTTTCCGAAAGAAACCTTTTCCCTTTCGCCGAGGACCATGCTGGTGCGCTTTTCGTTTATGTTGACAACAACGGTGGAAATTTCCGGGTGAATCTTAAGGAGCTCCTTAACAAAATTGTTTCCGGAGGGGAAAATATGGGTTCCGAGCACGAGCACAACCATTATTTCGCCGGTTTTGATTCCGCGGCGGACCAGAACGTGGCGCAAAAGACCTTTTCCCGTATCCTCGTTGAAAGGCTCCATTTTAAAACCTTTGAGCAGGCCGCGGATACTGCGGATTATTTCCTGGCATTTTTCGTCCTCGATAAGGCATTTATCCACCTGCACAATATAATGGGTGCCTTCGGAATAGGTTCCGCAGATGATGTTGCCCTTTTTATCTTTTCCGAAAGCGGCAGTTACCTTGTTGCGGTAAAAACAGGGGTAGCGCATCCCGATTATTCTTTCGATTTTTCCGAATTTTCCAAGGAGCTGTTCCTCGTTTTTCTGCTTCATCTCAAGCTGTTCCGGATAGGGCGTTCCGGTATATTGACAGCCGCCGCATTTTCTTGCAACAACGCACACGCTCGGCATAAAAACACATCCTTTTAAAGATATTCTGCAAAAAATTATATCATAAGGCGGATTTTTTTACAACAAAAAAGCGGCGGGATAAATCCGCCGCAGAATATTATTTTTCCGGAATCTGCTCCGCAAGAGAACCGATTACGCCTTTTCGGGTTATGATCCCGCAGAAAACTCCCCTTCCGTCAACAATCGGAACAAAGTTCTGGTTCATAACCGCGGAAATAACGTCCTTCTGTTCCGCCGCAATCATCAGCGAAGGGCAAAAATCCTTGCGGATTATATCTTTTATTAGATATGTTTCGTGCTCGCGCATTTCGGTTGTTCCAAGCTTCATTATATGGCGGAGAAAGTCGCCTTCGGTGACCGTTCCCACATAGATTCCGTTTTCATCAAGGACCGGAACGGCGGTATAGCCATAGCGGGTAAATTTTTCAAGCCCCTGGCGGACAGTGTTTTTTTCAAGAAGATAGGCGGCGGATATTTTCGGGATCATGATTTTTGCGATGTTCATTTGCGCTCCTCCGGGTGATCTGTTTTGTAATTTCATTATAGCATATAAGCTTTGGGAAATCTTTAAAACTTTGGAAGAAATATGTTAAATTAATTTGAATTTTTATGATGGGGCGGTTTTGATATTTCATTTTCGGGATTTTTAAAATTTATCTTGACAAAGCGGATTCTTTTCGATATAATAATAAAGCTATCGAGGTGTAGCGCAGGTGGTAGCGCGCCAGTTTCGGGTACTGGAAGCCGTGAGTTCGAGTCTCGCCACTTCGACCAGCTAAAAAAGCACGATGGTTTTGATTCAAAACCATCGTGCTTTTTCTATATTAGTTTATATATACACAGCAATTTGATACAATCTATTCGACAAACCTGAATTTGATGAGGTGATTAAAATGATAGATATTACTGCTTGGATGAATGACTTTTTGCTGAAGTTAAATAAAATATTTGCAAACCGTGTATGGTTTGTTGGTTTGCAAGGCAGTTATGGCCGTGGTGAAGCAACAGAAACAAGCGATATTGATATTGTTGTAATTCTGGATGAATTGTCTGCTATGGACATCCAAACTTATAATACATTGTTGGATACACTTCCTCGCAGAGAATTGATTTGTGGTTTTCTCTCAGGTAAGGATGAGATTTTGAATTGGGAGTCATCTGACCTGTTCCAGTTTTGTCATGACACCACACCAATCAAGGGAAGCCTTGACGATGTGATGGCAGTTGTTGACGAAAGTGCTGTGAACCGAGCAATCAAAATCGGTGCCTGCAACATATTTCACGGGTGTGTTCACAATATGCTCCATGAAAAGAGCGAGGACATTTTGCGGGGACTGTATAAATCTGCCTCTTTCGTTGTGCAGGCAATTTCTTTTAAGCAAACAGGAAACTACATCAGCCATCAAAAAGAATTGCTCAAAGTTGTATCTTCTGATGAACGGGTCATTGTCGAAACCTTTTTGAAATTGAAAAATGGCGGAGCGGTAGATTTCAATTTGATGTCCGAAATATTGTTTGCTTGGTCAAAGAAATGGATTGCTGATAATAGTTAAGCCAATTCCAATTTGACAAACTGATTAGCAT
>JAFSEN010000088.1 GCA_017435745.1 Oscillospiraceae bacterium
GCAGTAGTTCTCGGTCAGTTCATGGCTCCCGCACTTCTCGCAAAAATCCCCGGCGCTGACAAATAATTAATTTAAATATTAGTTGTTTTTCAATGCTACCTTTTGGGAGCGCCTATTGCCGCGATAGGCGCTCCTCTTAAAAGTATTAACAAAGCTCCTTGCGAGCTCTAATTCTTATACAGAAGGAGGCGCATATCATGAATATCAGTGAAGAACTGATTAAGGAGATTGTCGCCAAAGTCTGCGCAAATATGAAAGAAGAAGACGCTGTACCTTTCGAAAGAAACGTACTTTCCAACGGCATGATGAGCATCAAGACTGCTACTGTCGAATGCGAACCTTTCCCCTTCGAAATCGGAGATGCACAGGATAAGACCTTCGCAACCGACGTTCTCTCTCTTGAAGAGTCTCCTCGCCTTGGAGCAGGCGTTATGGAAATGAAAGCCGGAGCAGAGTTCCCCTGGACCCTTAACTACGATGAAGTTGAATACATCATCGACGGTACCATCGTTCTCAAATCCGAAGCTGGCAATGTTACTGCACATGCAGGCGACATGACCTATATTCCCAAAGGCACCAGCATTCATTTCTCCACCCCCGATTACGTAAGATTTATCTACGTAACTTACCCTGCAGACTGGGCAAATCAGTAATTTGATTATTGATTAAAAAAACACCGCTTAGGCGGTGTTTTTTTGTGCGCAAATTTTGCTTTGCGGTTGTTATAAATTTTGATTTGTGCTAAAATACTTATTGATTTTTGATGAAATGGGGCGAAAGAATGCCTGATTACAGAATAATCGATGTGCATAACCATATTTATCCGGAAAAAATTGTAAGCAAGGCTACCGATGCAATCGGGGATTTTTACGATATAGATATGCAGCATCTCGGAACAGGAAACGAATTGGCCGAAGCAGGGAAGAGGGCGGGAATTGAAAAATTTGTGGTCTGTTCCGCCGCCACCGTTCCGCAGCAGGTTTTGATAATCAATAATTTTATAGCGGCTGAATGTGAAAAACACCCGGAATTTATCGGATTTGGAACATTACACCCGGATTTTGAAGATTGTGATGCCGAAATAAAAAGAATGAAGAAAATGGGACTTGCCGGAGTGAAACTTCACCCGGATTTCCAGAAATTTTATATAGATGATCCGAAAGCTTTGCCTATGTTTAAGGCAATACGCGATAACGATATGTGGCTAATAGTTCATCTCGGCGACGACAGATATGAATATTCCCAGCCGGAAAGAATGGCGAAAGTTCTTGATGAAGTGCCCGGATTAAAACTTATTGGCGCCCATTTCGGCGGATACCGCCGTTGGGAATCTGCGCTTGACGTTTACAAACCGGGAAGCCTTTATTTTGATATTTCAAGTTCGCTTCATTTCATGGATAAAGAGCTTGTTTTAAAGTTTTTTGATCGTTACGGAATCGAAAGTTTCTTTTGGGGAACGGATTTCCCCATGTGGGACCATAAAGAGGAACTTGAACTTTTCTTCAGCCTTGGGCTTTCGGAAGAGCAAAACCGAAAAATCCTTTACGAAAATTTTGCCAAAGCATTTGGAACAGAATAAAAAAACAGACAAAATCCACAGGATTTTGTCTGTTTTTTTGTTTTATTTTAATACTGGTTAAAATTGACTTTTGATGTGGCTTGTACTATAATATTAATAAGTATAAATGGGTGTATTATGCCCATTTGCAGATAAATCAAAGATTGAGGCGAATATATGAAAAAATTGCTTTCAATGTTTTTGCTTTGTTTTCTGCTTGTTCTTTCGTCGATAACTGTTTTTGCGGCTAATGCCGAAATAAACTTTGTAACATACGAATCCGACGACGGAGAAAAAACTTATGTAGATGTTACCATAACGGAAAACGAAGCATCGATGATCCAGTTCTGCGTTGATTACGACAGTGAAACTTTGGAATGTGTTTCGGCAACGGCGGGGGATGTCTTTTCGGGAAAAAGCGCTCCGCTGATAAACAAAACCGAAGGAAAAATTTATTTTATATGGGATTCGCTTACCGCTCTTAAAGACAGCGGAACGCTTCTTCATATAGAATTTGTTCGAAAAGACAAATTAGGTTCGGAAGTCGGAATCGATGAGGATGAATCATTCATAGTTGCTAACTCAAAATTTGAAACGGTAGGAACCCCGGGTGAAAGCGCGAAGATTGAAGGCGAGGAGGAAGAAAACAGTTCTTCCGCGACGGAAAAAGAATCTTCCGAAAGTTCTTCTTCACAGGAAAGTTCTTCCGAAAACTCTTCGCAGGAAAGTTCCGGATCTTCTTCTGAAAGCAATGAAGATTCCTCTTCTTCGCAATCCTCAAAGCCGGATGGAAGTTCTTCCGCAAGTTCTTCTTCGAAGCCGGAGATCCAGACCGGAAGCAACAACGGAATAACCGTGGATAAAAACGACGCGGTCATTGATGTTGAAGAAGAAATTGAAATCGAGATAATCGAAGGCGAAAAAGAAAACGTTGTGTGGTACAGCAGCAACGAGGACGTTGCGAAAGTTGAAGACGGAAAAGTCGTTCCTGTTTCACCGGGAACTGCGATAATCACAGTTGCCACCGAAGACGGAACAAACGAAGCCACATGCGTTATTACGGTTACCGAGGAAGAAACCAAAAATTTGGAAGAATCGGTCGAAGTTATTACTTCCCCGGAGGAAAAAGTAAAAAATCCTGCTTATTTGTTTGTTATAATTACGCTGCTTGTCGCTGCGGTTATTTTGGCGGCAGTTTTGATTATAAAAAAGTCAAAAAAAACAGGTTTGATATAAAAAATTTTTTGGGAGGCGCTGATATGAAAAAAGTATTTGCGGTTTTGCTTGCGGTAATGCTGCTCGTTTCATCGATTGCAACCGTTTCCGCGGCAGACAACCCGACGTTCGTATTGGGAAAAGCGGCATTCGCAAACAAAGGCGACACCGCGGTTATGACAATTGAAGTTAAAAACTTCGATTCAGTTTCCGCAATCGACTTCACTGTTTTGTATGACGGCACAAAGCTTGAACTGATGAACATTTCCGACGGAAGCGACGGTTCGCTGGCAAATCTTCTTCCTAATGCCGGTAAAAATGACTTCGCCGGTGCAACAGTAAGCTGTGTTGAACAGGGCAGAATAGAAGTTGCTTGGGACTCTATTTCCGGCTATTCTGTTGGACTTACAGGAGTTATTCTTGAATTTGAGTTCAAAGCTCTTGTAGATGGTCCCTTCGTTGAAAAACTTGGAATTTTGACCGAAGGCGAGGATGCCCCTCTGTTGAGGAAAGATAAAAACGAAGGTAAAGAACTTGAACCTTTCGATTTTTCTGTTGAAGAGCAGGTCATCGGTTTTAATGTAAGCGGAACCGTTACAAGCTATCTTGATGCAAACGAAAAAGTTACCGTTGAACTTTATGAAGAAGGAAATGCGGAACCTTCTTACAGCGCAACAGTAACCGGAAACTCGGGTACATACAGTTTCAGCGAAGTTCCCTCCGGAACTTACACCATGAAGGTAAGCAAGAAGGGACATGTTACCAAAGAAATTTCCGTAACAGTTACCGACGGAGATGTAAAACAGGATGTTACGATTAATCTGTACGGTGATGTAAACAGCGATGGTTATATTAACCCGAAAGATGCAACGTTGATTTTACAATATTCTGCGGAATTTGATGTTAACCCCAACCTGGATGCAGCTGATGTTAACGGGGATAGTTATGTAAACCCCAAAGATGCAACTCTTATTCTGCAGTATTCCGCAGAACTTATTTCAAAATTTCCCGTTGAAACCAACGGATAAACGAGGAGGATAAAGATGAAAAGAATCCTTTCAATGCTTCTTGCGGTTATAATGGTTTTTGGAATGTTTCCGATAACCGCATTTGCTGAAGAAGTTCAGTCGACCCCTGAAGCAAAAATAACATTTACTACTGATGCGGGAGAACTTAAAGTTGGAGATACTTTTTCTGTAACAGCAACTCTTTCTGAAAACCCCGGATATGCCTCAGTTAAACTTTCGTTGGACTGGAATGAAGCCGTTGTTAAATTTAACGGTTTTGCAGAAATATGGGATGAAGACGAAGAGGCAATGGTAATTGATACCACTCTTTCCGGAACCATCGTAGTAAATAATGAAGCTGGAGTAATCACTGTTGGAAGAACGACAGACCGTACCAAAAACGGAAAATTGTTTACTGCTAATTTTGAAGTAGTTGGAAATGGTGAAGCGGGAATATCCCTTAAAAAAGAAATCGGAACAGATTTCGTTTTTGCTAATGCAGCAGAAGAAGATATAACAGTTGTTTTTGATGAAACTGATATCGAAAACATTGTTATCACCGCTCCCGTTATCATTCCTGTAACCGGAGTTGAAATCCTTGAAGTTGCAAACAACGAGATTTTCGAAGGCGAAAAACTCCAGCTCACCGCTGTTGTTTCTCCCGAAAACGCAACCACCGATAAAACCGTTGTCTGGACTTCTTCTGACAACAGCATCGCAACCGTTGATGAAAACGGACTTGTAACCGCTGTTAAAAAAGGTAATGTTACCATTACCGCAACCTGCGGCGAATTCAGCGATACCTGCGAAATTATCGTAAAATGCAACCACAGTTGGAAAGACGCAACCTGCACCGAACCCAAGACCTGCGAACTTTGCGGCGAAACCGAAGGCGAAGCTCTTGGCCACAGCGAAGTTGTTGATGAAGCTGTTGAACCGGATTGTGAAAACACCGGTCTTACCGAAGGTAAACATTGCTCTGTCTGCGGCGAGGTCCTCGTTGAACAGGAAGTTATCCCTGCAACCGGACATAAATGGGGCGCAGTATCCTACACCTGGAACGGAACCGAATCCTGCGTTGCAAGCCGTAAATGTCTTAATGACAACAGCCATGCAGAGACTGCAGATTCTGTTTCCGTAACCTCCGAAGTCGTAAAAGAAGCGACCTGCACCGAAAAAGGCCAGACTGAATATACCGCGGAATTTGCAGAAGACTGGGCAGGTGAAGCGAAAAAAACTGTCGCCGATATCCCTGTTGCAGACCATACCGAAGTAATAGACGAAGCGGTTGAACCCACATGTACCGAAACCGGTCTTACCGAAGGTAAACATTGCTCTGTCTGCGGTGAAGTTATCGTAGCACAGGAAGTTGTCGCTGCTCTCGGACATACTGAAGTAACTGACGAAGCGGTTGAACCCACCTGCACCGAAACCGGTCTTACCGAAGGCAAACACTGCTCTGTTTGCGGTGAAGTTATCGTAGCACAGGAAGTTGTCGCTGCTCTCGGCCACACCGAAGTTGTTGATGAAGCTGTCGCACCTACCTGTACCGAAACCGGTCTTACCGAAGGTAAACATTGTTCTGTTTGCGGCGAGGTTCTTGTTGAGCAGGAAGTTATCCCTGTAACCGGTCATACTGAAGTAATTGACGAAGCAGTCGAACCCACCTGTACCGAAACCGGTCTTACAGAAGGTAAACACTGCTCTGTTTGCGGCGAGGTCCTCGTTGAACAGGAAGTTATCCCCGCACTCGGACACATTGATGAAAATGACGATTATATCTGCGACCGCTGCGGTGAAAAACTCTGCACCGAGCACACCGAAGTAATAGACGAAGCGGTTGCACCTAC
>JAFSEN010000089.1 GCA_017435745.1 Oscillospiraceae bacterium
ATGTGGATCCGGAATTTTTTGATGAACTTGTTGACGCAATTGAAATCAAAGATAAACTCAACAGATATCCGGACCAGCTTTCCGGCGGAGAACAGCAAAGGGTTGCTATCGCCCGTGCTCTTGTTTCAAAACCCGCAATAATTCTTGCGGACGAGCCAACCGGAAACCTTGACCCAAAAACCGGCGACCAGGTTCTTAAACATCTTAAAGAACTTGCCGCAAGGTTTAAGCAAACGATTCTTCTTGTCACTCACGATATGGAAATCGCCGGAATGGCGGACAGAATAATCCGTCTTCATAACGGAGAAGTTATTGAAACAAAGGATAACAGATGATAAAAAAAGACCGCCTGCGGCGGTCTTTTTTTGTTAAACAGAATGAATCCATTCTTTAACTTCATCAATGATATTTTCTTCAATTTCAGTTCTTATTTCAAAAGTATCCGGAAGATTGAAAATATCTTTTTTTAGAAATTCCGGATAAAAATATTCCTTTTCAAGTTTTTCAAACGGAAGCCATTCAAAGCTGTGTTCCTGCCCGTTTTCGGATAGGATAAACTTGTCGCCTCTTGAAAGAATATCTGTTTTTGAAATATCCATGAGAAAATAAATACAGATTTCGTGAAATCTTATTTTGCTGACATCCTCGGTAAAAAACGCCTGATTAAGCCAAAGCGGACGCATAATCTCCGGTTCTGCAAAAAGTTCCTCTTTACATTCGCGCAAAACAGCAGCTTCCGCAGTTTCCCCAAGTTTTACTCTTCCGCCGGGAAGATAAAAATATGGCGAGCTTCCGTCTTTCATAGCAAGGATTTTTCCGTCATTTATAATCATCGCACAGGCGCGATAGTTGAATTTTTCGTTTCCGTTATTAAAAGTAATATCCATAAAAAAATCCCTTTCTGCGGATTTAAGGTTTAAAAAGCGGCACTTTAAGAAAAGTGCCGCTTTTTATTTTATTCTTCGTATTCTTCGCCGTCTTCCTCAAATTCATAATCATCGGAAGAAAGATCTTCAAAAATTTCTTTAAGATCGGAAATTCCTTCAAAAGTCGTGGTGCTTGTCCAAATTGAAGTTATCTGATCGAAACAAGGAATTTCAGTCATAAAAGCCTCTTCCCTTTTTTTGCGTTCTGTTTTGTTAAGTTTATCGCATTTTGTAAGGGCAATTATAAAAGGAACTTCGTTGTCGATCATAAAATCGATCATCTGAATATCGTCTTTTGTTGGAGCATGTCGGCTGTCAACAAGCTGAATAATAAGACGAATATCCCTGTCGCTCATAAGATAGCCTTCAACAAGATCTGCCCAGCGTTTTTTGTCGCTTTGGGAAACTTTTGCATAACCATAACCCGGAAGGTCAACGAATTTTATTCCGTCAACATCATAAAAATTTACGGTAACGGTTTTTCCCGGCTGACTTGAAACCCTTGCAAGAGCTTTTCTTCCGAAAATCGCGTTCATAAGCGAGGATTTTCCGACGTTGGAATGTCCCGCAAAGGCAAATTCAATATTTTCAGCTTTCGGAAGCTGTTTTGATGTGCCATATGCGGCTTCGAATACAGCGTGGTTATAATTCATTTTTATCCTCACTTACTGAATGTTTACTGTTTTGGAATCGTGCTCAAGGCCGAGAATCGAAATTTCTTCTATAAAGCTTTTTTCCTTTACAGAGTTTTCTATCGGTCTTACAAGCGCAGTTTCAAGAACTGTTTCAACTTCTTTTGCCGGAACAAAGGTTATCGCGTTTTTTACAACCGGATCAATTTCTTCAAGGTCCGGAAGATTTTCTTCCGGAATAAGAACGGTTTTTACTCCCGCTCTGTAAGCGGCCATTGTTTTTTCACGAAGTCCGCCGATTGCAAGAACTCTTCCGCGAAGAGTAACTTCGCCGGTCATTGCAACATCCCTTCTTACCGGGATTCCGGAAAGAGCGGAAACAATAGCGGTTGTAAGAGTTACGCCCGCGGAAGGACCGTCCTTCGGAACTGCGCCTTCCGGAACATGGATATGGATATCCTTTGTTTTATAAAAATCATGTTCGATTCCGTATTTTTCGGTGCAGGAACGCACATAGCTTATAGCGGTTCTTGCAGATTCCTTCATAACGTCGCCAAGATTGCCTGTCAGCTCAATTTTGCCGTTTCCGTCAAGAATTGCAACTTCAACCTGAAGCATGTCGCCCCCTACAGAAGTCCAGGCAAGACCGTTTACAAGGCCCACAGCGTCGCTGCTTTCAATAGTTTCCGGACGGAACTTTTTAACACCAAGAAAATCTGTTATGTTTGCATCGTTTACAACAACTTTGGCTGTCTCTTCTCCGACAATTTTCTTTGCGGCTTTTCTGCAAAGGCTTCCGATAGTTCTTTCAAGGCTGCGGACTCCCGCTTCTCTTGTATAGGAATCGATAATAGCATAAATTGCATCATCGGCGATTCTGAACATTTTGGAATCAAGCCCATGCCGCTTCATTTCTTTTTTGACAAGGTGTTTTTTTGCAATCTGGAATTTTTCTTCCCTTGTGTAAGAACCGAGTTCGATTATTTCCATTCTGTCATAAAGCGGACCGGGAATCGTGCTTGGGTCATTCGCCGTTGTGATGAAAAGAATATCGGAAAGATCGAACGGAAGCTCAATATAATGATCACGAAAAGCAACATTCTGTTCCGGGTCAAGAACTTCGAGCATTGCAGAAGCCGGGTCACCGCGGAAATCGCTTCCCATTTTATCTATCTCATCAAGAAGGATAAGGGCATTTTTGCTTCCTGCAAGCTTTACCGCGTTCATAATTCTTCCGGGCATTGCGCCGATATAAGTTTTTCTGTGGCCGCGAATATCGGATTCATCCTTCATTCCGCCGAGAGAAATTCTTGTATATTTTCTTCCCATTGCGGCTGCAATATCTTTTGCAATCGAGGTTTTACCAACGCCGGGAGGGCCAACAAGACAAATTATCTGGCCTTTGATATCCGGCTGGAGCTTTCTTACAGCAAGAAGTTCAAGAATGCGCTCTTTAACTTTTTCAAGGCCGTAATGGTTTTTATCCAGCTGTTTTTTTGCTTTTGCAATGTCGATTTTCTCTTCGGTTTTTATATTCCACGGAAGAGCGATGCAGGTATCAAGATATCCGCGGATAACGCTTGCTTCCTGGCTGTTGAAAGGCATTTTATAAAGTCTTGCAACTTCTTCAAGAAGTTTATCTTTAACTTCGCCTTCAACGCCGAGAGCTTCTATTTTCTTTTTGTATGCGTCGGCTTCGTCCTGAACATTTTCGCCTTCCCCAAGTTCTTCGGTAATTGCTTTAAGCTGTTCACGAAGGTAATATTCACGCTGGTTCTGGTCGATCTGCTCTTTTACCTTTTCATAAATATCTTTTTCAACGCCGAGGATGTTGTTTTCGTTTTCAAGAACACCCGCAAGGATTTCAAGACGTTTTACATAGTTGGATTCCTCAAGAATACGCTGTTTATCCTCAATATCAATATTGAGGTTTCCCGCAAGGAATTCTCCAAACTGGGCGGGATCATCCATTCCGAAAGCTTTTATTGCAAGTTCTTTCGGCATTTTGGGAACAAGATATGTATATTCATTGAAAAGATCTTTTACAGTACGCATGAGCGCATCGCAAAGAATAGAACGTTCCGGGCGAAGTTTTTTAAGCGGAAATTCCTGGGTATCCGCCACAAGAAAAGGTTCTTCCTCAACTAAATCAACAAGCTTTGCGCGGTATTTTCCTTCAACAAGAATTCTTGTTGTTCCGCCGTTATTTTTTATTACCTGGCGAACTTCGGCAACAACGCCGACTTTATTAACATTATCGAGTTTAATCTCGTCTTCTTCAATATTAATTTGGGAAGCAAGAAAAACTTCTCTGTTCCCTTTCATTGCTTCTTCAAGAGCGGCAATGGATTTTTTTCTGCCGACATCAAAATGAAGGATCATGTTAGGAAAAAGAACGATCCCTCTCATGGCTATCATCGGCATCGTAATAATTTCTGCCGGTTGTTTCTTTTCGGTCATATTTTTTCACCTCCGGTATAAAAATATCGGAAGCGGCAGCCTCCCAAAAGCGACTGCCGCTTTTTTTAATCATTATTTTTCTGTTCTCGCTGCAATTTCAAGCGGAACATTCTTTTTGAGCGGGTTGCGCTCAATAACCGGGTCTGCGCTTTCTGTTACGCAGGCTTCTCCGATAACAACAGCTTCCGCGGTTTCATCAGAAGGAAGTTCGAACATAAGCTTTCCAAGGGTTTCTTCCATAATGGAGCGAAGACCTCTTGCCCCGGTTTTTCTGTCGATTGCTTTTTGAGCAATAGCTTCAAGAGCGCCTTCGGTAAACTGGAGGTTAACTCCGTCAAGGCTGAAAAGCTTCTGATACTGCTTTACAAGGCTGTTTTTCGGTTCGGTAAGGATTTTTACGAGAGCGGGTTTATCAAGACTTTCAAGAGCGGTGATAACCGGAAGACGACCCACCATTTCCGGAATTATTCCGAATTTGACAAGATCGTGGGGAGTTACCTTTTTAAGAAGATCTTTTGCTTCCTTGGATTTCTGGCTTATTACGTTTGCGCCAAATCCCATTGCGGAACTTGCGATACGTTTTTCGATAATAGGTTCGATTCCGTCAAAAGAACCGCCGCAGATGAACAAAATATTAGTTGTGTCGATTTGAATAAACTCTTGCTGAGGATGTTTTCTTCCTCCCTGGGGCGGAACGTTCGAAACAGTTCCTTCAAGCATTTTAAGAAGAGCCTGCTGAACGCCTTCGCCGCCTACATCTCTTGTTATGGAAGGATTTTCGGATTTTCTGGTAATCTTATCTATTTCATCGACGTAGATAATTCCTCGCTGCGCAGCTTCAACGTCAAAATCCGCCGCCTGGATAAGGCGAAGAAGAACGTTTTCCGCATCTTCGCCGACATAACCTGCTTCGGTAATGGTGGTTGCATCTGCAATTGCAAATGGAACGCCGAGAACTCTTGCAAGGGTTTGGGCAAGAAGGGTTTTACCCGTACCTGTCGGCCCAAGAAGAAGTACGTTGCTCTTTTGGAGCTCAACATCTTCGGTATCCATTTTGCTGAGGATGCGTTTATAATGGTTATAAACCGCAACGCAAAGGGTAGTTTTTGCTTCGTCCTGTCCGATAACGTATTTATCAAGAACTGCTTTGAGTTCTGCCGGCTTTAAAAGCGTTTTGGGATCAATAACAGGCTTGTTTTTATCTGCTTTTTTGCGTTTTGTCTTTTCAAGAGGATCCATCTCATCTTCGTCATAGAGGATGGAATTGCAAAGTTCAACGCATTCGTCACAAATGCAAACGCCGGGTCCGGTTATAAGTTTATAAACCATATCCTGCGGTTTTCCGCAGAACGAACAGCGCATTTTGTGATCATCTTTATTGGCCATAATTAAAAGCCTCCGAATTTATGCTTAATTATTCTCTGTGGTCAAGTACGTTGTCAACAAGGCCGTATTCCATAGCCTGCTGTGCAGTCATGAAATTATCTCTGTCGGTATCTCTTGTGATAACATCAAGAGGCTGACCGGTCTGTTCGGAAAGGATTTTATTAAGTCTTTCCTTAATTGCGATTATACGGTCGGCGTGGATCTTGATATCCGAAGCCTGACCTTGCATTCCGCCAAGAGGCTGGTGAATCATAATTTCGCTGTTGGGAAGTGCAAAACGTTTTCCTTTTGCACCGGAGCTTAAAAGGAATGCGCCCATGGAAGCAGCCATACCGATGCAGATGGTAGAAACATCGCATTTGATATAATTCATAGTGTCATAAATAGCCATTCCCGCTGTGATGGAACCGCCGGGGCTGTTGATATAGAGGCTTATGTCTTTATCCGGATCCTGTCCTTCGAGATAAAGAAGCTGTGCAACAACAAGGCTTGCTGTAACGTCGTTTACTTCGTCACAAAGCATTATGATTCTGTCATTAAGAAGACGAGAGAAAATATCGTAGGAACGCTCGCCTCTGTTTGTCTGTTCAACAACAACTGGTACCAAACTCATCTGGTATCACTCCTTTCGGAATTTAACGAAATTTGTCAAAATTTCATTATGATATAAAGGACCTCCGGAAATAAATTCCGGAGATCCCCCAATACAAAGATAATTATATTGCAGTTTCTCTGGAAACTGTTCCGCAATTATTAGTCAACAGAAGGATCGATTTCTTCGGTTTTCTTTTTGCGGGTTGCTCTCTTTTTGGGAGCGGGTGCTTCTTCACCTTCAGCTGCAGGAGTTTCTTCTGCAGGAGTTTCTTCTGCTTTTTTCTTGGTGGTGCGTTTTTTCTTAGGTGCTTCTTCGCCTTCTGCAGCAGGAGCTTCCTCGGTCTTTTTCTTGGTAGTACGTTTTTTCTTGGGAGCTTCTTCTTTTGCTGCTGCTTCTGCTGCGGTAACTTCGGTTACTTTTGCTGCGTCGCGAACAAGTTTGATTGCTTTTTCTACGCAAAGGTCAAGAGCAAGTTCTTCTGCGGGAACGATTTTTCTTACCTGATCCTCTTTCATCTCATAACGTTCAGCAAGGGTTTTGAACTCTTCGTTCATTTCTTCCTCGGTCATTTCGATTTTTTCGAGTTTTGCGATTTCTTCAAGAGCAAGGCGGATTTTTACCTGACGTTCTGCCTGGGGTTTAAAGCCTTCGAAGAAAGTTTCTTTATCTGCGCCGGTATATTTGAGATACTCGTCAAGAGTAAGGCCTGCGGTTCTTGCAAGTCTGTTTTCAAAATCGGCAGCAATGTCTTCCATTCTTGCTTCATACATGCATTCGGGAATTTCTGCTTCCATGTTTTCAAGAATTGCATCAACAAGTTTTTCTTCAAGTTCTGCTTCGGACTGTGCATCTGCTTTTTCCTGAAGTTTTGCTTTGATGTCTGCTTTAAGCTCATCGATGGTATCGAATTCGCTTACGTCTTTTGCAAATTCATCATCAGCAACGGGCATTTCTTTTGCTTTGATGCTGTGGAGTTTGCATTTAAATACAACGGGAGCACCTTTGAGCTCTTCTGCGGGATAATCTTCCGGGAAGGAAACGTTTACATCAAATTCATCGCCTGCGTTGTGGCCGCAAACCTGTTCTTCGAAACCGGGGATAAACTGGCCGGAACCGAGTTCAAGCGGGAAGTTTTCGCCTTTGCCGCCTTCGAAGGGAACGCCGTTTTTGAAACCTTCGTAATCGATTTCAGCCTGGTCGCCGTTCTGTGCGGGTCTGTCTTCAACTTCGATGATTCTTGCATTTCTTTCAAGCATAACTGCAAGTTCGCCTTCAACCTGGGAATCTGCAACTTCGGTTACGATTTTTTCTGCTTTGATGCCTTTATATTTCTTTACAGAAACTTCGGGTTTAACGGTTACGGTTGCGGTAAGGGTATAACCTTCTTCAGAGCAATCTACAAGTGCGATTTCTGCGCGGTCAACGGGAACGATTTTTGCTTCGGCAACAGCCATGTCGTATGCTACGCCGTAAGTTTCGTTAACTGCATCCTGATAGAAAAATTCTCTTCCGTAAGTTTTTTCAATAAGTGCTTTGGGTGCTTTACCTTTGCGGAAACCTTTTACTGCAAGTTTTTTGCCTTTTTCTCTGATTGCTGCGTCAACAGCACGTCCGAATTCCTCTGCGGTTACAGCGATTGTAAGCTTAACCTCATTGGTTCCGGTTTTCTCAATCTGTCTAAGTTCCATTATGTTGTTTCCTCCTGATAGATACATTTTCAGTAACTGTTAAAGTATATCATATAGCTAACATAAAATCAATTATTTTATATAAAAATATAATATAATTTTTATTTAATTTTCCAAAATTTAAAGCCAAGATGGTCCGCGGAAATAAGTTTAAATTCAATTCCCATATATTCACCCTCATTTGCAAGGCTTCTTGATGCCCCATGAAGATGTCCATAGAAAACTTTTTTAATATCATATTCCTTCAGAACCGATATGATATTGGGAACCATTTCATTGGCATAAACCGGAGGATAATGAAGAAAAACAATTTTTTCCGCTTCCGGAAAACGTTTTGAATCCTCCAGCGAAAGTCTTAATCGGAGCGCTTCCCTTTCGGAAATTTTGTGGTCGTGCTCTTCATTCGGCATAAAGACCCAGCCTCTTGTTCCGCAAAGAGCTATATCTTCAGCAAGTACCGAATTATTATGGAGAATTTCAAAAGTAGTTATGCCGTTTTCTTTAAAAAACTTTTCCGCTTTTGTTCTTGTGGTCCACCAATAATCGTGGTTCCCCTTCATAACGATTTTTCTTCCCGGAAGAGCATCTATAAATTTAAAATCCGGAAGAGCTTCTTCAAAACCGAGCCCCCAGGAAAAATCCCCCGGGATTACAACCGTATCTTCCGGTTTGATCTGTTCTTTCCAGCTTGATTCGATTTTTTTAACATAATCTTTCCATCCGAAAAAATTGTCCATCGGTTTATTTGTTCCAAAAGAAAGATGAAGGTCAGCCATTACCCAGACCGACATCAGCGATCACCTCCAACGGTGCTCAAAACAAATTCCGCCATTTCTTCCCTTTTACAGTTTTCCTTAAATCTTGGTTCCTTTTCCGAAAGTTCCGAAAGCTGTTTCGGCATTGGAAGACCGGAAAGCACCTCGATTTTCTTCGCAGCTTCAAAATCATCAGGTTCAATTTCACCGGAAATTGATTTGAGCACGGCCCTTGGAAATTTATAGGGGCTTGCTGTGGAAGCAATTATAGTTTTTCTGCAATCGCCGGTTTCGGCTTTGTATTTTTCATAAACTTCAACCGCAACGGCAGTATGGGTATCACAAAGATAGGAATATTCGTCAAAAAGCATTTTTATGCGGTTTTCCGCACCTTCATCGTCGGTAAATCCGGCTGCAAAAACTTCCTTTATTTTTGTAATGATATCTTCGGAAACAGAATATTTTCCGTGCTCACGAAGGTCTTTCATAGCTTTCCCGACATATTCATCATCTTTTCCCGAAAGTTCAAAAATAAGTCTTTCAAGGTTGCTGGAAACAAGAATATCCATAGAAGGGGATTCGGTAAGATAAAAATCTCTGTTGGCATTATATTCACCCGTGCTCAAAAAATCCGTGAGCACGTTGTTTGCATTTGAAGCACAGATAAGCCTTCCGAAAGGAACGCCCATTTTTTTTGCGTAATATGCTGCAAGAATATTGCCGAAGTTTCCTGTTGGAACGGCCACATTCACAACATCCCCGTCTTCAATTTCTCCGTCCGCAACAAGATCCGCATAAGCTGAAATATAGTAAACCACCTGCGGAAGAAGTCTTCCGACGTTTATTGAGTTTGCGCTTGAAAAACTTTTTCCATTTTCGGCAAGTACCGCTCGGATATTTTCATCGGTAAAAATCATTTTTACTGCGGTCTGCGTATCATCAAAATTTCCCGCAACCCCGCAAACCCGGACATTTTTACCTTTTTGGGTCTGCATTTGGAGTTTTTGTATTTTTGAAACGCCGTCTTTAGGATAAAAAACAATTATTTCCGTTCCTTCAACGTCACAGAATCCTTCAAGAGCCGCTTTTCCGGTATCGCCCGAAGTTGCGGTCAAAATAACCGTTTTCTTCCCGTCGCCCGCTTTCTTTGCGGATTTTACAAGGAAATGAGGAAGTATCTGGAGAGCCATATCTTTGAAAGCGCAGGTCGGACCATGCCAAAGTTCAAGCATATATATGTCTTCTCCGAGCTTAACAATAGGAGCAGGCACTTCATCTTCAAAATTTTCGGTATATGCTTTTTCTGCGCAGCCAAGAAGTTCTTCTTCGGAAAAATCAGTCATGAATTTTGCAAAAATCCGTTTTGCTCTTTCACAATATCCGAGTTTTGAAAGTTCGGAAATTTCTCCGTTTTCAAGAACCGGAATTTCAACCGGCACAAAAAGACCTCCGTCATCCGAAAGTCCTTTTATAATTGTTTCCGCCGAATCAAGACGAAGATTTTTGTTTCTTGTACTTTGAAATTTCACTTTTTCACCTCATATTCTTTTCGCAAAAAAGTTATATGCGTTTTTCCAAAATATTTTACCGGCAATTTCATTTCCGAATTCTTTTAAAATCAGTTCATATAAAGCCGGAATATTATTCATTTTTTCAACACCTTCGACAACTTCGCAGCCGTCATAATCGCTTCCCATACAAACGGAATTTTCTCCGCCGAGCAAAAGCATTCGTTCAATATGTTTTAAAATATCAAAAAGGCTTGCGTTTTCCTCATCGTTATTGAGGAACGCCCTATAAAAATTGATTCCTATAATTCCGCCGCGGCGAACAATTTCTTTGAAATGCTCATCTCCGAGATTTCTTCTGTGCGAACAAACTTCACGAAGGTTGCTGTGGCTTGCCGCAACGGAACAATCAACATTTCTGAGCACATCGTCAAGCCCCGAATCGGAAAGATGAGAAACATCGATAACCATTCCGAGCCGCTGCATTCCTTTTATTACGTCGATTCCGAATGGTTTAAGACCGAAATTCTGGTCTGTCGAACCTTTACCGATTTCGTTTTCACCATTCCATGTAAGAGTCATCATCCTGACCCCATCGTTATAAAGATTCTGCAGTCTTTCAATTTTTCCGCCGAGCACCCTTCCGCCTTCAACTGTCAGGATTGCGGCAGTTTTTCCCTTTTCGGTTATCATGTCGATATCTCCGGCTTTTTTAACTTGCTCAAAATACTGTGGAAACTTATTAAGCTGAGCATCAAAAAAATGTTTCGACATTGTGTAATAGTTGAAAGCATCTTCACCTGAAATAACGTCCGGACAAAAAATTGCGAAGCATTGGCAATGCCTGTTTATTTTTTCGTTCCTCGGAAAAGAAATATCCAGATATCCGCAATCAAGATTACAGCTTTGATGAAGCGCGGTTGTTATTGTATCGCAATGAAGATCAAAAAAATCCATGAACAGCCTCCGTTCCGAAAGCATTTTTAATATGGGTGAATTTTTTTATTTCAAGATCGTTTTTTCCGTAAATTATTTCAAAAACATCGAAACGAGGCTGACCGTTAAGCCCTTTTTTAAGTTTGTAAAGCATCGCAGCTTTACAGATTTTCTGCTGCTTTGAGCGGGTAACAGCCTGCCTTGGAGAATAAAGACAATCGTCCGCCCGGGACTTAACTTCGATAAAAGCTATGTATTTTCCGTCTTTTGCAACAATATCAATTTCGCCAAGGCGGGTGTTGAAATTTCGTTCAATAATTTCATAGCCTTTTCCTTCAAGATATTCCACGGCAAAATCTTCGCCCATATCTCCTCTTCTGCGTTTTTCGGTAATCAAAAAAATCACCTTCAGTGCATCTTTTTAAGAAATGTCAAACGATGTATATCGCTCGGGCCGAACTCTCTTAATTTTTCATAATGGAGCTTGGTTCCATATCCTTTATGCTTTGCAAAACAATATTCAGGATGTTTTTTATCCATTTCAAGCATAAATCTGTCCCTGCTCACTTTTGCAAGAATAGAAGCCGCAGCAATACTTGCGGAAGTTGCGTCGCCCTTTATAACAAATTCCGCAGGAATCTCCATATTTTTCGGAACGCGGTTTCCGTCTATAAAGACATGTTCAGCTTTAATGCTCAAATTTTCAACAGCCGTTCTCATCGCAAGCATGGTTGCTTCAAGAATGTTGATTTCATCAATTGTTTTGTGGTCAACCGACTGAATTGAATAAGCGAGCGCGTGCTCAACGATTTCGTCAAAAAGCAGATCGCGCTTTTTTTCAGAAAGTTTTTTGCTGTCGTTAAGCCCTTCAATCTCATAATCTTCCGGAAGAATAACAGCTGCGGCAAAAACAGGACCAGCAAGAGGACCTCTTCCCGCTTCGTCAACGCCGCATATATATTTTATTCCAAGTTCCGCACGCTTTGCGTGCTCAAATTCATATAAGCTCATTTGGTCTCTCCAAAGTGATGCGTCCAATTTTTCCTCCCCGGAATTCATCAAGAATCATTGCGGCGGCTCTTTCGGTATCGATCTCTCCGCCGGAAATTTTCATTCCGCGTTTTGCTCCGATAAGTTCAAGAAGTTCAAACGGTTCAATTTCCGCTGTTTCTTCGTCGGTAAGTTTATATCTTTCGCAAAGCTGTTTATGTGCTTCGTGGTTAAGAACATCCGCAAGGCGAGCCGCAAGGGTTTCGATATCAAGAATATCGTCTTTTACCGCGCCGGTAAAAGCAAGGTGTTCGCCGACGGTTTTATCCTCGAATTTAGGCCAAAGAACGCCGGGCATATCAAGCATATCGATTCCTTTATCAAGAGTCACCCATTGTTTTCCTCTTGTAACACCGGGTCGGTCTTCAACTTTTGCGCGTTTGCCTCCGGCAATGCGGTTGATGAAAGAAGATTTTCCGACGTTAGGAATACCGACTATCATCATGCGGATGGGTTTGCCTTCCATACCTTTTCTTGCGCGCTTTTCAAGTTCATTTTTAAGAACATCGCGGACAAGCGAAGCAAGTTTGTTAAGGCCTCTTCCGCTTCTGCAATCGGTTGCAAGAGCGCGGATTCCTTTGGATTTATAGTGTTCTATCCATTCCTGAGTAATTGCTTCATCTGCCATATCGCATTTGTTGAGCACAACAACTCTTGGTTTTCCGCCTACAAGGCTTTTCATTTCCGGGTTGCGGCTGGAAAAAGGCACCCTTGAATCGGTTATTTCAACAACAACATCAACAAGAGGAAGATTTTCTTTCATTAAACGGCGGGTTTTGGCCATATGTCCGGGGAACCACTGGATATCAACCTGTTCCATAAAGCAAAATTCGACTCCTTTCAAAATTATCCCATTTTTCTGTTTTATATTATACAACATAATTAAGTAAAAAAAAAGACTCCCTTGCCGATTGACAAGGGAGTTTTTTCGCAAATAACAAATTAGCGGACCTGTTTGACCTTTGCAGCTTTACCAACTCTATCACGGAGATAGTAGAGTTTAGCTCTTCTGACACGACCATGACGAACAAGTTCAACTTTTTCGATCATCGGGCTGTGAATCGGGAAAACTCTTTCAATGCCGCAGCCGTGTGCTACACGACGAACGGTGAAAGATTCGGAGATTCCGCCGTGCTGTTTAGCGATAACAGCACCTTCGAAAATCTGGGTTCTGTAGTGGTCTCCCTCTTTGATTTTGCAATATACCTTAACGGTATCACCGATTGCAACTTCGGGTTTGTCAGCTCTCAGGCAGTCCTGGGAAATAAGTTTAAGTGCATCCATTTCAAATATCCTCCTTGTTATTTTTCAGACATTCATACTCAATGGATACCATTGACAGAGGACTGTCCGCCCGACATATTTTTTTGTCGTTCATGTCGCCGGGAATGCGACAGCGCCGTTTAGGCATACTAAACAGCCTTATTATAATAACACAAGCAAAATATAATTTCAAGTATTATTTTAAAAAAATCAGCGGAATTTTTCCATTTTTTCGTTATATACAGCCATTCTTTTGACTTTTATGTCGTCCGGAGCATATCCGGCAAAATTTCTGAACGCTGCAAAAACAAGATCCGGATTTATGTTGAGTTCAACGCCGGAAGCAAGACGAGCTTTAAGGAAATATCTTCCCTCTTTGAATTCAAGTTTTGAAAGTTTGATATGCGGTTTTATGTCGATTTCCTTTTCACCGCTTTTGGTTTTTTTGATAACCGGAACAACTTCTCTATCAAAACATCTGTACCATTCAGCAAGGGTCTGTTCAACATCTTTTTCTTCGGCTTCAAAAGAAATATCGTAATCTGCAAAACGGATTTTTTTTGCGTCCATTTTCGGTTTTCCCGCGGCGATCGCTTTGAACCCGACCGGAAGAACAGCGTTTATCCTGCGTACAATTTCTTCATAAGGCATCGGAGAAATGAGGCGGAAATCAACGCTTTCGGCAACGCTTTCGTAACCGAGAGAAAGCGGCAGAGCAAAGGTAAGATAAAGATGCGGATGAAATCCTTCTGTGTACCAGAAATCAATTTTGGAGCGTTTGAGGGCGCGCTGAAAAGCTCTCATAACATCGAGATGCGAGATATATTTTGCGCTGCCTGTTTTGGTATAAAAAAGTCTTACGTCTATAAATTCGGTGACATTATTCAAAACAGGCGCCTCCTTTCAGGCAATTTGCTCCGCAGCCGGAACATTTCTGGCGGCAGTTCGGAGTTGTTATATCCTCATGCGCTTTTTTGTTTTCGTTGATGATGAACTTCTTCGTAACACCGTAATCGAAAATATCCCAAGGCATGACCTCGTCATAGCTTCTGGTTCTGTTGGCATAAAATTCCGGTTTTACGCCGCATTCTTCAAAAGATTCCATCCAAACGTCGAATTTAAAGTGTTCGTCCCAGCTGTCAAGGTTGCAGCCTTTACGCCATGCAGTTTCGATAACTTTGCCAATCTTTCTGTCACCTCTTGCAAGAACAGCTTCGAGATAGGAAGTTTCCGCATCATGCCAGTCAAGATTTATCTTTCTGCTGTGAACAGCGGAGCGCATTACTTCCTGTTTTCTGTGGAGTTCTTCCCTTGTATCCTGCGGTTCAAACTGGAACGGAGTAAAAGGTTTCGGAACAAAGCTCGCAACGCTGCATGTAACCTGCACTCCCTTGCCTTTCGGTTTGTTCGGAAGACTGTAGAACATATTTACAACGCGCTGGGCAGTTTCGACGATTCCTCTTACGTCGTCGTCGGTTTCCGTCGGAAGACCGATCATAAAATAAAGTTTTACAGCGGTATATCCGCCTTCAAAAGCGGTTTTTGCCGTATTCATAATTTCTTCTTCGGTAACATTTTTGTTGATAACGTCGCGCATTCTCTGGGTTCCTGCTTCCGGCGCAAAAGTAAGCCCGCTTTTGCGAACTTTGCTGATTTTCTGAAGAAGGCTTTCGCTGAAATTATCCACACGAAGAGACGGAACAGCAAGGTTGACGTGTTCTTTCGGAGTCCACTCAAGAAGATCATCAAGAAGCGGTTCAAGTTCGCTGTAATCGCTGGTGCTCAGCGAAGTGAGCGAAAGTTCCTCATAACCGGTACTGTCGCAAAGGTTGTGAGCATCCCTGCAAAGAGTTTCAAATCTTTTTTCACGAACGGGTCGGTAAATAAATCCCGCCTGGCAGAAACGGCATCCGCGAATACAGCCGCGCATAAGTTCAAGCTGGCTTCTGTCGTGAACAATATCGATAAACGGAACGATAAATTTATCCGGATAAGGAACTTTATCAAGATCCTTTATGATGCGTTTTGTAATAGGAAGAGTTGCGGTTTCTTTCGGAACAAATTCTTTCACCGTTCCGTCTTCGTTATAAACAACGTCGATAAGAGAAGGAACGTAAACTCCGGGAATCTTTGCCGCTTCGCAAAGATACTGTTTTTTGCTCCAGCCTTCTTTTTTTGCGGTTTTATAAAGACCGACAACCTCCGGAAGAACCTCTTCGCCTTCTCCGGGCATGAAAAGATCGATAAAATCTGCAATAGGTTCCGGGTTGCAGGAGCAAGGGCCGCCGGCAACAACAAGATTCTTAAGTTCGTGTCTGTCCTCTGCCCTGACCGGAACACCGGCAAGATCCAGCATATTTAAGATTCCGGTATAGGAAAGCTCATACTGAAGGGTGAAACCTATAATATCAAAATCCCCGACAGAATCGCGGCTTTCAAGAGCAAAAAGCGGATAGCCGTTTTCTCGGAGAATTTTTTCCATATCCACATCCGGGGCAAAAACTCTTTCACACCAGACTTCCGGGTCGCTGTTAAGAAGACTATAAAGAATTTTCATTCCAAGATGGCTCATTCCCACTTCATAAAGATCCGGGAAGCAGAATGCAAATCTTACTGAAACATTCTCTTTATTTTTAACAACGCTGTTAAGTTCTCCGCCGCAGTATCTTGCGGGTTTTTGAACAAGGTTCAGGATTTTTTCAGGAATTGCAGGCAAAGCGATTCCTCCTTTCTTGTATAACTATATAAGTATAACATAAGCTTAAAAGGTTTTTCAATAGTTTACGAAGCGTTGATTTACAAACCTTTGCCCTCATGTTAAAATCAAACTGTAAAAAGGAGGCGATTATTTTGGATAACACAAAAACCGGCAATATGATAAAGGAACTCCGCAGCGGAAAAGGCCTTACTCAAAAAGAACTTGCGGAAAAACTTTCTGTTTCCACCGCCGCAATTTCAAAATGGGAAAACGGAAAGGGTTTTCCGGATATTTCGATACTTGAACCCCTTTCTGCAGAACTTGGAATTTCAATCACCGAACTTATAAAAGGCGAAAAAACTTCCGCAGCGGAAGAAAACGATTCTATTGCGAAAGACATAATAGAAATTTCAAAAAAAGAAATGAAATTTGAAAAAGCAAGACAAATTTTCATAACGGCCGCATTCCTTGCAACAATTTTGATTGTCAACATATTCGTAATTTTTGATGCTTTTTCGGGTTACCTGCTAAACGCGGAATTTTCCTTTCCGATGCCGAGTTTAATCGGACTTTTTATGTTCCTTTTCGGTGGAAATGCAATTGCTTTCGCTCTTTTCAACTTGCTTTTCGGAAACAGATTTTCAATCCAAAAAGCCATGCAGATTTCCCTTTTCAGCGAAGCCTGCTGTGCCGCTTCGATATGGCTTGGTTCAGTATATACAGATTACAAAGTTTCGATAAACGATATTTCTGCAGTTTTGGATACCGCAAACGCTATTGAACTTTAATCCAGAATACTTTTCCTCATAACCGTTTTACTTAACGTTTTCGCCTATTGGAAAATTATTAAAACAAAATGAAATAAAGCCGCCCAAATGGGCGGCTTTATTTCATCGTGCAAAGAACCATATAAATTAACGCGATTAGAATAAAATAATTTCCTGTAAATGCTATGGAAACAGCAAGAAAAACCGAAACCGCAGCGCAAAATAAAAAAGAAATTATTTTAAATATCTTTTCCTCTTTCTGAGGTATAAACTCAAAGAGAACCGTTTTTAAAACGGCTCCGCCGTCGGTTGAAGAAAGAGGCATTGCGGTAAAAATTCCAATAACAAGATTTATATAGGAAAAAATTTTATTTCCTGCCGCAAAAAACAGCAAACTTAAAATAAAATTTACCGCAAAACCCGAAACGAGCACAAAACATTTTTTCTCTGTGCTCAGATTTTCCGGAAGAGAAATATGTATTCCGAAAACATCGGTTTTTATGCTAATCGGATAAACTTTTTGGCTTAACAATGCCAAAAGATGCCCAAGTTCATGCAAAATTGAAAATAAAACCGCAAAACCCGAAATTCCGGTTTTGTCCAAAAGCAAAACGGCCGTGAGCACCATAAAAAACATCGGCGAAACAGAAACTTTTGTTTTGAGCACGGTGATTTCTATCATATCTCAAAACATTCCATAGGGTCAATATTTCTTCCCTCAATTATCACCTCAAAATGAAGATGACTTCCCGTTGTTCGTCCGGTTTTTCCCGTTTCTCCGATTTTTTCTCCCGCATTGATAAAAGTTTTTTCAAAAACCGATATTTTTGAAAGATGGCAATATTTTGTCAAAAAATCTTTGGAATGTTCCAAAATTATATATTTCCCATAAATTTTGTCGAATCCAGTTTCAATAATTCTTCCTGGCCATGCTGCAAAAACGTTGCTGCCTTCTGCTGCCGCAATGTCAATTCCCGAATGATTGTCAGCCCTTCCGCTGATTGGGTCGGCTCTTTTTCCGAAAGCAGAGGTTATATTAACGCTTTCGGAAGGAAATTTTGCGGCGCAGCTTGTTACAACAAATGACAAATTTTTTTCTTCAAGGCTATAATTTATTTTTTCAGCTGCTTCTGCGGCATAACTGACCGCTTCTTTTAAAAAAACAGAGTAATCCGAAAAAATGTTTATTGTTAAATCAAGTCCTGCCGTTTTACAAAGTTTGTTTAAATTTTCATCCAAAAGTCCCATTGTTGCGGGAAAATAAAAAGCATACACCGAAAACAATACAATAATAATTATTGTTGCTATAATAGCCAAACGGCTGTTTTTTTCTTTCTTTTTTGTTGTTTTCAAAGTTTCAACCCTCCCTTTTTTAAGGAGTATGAAAAACAAATAAAAAAAATACCTACGGCTTTGCCGTAGGTATTTTTTTATTATCCAAGGAAACTTAATCCGCCTTCGGAAGATTCATCCCCGTTTTCTTCACCTTCGGGACCGGAGATTGTTCCTTCTTCCCCGTTTTCGTCTTCCGGTACGCTTTCGGTATATTCCGGAGGCTCATAGCTGCTTTCTCCGCTTGTGGATTGGGTTCCGTAATTATAACTTCCGTTTTTGCCAACTCCGTAAAGATAGCTGGAAATGGAATCTGCGATCGCATCTGCAATTTCGCGCTGATAACTGCTCTTTATGAGTTTATAATAATCGGATTCGTTACTTACAAAACCAAGTTCACCGAGAACGGAAGGATATTCCTGGATTCTGGTAACATAATAGCGTCCTATCATATCTCCTCTGTCTTTTGTTCCAAGCGCAGAAGCAACGTTTGCAGAAAAATATGCGGCAAGATTCTGTGAAAATCTTGTGAAATAGAAACATTCTGTGCCGTGTCCGCTGCTGGAAGTTGCGGAGTTGCAATGTACGCTTACAAAAACAAGAGGATCTCTTCCGGAAGCATAAACTACGCGGTCCTCAAGGCTTGGACGCTGGTTTACGGTGTCCATCATATAAACGGTCGCTCCGCGGCTTTGGAGTTCATCTCTAAGGTATTTTCCAACCGCAAGGTTTATTTCATACTCACCGTAATCCGAAAGGAATCCGAGAGCACCGACTCCAAGCGCACTGTGACCGACGTCAACAACTATCGGAACTCCGGAAAGACTTGAACTTCCGGTCGGATTGTTAAACCGGAAAACAAGATCTCCATCTTCATAATATGCAGTGTATCCAAGGAAGCCGTATTTTGTACTGAGCTCAAGAACAAGTTTTGAACTGTTCCATTTTGCAGAGCTGAAAAGCGGAGTACAATTAAGGCTGAGATTTCCCGGAACTTCATCTGTATAGAAAAATTCTATTGTAAACTCATTCGGTGAATACTTAGCGACATACGCAACCTGCTGTTTCATTTCAAAAGTTACATAAGTGTATCTCTTGTTTGCAGAAACTGTCATATTTGTTATCTTATTTCCGCCAAGTTCGCCGGAAGCCGGACTTACGTCTTTTGTATAAACCCTTTGTCCGGATTGGAGGTTATAATAGGTAAATGTTTTTTCGCCTTCAACATAGGTTATTTCATCACCGACAACATAATCTCTTGTTCCTTTTGCAAGAGGATAGCAATCGTAATCCGAAAGGTCATTAAGAACATTTGTGGGGAAAGTTTCTGCAGATTTTGCAACAACTTCAACAAGACCTCCGGCTTTTGCTTTTGCAGAAACAGTTACATAAGCGGCTTCTTTTGTTTCGGTATTGCCTTCCCAGGTACCCTTGACAATAATATTGCCTATTCCCTGTTCTTCAGAGCCTGAAGGAGGCGCAGAAAGCATTCCTGTATATGTAACGTATGTAGAATCCTGTTCTTCCTCTGTGGAATCGTCCGCCTCTGTACTTTGTTTAAGCGTTATGGTATTGGAACCGAGAGTTGCCGTTACAACCGAACCTTCATAAGCAAGAGCGGTTACGGTGATGCTCATTCCGCCGCCTACTGTTACGTTTCCAAGCGGAGTAACTTCTTTAAGAACCATTATATTTCTTGTGATGTTATATGTAACAGTTTTTTCTTTATGTTCAAATTTAAAAGTATTTAAGCCCGGAGAGAGTTCCATCGTAAGCATAAATGCGCCGTTGGAGTCCCTTTTAACTTTGGTTCCGTTCATCGTAAGATCGAAATTAACGTCCGAAGCACCCGCAAAAACCGCAACTGTATCATAAGTTGAATAGGTCAGCTTTCCGGGACGGGTAAGCTCGAGCTGCGTAAGAAGAAAACTCGGGTCGATATTTTCAGTAAGATACTGAACAAGGGCATCTGTGGATTGTTTTGGGTTTTTCTGAAGCGCAGCAAGGGAATCAAAAATACTGCCCTTAAATCCGCTTAGTTTTTCCGCTATTATAACCTGGTCGGAAAGTTCCGAAGGATCGTCCCAGCCTTTTTCATCGGTGCATGCTTTTGTTGCATACTGGAAAATATAAAGCGGAATTTTTTCGGCAACTACACCATTCCACCAATTCGTATAATCTTCAAATTTTGCAGATTTGTTTCCGGTAGCATATCCACTCTTAACCGCAACAAAATCCGCAAGGCCTTCTTCAACGAATTTTTTTGTATTGGCAAATCCGTTTACAAAACTTTCGTAACCTGCCTCGGTTGCGCTTCCTTCTTCAATGGTTGTGCTGTTCGCCCAAACTGCATCAACGGCAAGCCCAACAGCTATTGCGGGATTTTCCTTTTTTACAGCTTTATAAGCTGCCGAAACAGCTGCTTCGGTGTTGGAACGAAGATAATTTTCAAAACCCATTCCGCTGCCGTATTTAGTATAATCCGAATATGCTTTTCCGTCGGATTCAACGGTGTATGTATTGAGCATAATTCCGTCGATATCATAAGCGCAGACAGCCTTTGCGTTTGCACTTATAACGGAAAGCTGTTTGCTGTCGAGCACATACGAAGTTTCAACTTTTCCGTTGGAATTGATTTTGAGCACGTCAAAAACGACATAAACATAAAGATCCATGCTCTTTGCTTTTTCGGAAGCATATTTGAGCATATCGATGCTCGTTTTTGCCTGTGGCATATCAACAGAGCTGTAAAGTACGGTTTCGCCGAAAGAAGTTTCGAGAAAAACAGTATTTGCAGAAAGTTTTTTTGCTTCTTCAAGAGCAGTATCGATGGATTTTTGTATATCTTCCGTGGAAGCGCCTTCTTCGGTGTAATAATCAACACCGGCTTTAAGGGTTATTGCCATCATTCTTTCGGGCGCATGGTAAACAATCGGACCTTCAACGATATTTTCAATTTCCGGTTCTTCCTGAACATCCGGAGTTTCCGGCTCCGTCGGATTTATAGTAACATCATTGAGGTTAACATCGTTTTGTTCCGGAACGCTTTGTTCTTCTTCGGAAGAAGAGTTTTCTGAACTTCCGGGCCTATAAAAATAATCCATGCTTCCCAATATTTTTTCAACCCCGGGAAGTCCGCTTTGAAAAGCCGCAAAAACCGCTATTCCGCTGATAACCGCTATCAAAGATAGGCTAAGAACAAACGTCATCAGCTTTTTGTTTAAAAAAAGTTTTTTCATAAAGTTTTTTCCGTCCTTTAACTGGGTTTCCCTTGGTTTAAATAATTTCAATAAGGTTGTTCCGTTCCGCTTTTACAGCATTTTTAACCGAAGAAGCCGGATTATAAAGCGAATCGTATCTGTAAAAAGCAAAACCGGAATATCTGCTTTCATTTCTTGCGGCAGTTATCTGCCTTGCAAGAACGTCATTATTATTTATCCATTCTTTTTTGCCGCTGTCACCGGCATAGGTATCTTCCGCGCCGATTTTATACGCCGCAAGCCCGACGATAAGTTCGATATCATTTCTGGTTATCATATCGTTAAATTCAGAAAGAACATCGAGATAAGGCTTGGTTTTGTTGTTGAAACCGAAATAGATCTGCGGACAGATATAATCAACATATCCCTTGCTTGTCACCCATGTATAAACGTCGCAATAAAGGGTGTTAAAGTTCTGGTCCATATTTCCCGCAGGACTTACACCAAAACGGCAGGAGCTTTTTATTGATTTAATTGAAGAATAAACTTCTTTTATCAATATATTTACGTTTTGCCTTCTCCAGTCAGCAAGGCTTAGTTTTCCGCCGCCCGACTTATAATCACTATAATATGATTTATCAAAAGATTCGGCGGTAGTCGGATAAAAATAATCGTCAAAATGGATTCCGTCAATGTCGTAATTTCTTACAATTTCCTCAACGCCGGAAACGATAAGTTCAATAACTTTTTCGTCCGCCGGATTATAATAAATTCCGTTGTCCAAAACAATCACTTTATCTGTATCAAGCCATTTATATGCCGGGCTCGATTTTGCGATTTTAGAAGTGTTTGAATTTCCTTTTATTCTGTAAGGATTTATCCAGGCTTCGATTTTAAGGCCGGCGGAATGAGCTTCCGAAACCATTATTTCAAGAGGATCGAACCCCGGGTCATTTCCTTCCGTTCCGGTGCAATAAACGGACCAGGGAAAAATATCCGAATCATACATAGCGTCGCTGTGGGAACGGACATGGACAAAAACCGTGTTAAGCCCGTCTGCGGCAATGTTTGAAAACATTGTTTTTATGCCGGAAGTAAACTGGCTTTTTGTTTTCCCTTGAAGAATCGACTGGTATTCAAGATATGAAATCCAAACTGCCCTTGTTTCGCCGGAAGAATCATAGGTGTTTTCCGGAGTTTTTTCCGGTTCGGAAGATATGCTTTCCGAAGATTCCGGAAGCGATGAACTTTCAGAGGAAGAAGAAACTTCCGGCAACGAAGAAGAAACGGAACTTATTTCTGTTTTTTCGGAAGAAGATGAAGAACTGCTCTCCGGTTTGTTTTCGGAAGAACTTTCCGAAGAAGTTTCGCTTTGCGAAGATTCCGACGCAGATGAGCTTTCGCTGCTCTGTTCGATTGCAGAACTTTCAGAGCTGCTTTCGGAAGAAAGATTTCCGAGAATTGTTTCATTTTCGATGATTTCCGGTTCCCGATTCACGGAACATCCGGCCGAAACAATAATCATAATAGCCGCAAGCAAAAGGCTTATTGTTTTTTTCATCTTCTCCCTCCTTTTCATTTTTATAACATTATAAAAAATAAAATTTATAATAACAAGTTTTTATTCCGAATCGGAAATTATTTCATTACAACATTTTCCTCGCCGAGAATTATTGCAAGGCGTTTCGGAACGTATCCGTTTTCAATCGTTGCATCGACCCAAAGCTTTGTCGGTGCTTTAACGGTCTTTTTCGTATCGGAAAAATGGATATAAAGCGGAGTAAGACCTTCAAAAACAGCAAGGAATTCCATTGCTTTTTTGTATTCCGCGGAATCTTCCGAAGGAACACGGATAAAAAGACCGCTTATTGAAGATTTTTTCTGTTCCGGAGCAGGCGCTGAAACCTGTTGCTCCTGCGGAGCTTTTTGATACGAAGGTTTGCGCTGATATCCGCCCTGGTTTGCCGCAAAGGGAGTTCTCTGCGCTTCCTCAACGGTAAGGAATCTTTCCGCAACAAGCTTTGTTTCCTCGTCTTCACGAACTGAAACCCTTGCTTCAACAACGACCGCTTCGTTAACGTTGATTATTCCTCCGTTTTCCTGAAGAGTTCTTGGGAAAACAAGCGCTTCAAGGCTTCCGGTGGTATCTTCAAGCGTTACAAACGCCATAACATCGTTGTTCTTTGTTGTTTTCATCTTTTTGCTGAGGACAATTCCGCAAAGGCGGACGCGTTTTTCCCCCTCATCAACGCCCGTCTGCTTGATTTCAATAACTTTGCTTGCCCCGATTTTTTCGATTATTCCGTTATATTCGTTCATCGGATGTCCGGAAAGATAGAGGCCGGTTGTTTCCTTTTCCATGTTGAGAAGCTCGCGGAGGGAATATTCCTTAAGGTTCGGAAGGTTATCCTCTTTTTCCTGTTCCTCCTCAAAACCTCCGAAAAGGCTCATCTGGCCGGAAACATTTGCCTTCTTTTCTGCATCGATTGCGGAAAGGATCGATTCATAACCGGAAAGCATCTGGCGGCGGTTTACACCAAAACAATCCAGCGCGCCGCATTTTATAAGGCTTTCAAGAGTCCTTTTGTTAAGTTCCCTGCCGTACGCGCGTTTGCAGAAGTCTGTAAAGCCTTTATACTTTCCATTCATCTGACGCTCGGTTATTATGTCGCGGATAATTCCTCTTCCGAGGTTTTTTACCGCAAGAAGTCCGAAACGGACCCCTTCTCCGTCCCAGATAAATCCGCTTTCGGATTTATTCACGTCCGGACCGAGAACTTTGAGCCCCATATCCTGACATTCGCCGATATATTCTATGACTTTATCGGTGTTATCGAGAACCGAACTGAGCTGAGCCGCCATATATTCGCCCGGAAAATGGCATTTGAGATATGCGGTGCGGTATGCAACCGTTGCGTACGCCGCCGCATGGGATTTGTTGAAAGCATAGGATGCAAAAGAACTCATTTCGTCGAAAATCTCGTTCGCAATCTTTTCCGGAACGCCGTTTCTGACCGCACCGGGAAGTTCAAGATTTCCGTTTTCGTCAAACTTTCCGTGGACGAAATATTCCCTTTCCTGCGCCATAACGTCGAGTTTCTTTTTGCTCATCGCGCGGCGGACAAGATCCGCGCGGCCATAGGAATAACCCGCAAGTTTGCGGACTATTTCCATAACCTGTTCCTGATATACAATACATCCGTAAGTAACGTCAAGAATAGGCTTAAGAAGCGGTGTTTTGTATGTAACTTTTTCCGGGTGATGGCTGTTTTCAAGATATTTTGGAATCGAATCCATCGGACCCGGACGATAAAGAGAAATAACCGCAGTAAGATCTTCGATGGATTTTGGGCCAAGACCCATAAGCACGCTTCGCATACCAGCAGACTCGAACTGGAAAACACCCTGGGCTGCGCCTTTGGTGAGCATTGCATAAACTTCCGGGTCGCCGTCCGGAACTTTTGAAATATCAAAATCCGGAATACGTTTTCGGACCGCTTTTTCACAATCGCTTATAGCTGTAAGGTTGCGAAGTCCGAGGAAGTCCATTTTAAGAAGTCCAAGTTCCTCAAGGGTCGTCATTGTGAACTGGGTCACAACAGATTCATCAGGTTTTGCAACCGGAACAAATTCGGTAACAGGTTCCGGCGCAATTACAACTCCCGCAGCGTGAACGGAAGAATGCCTCGGCATTCCTTCCACTCTTTTTGCCGTATCGATAAGTTCATAAACTTTAGGATCAGTATCATAAAGCGCCTTTAAATCCGCAGAAATTGTAAGTGCTTTTTCAATAGTCATATGCAAATCTGTCGGAACAAGTTTTGCAACCTTATCAACATCCTGATATGCCATTCCGAGAGCACGCCCAACATCACGGATAGCCGCTCTTGCCTTAAGCGTTCCGAAAGTTATAATCTGTGCAACATGATCTTCGCCGTATTTTCTGTTGACGTATTCAATAACTTCCTGTCTGCGTTCATAACAGAAGTCAATATCAAAGTCCGGCATCGAAACACGTTCCGGGTTAAGGAAACGCTCGAAAAGAAGGTGGTATTTTATCGGGTCGATGTCGGTGATTCCGATACAGTAAGCGCAGATGCTTCCTGCGCCGGAACCTCTTCCCGGTCCGACAGGAATGCCGACACTTTTTGCATAGTTGATAAAATCATGAACGATGAGGTAATAGTTAACATATCCCATACGCTCGATAACCCCGAGCTCATAGTTCAATCTGTCCCAAAGTTCTTTATCCGGATTTTCGCCATAGCGGCGATAAAGTCCTTCCCGGCACATACTTTCGAAATATTCGGTGTTATCCCGCCCGTCAGGAACTTCAAAAGCAGGAAGTTTTGTATGTCCAAATTCAAAATTCATATTGCATCGGTCGGCAATTTTTTGTGTGTTTTCAATTGCCTCCGGAACAAACGAAAAAATTTCACGCATTTCTTCTTCGGATTTTACGTAAAATTCGTCCGTTTCAAAAGCCATATCGTTATCTTCGTTAACGGTATGGTTTGTTCCGATGCAAACAAGAACGTTCTGCATTTTTGCGTCGTCCTTGTTGATATAATGGCAGTCGTTGGTAGCAACAAGAGGAATTCCGGTTTCTTTAGAAAGTTTTACAAGGTTGGGCAGAATTCGTTTCTGGTCCGCAAGACCGTGGTCCTGAATTTCGATAAAATAGTTGTTTTCTCCGAAAATATCGCGGTATTCAAGAGCAACTTTTTTTGCGTTTTCATAATCGTTCTGGGTAAGGTTTCGCGGAATTTCTCCCGCAAGGCAGGCGGAAAGCGCAATAAGCCCTTCGTGGTGTTTTTTAAGAAGTTCTTTATCAACTCTCGGTTTTTTATAAAAACCTTCGGTAAAACCGGCGGAAACAAGTTTTATAAGGTTTTTGTATCCGGTGTTGTTTTCGCAAAGAAGAACAAGATGATAGCTCCAGTCCATCAGATGTTCCTTGCTGAAACGGGAACGGTTTGCAACATAAACTTCGCATCCGATTACCGGTTTTATTCCGTATTTATTTGCTTCACGGTAAAAATCAATAACACCATACATTGCGCCGTGGTCGGTTATTGCAACAGCAGTTTGGCCAAGTTCTTTAACCCGCGGAATAAGTTTTTTTATTCTGCAGGCGCCGTCGAGCAGGCTGTACTCCGTATGGAGATGAAGATGTGCAAAGCTCATGTTTTCCTCCTTGTTTTTTAAGTAAGTTCCGGCTCTTCGTTATGAACTGTCATTCCGTGGCGGAGCCAGTCGCCTTTAAGATATTTTACAAAATAGATAATCGCTTTAACAAGTTCATCGCTGCAAACAATTGTCATAACAAGAAGCGGATCCAGCTTAAACCAAAGTCCGCAAATTGCGCCGAGCACGCCTTTCATAAAAACTGCGGAAAAAACATCGATTTTTGCAATGAATCCTGTATCTCCTCCGGCACGAAGAACCCCTGCACCGAGGTTCCAGCTTGTCCCATAGCAAACGTCAATATATGCGCAAACCAAAAGCATGCTTAAAATATAATTTGCCGTTGTTTCCGAACAAACTATAAAACCGGGAGCAAAGGGTCTTATAACCATAATAACGGCTGCCATAAAAATTCCTACACCAAGGCCGCCGATAACAAAAAACTTGCTCCATTTTTTTGCTTCGCCGTCTTTTCCCGCCCCTATCATGTTTCCGAGAAGGATGAGCGAAGCGTTTGAAAATCCGCACATTGCAACGGTTGAAAGATCGAGAATTACGAGCACAAGGCTGTATGCCGCAAGGAATTCCTTGCTGTATTGTCCGAGTATTGCGGATTGAACGGTCATTCCGAAACCCCAGATAAATTCGCTGAAAAAAACCGGAATTCCGAATTTTAAGAACGAAGGAATATACTGCGCGGTTTTTGCAAAAATATAGTGCATTCTGAAGTTAAGTCTGTGCTCAAATTTATGCATATAGGTGAGCACCAAAACAATTTCCAAAGTTTTGCTTATTGCTGTTGCAATTGCCGCACCGACAACTTCAAGCCTCGGGGCTCCGAGATTTCCGTAGATAAGCACCCAGTTGAGCACAAGATTTGTAAGGCATGAGCAAGTATATACCGCAACGGAAATTTTAACGTCGTGGATTGCCCTAAGATTTGAAAGGAAAGTTGTTGAAACCGCCGGGAAAACATAGAACCAGCCCATAACACGCAGATATTCAACGCCATAGGCTATTACTTCCGGGTCGCTTGCAAAAACCCTCATAACAATTTCCGGAATAGTAAGCGTTACAGCCGAAAGCAAAAGCGCGGCAATAACATTAACGCGCATCGCAAGACCGATCATATCTCGAATCGGATCAATTTTTCCCTGTCCCCAATATCTTGCGGTTATAACAACCGTTCCCATGCTTATTCCCCAAACAAACATGTTGAAAAAAACATATAAAGAGTTTACCTGGTTTATTGCTCCAAGCTGAGCTTCACCGACAGACCCTATCATAATAGTATCCAGCATATTGACCAGAACGGAAACAAAGTTCTGGGCCGCAACCGGAATTCCGATTTTAAACATCTGTCTGACAATTTCTTTTCTTGTGTACATTTCTTCCATTTTACTCAATTTTTCCATTTCTTAAAGCATTTGCAATTTCGCTGATTTTTTTGAGCCTGTGATTCACCCCGGAACGCGAAAGCGGAGGTTCAACGGATTCGCAAAGCTCGCGCAGCGACATTTCGGGATTTTCAAGCCGGAGCTTTGCAACCTGCAAAAGCTCGTCCGAAAGGATGCTTTCGTCCTTGTTTTCGAAGATATATTTTATATCTTCAACCTGCTGCATCGAAGCATTAAGGGTTTTGTCCATATTTGCGTTGTCGCAGTTCATTCTGCGATTCACCCTGTTTTTTATATCTTTTTCTATTTTTATGTTCATCATTTCAAGCGAAGACATCATTGCCCCGATATAAGTGATAATATCTTCGATATTTTCGCTTTCCTTATAATAAACTATATAGGAACCCCGGCGAACGGTGCTTTTTGGCTGCGGAAGAACTTCGCCGATAAGCGTTGAAAGATCCCGGCAAAGATTCATATAGCTTACTCCGAACTCAAGATGATACTCTTTATTCGGATCAGTAAGGCTTCCGCAAACAAGATAAGCACCCCGGAGAAAATACGGAACATCTTCCTCATTTTCAATATTGGCGCGGTTTATGCGAAGGCTCGGTTCCTTAGGCATATGATAAAAAGTTTCGAGTATTTTTCTTCTTTCGGAAGCTTTTTCGATGCTTACTTTATAAAGCGTTCCTCTTGCTCTTTCGTGGAAAATAATTTTTGCCGAAATTCCGCAATGGGTTGCAAGTGCTTCGGCAAAAAGTCTTGCCGTAGGTTCATGTACCACAGCAAAACTTATTTCATCAGCAGTAAATTTATGTGAAAAAAGCAGAAATCCATAAAGAAGAGCATGCAAAGCACTTTCCTGTTCTGGAACATCTTTGCAAAGTTCATCTTTCAAATTGGCCGCAAAGGACATTTTTCGTCTTTTCGCTCCTTTTAATTTATTTTAAAATTTCTATTTCCGGTTCAAGATAAAAACCGGTGTCGGCTTGTACCTTTTCCTGAATATCTTTAATAAGCATAAGAACGTCGGCACAGGTTGCTCCGCCGATATTAACAACAAATCCGGCATGTTTTGTGCTGACTTCCGCTCCGCCGACACGGTAACCTTTTAATCCGCATTGGTCTATAAGTGCAGAAGCAAAAGCCCCTTCCGGACGTTTAAAAGTACTTCCTGCGGAAGGTTTATCCATGGGCTGTTTATCAAAACGGCGGCCGAGAAGGTCATCCATTTTTGCTTTGATTTCAGCTTTGTCGCCTTTTTGCAGTTTAAAAGCTGCACCTGTTATAAAATAATTTTTTTCGCTGTAAACGCTGTGGCGATAGCTCATTTGGAGTTCTTCTCCGGTGAATCTTCCTATATTTCCGTTTTTATCAACATGGTCTGCATAAACAATTGTATCTTTGATTTCACCGCCGTATGCTCCCGCATTCATAAAAACAGCTCCGCCGACGGAACCGGGAATTCCATAGGCAAATTCAAGTCCTGTAAGTTCTTTTTCAAGAGCAAAATTGCAAAGAGCCGCAAGGCTTGCTCCGGCTTCGCAATAAACCGTATTTTCATCAATAAGTTCGATTTTTCCGAATTCGCTGCCAAAATAAATTACAACCCCATCGATTCCCTCATCCGGAACAAGCAGATTTGAACCTTTTCCGAGTGGAAAAAGAGGAAGGTTATTTTCATTGCAGTAATTTATTATTTCAATGATCTGTGCAACTGTTGAAGGTTTTACGAAAAATTCAGCGGGTCCGCCGATTTTAAAAGAAGTGTGTTTCGATAAAGTTTCCTGCTCAATACATTTAATTTCTTTGGCTTTCGCAAATTCCAAAAAAGCATTTTTATCCAAACTTCATACCCCCTTACCAATCAAGGCCGTAATAAGAATCCCATTCTCCGAGATCGTCGTCAAAATCCCAGGAAGGCATACTAAGTCTTTCCATAAGTTCAAGCGCAGCGTTATTGCCCATTCTTTTCTGGCGGTTATTCATTGCAGCAACTTCAACTATGACGGCAATATTGCGTCCCGGCTGAACAGGGATAGTGTAAAGCGGGACATCAACATCAAGAATTTTTGTAAAAACATCTTCCGCGCCCATACGGTCATAAACCTTATCGTTATCCCAAGGTTCAAGGTTAATTATCATATCAAGTTTTGCACTCTTTTTTACTGCGCCCATTCCGAACAGATTTCGCGCGTTGATAATTCCAACTCCGCGAAGTTCCATAAAATGCCGTATATTTTCCGGAGAGGTTCCGACAAGGCTTCTGTTGGAAACGCGCCTTATTTCAACCGCATCATCCGCAATAAGGCGGTGGCCGCGTTTTATAAGTTCCATTGCAACTTCCGATTTACCTACGCCGCTGTCGCCGTAAAGAAGAACGCCTTCGCCGTAAACTTCGACAAGAACGCCGTGCCTTGTAATTCGTTTTGCAAGAGCAACGCTCAGAGTCTGCGTAAGTCCCGCAATAAATTCGGAGGTCATTTCAGAAGTTCTGTAAATTGGAACATTGTATTTTTCGGCAATTGAGAGGAATTTTCTGTCAACGGTAAGATTCCATGTAATTATAATTACCATAGGTTTTTTTGACAAAAATTCATCAAGCGCTTCATACATTTTTGCGCCGAGTTTTTTTAGATAGCTGTATTCCGTCTTGCCGATTATCTGGACCCTTGAAGGGTCGAACAATTCATAAAACCCTGTAAGCTGAAGACCCGGACGGTTTACCTCATTGGTGCTGATTTTTATATCGCTTATATCTTCCGGAGCCCACACTTTTTCAAGGTTGAATTCCTTTACTATTTTAGTGAAATTTACGCTGTAATTAGAAGCCATAAAAAAACGCCTCCTATTATTTATATAATTAACCAAGTATATTATAATATAAAACAGACAATTTTTCAACAATTCTACTCATTATTAATATCTTTTTTTATTGTTATTTCGGCACAAAAAAAGCCGTGCTCAAAATTTGAGCACGGCTTTTTTGCATTTGAATTATTGCTGTATATCTACACTTTTTTGCTTTTCAACCGGGAACGAAGAAATTATATTGACAATAAATTTACGAATATAGTTTGCATCAACAGCGGTTATTTTTCCGTCGCCGTCAACATCGCCGAGCATAAGCTGCTGTTCCGTCGGAACGACAAGCTTTGCAGCGATAAGACGTGCTGTGTAAGCATCCATTACATCAACAATTCCGTCGAGGTTTATGTCGCCAAGTTCGTAGCCTTTCGGAGGTATTTCACGCGTTTCGGAATAATCGCAGTTTTCACAATGTCTCTGTTCCTCTCCGGGTTCTGTTGCTGTGGGTTCGATAACGGTTTCCCAATCGGAAAGGCTGTGGCCTGTTGCGGGAACTTCTTCCTGTTCAACGAGAACCTCTCCGCAGACGGAACAATGTTTACCTTCGGTCAAACCGGTTTCAGTACAAGTAGGCGCTACCGCTTTGTCGATTACTTCTGTGTGGCCGTTTGCAGGAACAACTTCCTGTTCAATAAGAACCTCGCCGCAGACGGAACAATGCTTGCCTTCCGTAAGTCCCGTTTCGGTGCAAGTAGGCGCAGCTGCTTCGTCAATTACCTCGGTGTGGCCGTTTGCAGGAATAATTTCCTGCGCTACGAGAACAGTTCCGCAAACAGAGCAATGTTTGCCTTCGGTAAGGCCCGTTTCGGTACAGGTGGGTTCAACCGCTTCGTCGATTACCTCGGTGTGGCCGTTTGCGGGAACAATTTCCTGCGCAACAAGAACCTCGCCGCAGACGGAACAATGTTTTCCTTCCGTAAGTCCCGTTTCGGTACAAGTCGGTGCGACAGCTTCGTCGATTACTTCTGTATGTCCGTTTGCAGGGATAACTTCCTGTTCAACGAGTACCTCTCCGCAGACGGAACAATGCTTGCCTTCCGTAAGTCCCGTTTCGGTGCAAGTAGGCGCGGCTGCTTCGTCAATTACTTCTGTGTGGCCGTTTGCTTTGATTACAGTTTGCGCTACAAGAACCTCTCCGCAAACGGAACAATGTTTACCTTCAGTAAGTCCTGTTTCGGTACAGGTGGGTTCAACCGCTTCATCAATTACTTCTGTGTGGCCGTTGGCTTTGATTACAGTTTGCGCAACAAGAACCTCTCCGCAAACAGAGCAATGTTTGCCTTCGGTAAGTCCGGTTTCGGTACAGGTGGGTGCGACCGCTTCGTCAACTACCTCGGTGTGTCCGTTAGCTTTGATTACAGTCTGTGCAACAAGAACCTCTCCGCAGACGGAACAATGTTTACCTTCGGTAAGACCGGTTTCGGTACAGGTGGGTTCAACCGCTTCGTCGATTACTTCTGTGTGACCGTTTGCTTTGATAACAGTCTGTGCAACAAGAACCTCTCCGCAGACGGAACAATGTTTACCTTCGGTAAGACCCGTTTCGGTACAGGTGGGAGCTACAGCTTCGTCAATTACCTCGGTGTGTCCGAGTGCAGGAACAACTTCCTGCTCAACAAGAACCTCGCCGCAGACGGAACAATGCTTGCCTTCCGTCAAACCTGTTTCGGTACAAGTCGGAGCTACAGCCTTGTCAATTACCTCGGTGTGTCCGGTTGCCGGAACATAATCGTCAATATAGCTTTCGCCGCAGGCAAGGCAGATATATTCGGTATAACCACGTTCGGTGCAAGTAGGAGGAGTTAAATAGCTGTCATAAAAATGTCCCGTTGCCGGAATTTCCTCGCCGTAATAGGTCGTTCCGCAGACTGAACAGACTTCGTCGCCGGAATAACCCGGTTCGGTGCAGGTCGGCTCAACGAAATTTTCAAGAACAAGGCTGTGACCCGCTGCCTCGGTGTAATTCGCGGTATAACTGTAACCGCATCTTACGCAGGTATAAGTGGTATAACCCTGCTCGGTGCAGGTCGGTGCTGTCACTTTCGAGGAATAGCTGTGTCCGAGAGCGGAAGTATAGTTGCTCTTATAAGAATATCCGCATACGCAGGAATAAATGGTATAACCCTGGGCGGTACAGGTAGGAGAAACAACGGATGTGCTGTATCTGTGCGTATCGCTGTGAACAAGTCCTCTGCTTCTTGCATAGTTCCAGCCGGTTGTTCCGCAGGTTACATAAAGAACAACGTTCGGGCATTCGATAAAAGTCCAGTCTGTTGAACTTTTGTTTTCAATGGTTATGACGGAAGAAGGAATCACAACTTTTTTCAGTTTCGGACTTCTGCTGAAAGCAAGCCAGCCGATGCTCAGAACGCCTTCCTCCATAATTACGGTTTCCAGCTTATCGCAATAATCGAAAGCCTGCTGTTCAATTGTTTTTACGTTTCCCGGAATTGTGATGGTTTTGAGCGAATCGCAGTCGAGGAAAGCGGAAGAACCGATTTTTGTAACGCTTTTCGGAATTGTTACGTCATAAAGCCTTGCGCTTCCATAGAAAAGACCGTTCGGAATTTCCTTAAGGTTTGCCGGAAGAGTGATGTCTTCCATAGTATCACAGTTTGCAAAAACGGAGGATTCAAGAATAACGTCCGGGTTTTCAAACATTGCTCTGTAAAGGCGTACACATGAACGGAAAGCCGAATCTCCTATTCTTGTGATATTCGGAGTAAAAGTTACGGCCCAGAGCGATTCGCAATATGCAAAAGCATAGGGTTCAATTACTTTAAGACTGTCCGGAAAATATACATGCTCAAGACGATAGGAATCGTTGAATGCGCTTCTTGCAATTACTTCGGTTCCTGCAGGAACATAATAATAGGAAGTTATATCTCCCATGGAATATGCAACAAGGGTTTTTCCGTCCTTTGTGAAAAGCACCCCATCAACGGCTTTATAATATTGATTTCCCGATTCAACGTAAAAATTAGAAAGCCTGCGGCAGCCGCTGAAAACAGAAGATCCGAGGCCGGTAAGCGTTGCGGGAATTGTGAACTTGAACAAGCCGCAGTCCGCAAAAGCTGTATCGCCGATATACGTAACTCCTTCAGGCAAAGTTACGCTCTCAAGGTTTCTGTCGCCGAAGAACATACTGTCCGGAATGCGGGTAAGTCCTTTTCCGATAACCGCAGTTTTGAGTCCGTAGCAGTTTGAAAAAGCGCTTGATTCACAAATTGTAACGCTGTCCGGAATCACGATTTCCTTGAGGGCAACGCATTCTGAAAATGCGCAGAATTCAAGAATTTTAAGGTTCGAAGGCAAGGTTACGTATTCAAGCGCGCGGAGATTGTTGAAGCCGTATTCCCGGATTGCGGTAAGGCTTTCCGGAAGAGTGAGTGAAGTGCAGTTTACGCACCAATAAAAAGCTCTTTCTCCAACCTCGGTAATTCCTTCGGAAACAACAATGTTTTTTACGCTGTCTTTATAATCGTACCAGGGTGCATGGTTATAGCGGTAGCTTGGAATAGCGCCTTTGCCCGCAACAGTAAGGGTACCGGTATCGCCGTCGAGCACCCATTCCATTCCGTTGGAAAGCTTTCCGGAAGCGGTTACGTTGAAAACATAGGGTACCACCGCCATTGGGTAATTTGCTTTCCATTCAGCTGTAATATATTCAGAATCCGGATGGTGTTCGGTGAAGTTGGATTCGGTGCAAAGGAACATTCTGTAATGGTCTTTAAGGTCGCGGTCCCAGGTGGGGTCCATGTTGTAATATTTATCTTCAAGACGGACTATGTTCCAGGCGTGGGACTCTATTTCAACGTAACCTGCCATGCCTTTTATATAGCGGCAATCCACGCCCAGTTCGAGCATCATTCTGTAATAAAGAGTTGCATAGCCCTGGCATACCGCGTCTTTCAGGATAATCGCCGCATAGGTGGAATGGCAAAGCTGGTATTCATCGTTGTCTTCGTTATTGAAGTCATATTGGACGTTTTCGGTTACCCAATCATAGGCGCCTTTGATTTTTTCATAATCCGTAAGTTCCCAAAGGTCGAGTTCGGCAAGGACTGCGTCAACCTCTGCATCAACCTCTGCTTCCTGTTCCGCGGTTGTAAGCCAGTTGAAAGTATAGGTTATTTCGCCGTAGGCGCCGCTTTCATCTTCGCCGGTGACAAGGTTATAATCATATCCAATCTGGTTGTGGCGGATATAGTCGCCCTCGTTCGGAACACCGGTGTGTTCCCACGCTTTTGTAAGAATCGCAGAAACTTCGGTTGAAGTGAAATTTCCGTTAAGGCGAAGGGTTATGGAAGGTTCCCTTGCAATCATCTGCGAACGGAGATAAAGAGCGGCTTCTTCTGTGGTGGAGAAGGTGGTGGAAGATGAAAGGAGCCGGATATTTTCCGTTTCGTTTTTATTGACTTCCGGTGTTTCAGATTCACTTTTAACTTCAGTTTCTTCTTCAGAATATACCAACAGATTTTCTTCCGTTTCCTCAAGATCCGACAAAGGCTCGGTATTTTCTTCGTGATATTCTTCCAAAATATCCGTTTCGTTCAAAGAAAGCGCAAAAGCAATTTGCTGCGCATAGCTGAAAAATATTGCAGCTGCAAGAAAAAAACTCAAAGCTTTTTTTAATATATTTTTCAAACCGTGTCACTCCAAACAGTCTATTATCATAATAATAACTAAATTATAATCTCAATATTTCTTTTGTCAATAATTGCCTTGTCATAACCCCGGTGTTTTTGTTCGTCATAATTCATAATTGTCCGTTGTTTGTTTTCACCATTTTTTTAAATGTGGTTTAAAATTTCAATTTATTTGTAAATATTTTTGTAAATTTCCATAAGTTTTTCAAAAACATTTGAAACGTCGTAAAATACATGGTAATATTATGATGTTCAGTTATGTTTAAATTAAAGGAGTTGAAAAAACATTGGCACGTTCTAAAAAAACCATGGACGGCAACACCGCTGCCGCACATGTTTCTTATGCTTACACCGATGTTGCAGCAATTTACCCCATTACCCCTTCTTCCGTAATGGCAGAACTTGCTGACAAATGGGCCGCAAGCGGAAAAACCAATATTTTCGGCAACAAAGTTCAGGTTACCGAAATGCAGTCCGAAGCAGGCGCCGCAGGTTCCGTTCACGGTTCCCTTGCCGCAGGTGCTCTTACCACCACCTTCACTGCATCCCAGGGTCTTCTTCTTATGATCCCCAATATGTACAAAATTGCCGGCGAACTTCTTCCCGGAGTTATCAACGTTTCCGCAAGAGCTCTTGCTTCTCACGCTCTCAGCATTTTCGGTGATCATTCCGACGTTTACGCCTGCCGCCAGACCGGTTTTGCAATGCTCTG
>JAFSEN010000090.1 GCA_017435745.1 Oscillospiraceae bacterium
GTCGCGGCAGTCGGAGGAAATTCCGGAAATTCCGAGGAAGCCGGATTTTTTGTTCATAAGGTTGCTCATCTGTTCGGGGGTAAGGCCTTCTTTATCCATAACGTAAGTTACAACGGAAGGATCGATGCCGCCGCAGCGGGTTCCCATTACGAAACCGTCAAGAGGGGTAAGGCCCATGGAAGTGTCGCAAACTTTGCCGTCTTTAACTGCAGAAAGGGAAGAACCGTTTCCGAGGTGGCAGATGATAAGTTTGGTTCCTTCGGGATCTTTTCCGGTGATTTCAAAATATCTTCTGGTGATGAAACGGTGGGAAGTTCCGTGGAAGCCATAGCGGCGGATGGAATATTTTTCATAATATTCATAAGGAATACCGAACATATATGCTTTTTCGGGCATCGTCTGATGGAAGGAGGTATCGAAAACTGCGACCATGGGAGTTTCTTTTCCGAAAACTTCCTGGCAAGCTGCCATTGCAACAGCCTGGGGCGGGTTGTGAAGAGGGCCGAGATCGCGGAATTTTACGCCGATGTCTTCGATAAGTTCATCGGTTACAATGGTGGAAGCTTTGTATTTTTCGGAACCGTGGAGAACGCGGTGACCGATTGCTTTGATCTCGCTGATGCTTTCAACAACTTTGTTTTCACCTTCGGTAAGGAGTTTAACAAGTTCTTCAAATGCTTCTTTATGGGTGGGGAAGCTTACATCATATTCAGCTTTATAGCCGGATTCGGTTTTGTGGCTGATTCTGCCGTCGATGCCGATTCTTTCGCAAAGACCTTTTGCAACGACATCCTGGGTGTCCATCTCGATAAGCTGATACTTAAGAGAGGAGCTGCCTGCGTTAATAACAAGTACTTTCATGTTTTTCTAACCTCCAAGTATGTTGTCCCGACAATTTTTCCTTAAACTTCCGGCCATAGCAAAGCTGGCCTTCATTGACATTCGGGTGACAATTATATATTATTACATCAGAACGCAAATTGCAAGGAAATAACGCTAAAAAAATTCACTAAATTATAGTTTTCTTTCCGAAGACGGAGGTATAATCCATGAAAATTGCCGGAATCATAGCGGAATATGACCCTTTTCACAACGGACACGCTTACCAGATAAAGAAAACCCGGGAAGCCGGGGCAGAAGCTGTTGTTGTGGTGCTTGGCGGAGAATTCACCCAAAGGGGCGAACCAGCCTGGTGTTCAAAATACACAAGGGCAAAAGCCGCCCTTCTTTGCGGGGCGGATCTTGTGCTTGAAATGCCCGTTCCCTATGCCGTGGGGTCTGCGGAAAAATTTGCCGAAGGCGGAATTTCCGTTCTCGATGCTCTGGGCTGCGTTGACGTGCTCAGCTTCGGAAGCGAAAGCGGAGATTCGGAAAAAATCATGGATTTTGCAAAACTTTTTGAACGGGAAGATTTTATTGAAGAATATAAAAAATCCCTTTCCGAAGGGGTTTCTTCCGCCGCCGCAAGAGAAATTGCCGCAAAAAAACTTGCGCCGGAACTTTCTTCCGTTGCGGCTAACCCAAACGATACTCTTGGGGCAGAATATTGCAAATGGCTGCTCAGGCTCGGTTCAAAAATAAAACCCGAAACCGTAAAAAGATACGGCGCCGGTCACGGCGAAGCCGCCGTGCTCAAAAGCGGAATGGCTTCCGCAACATATCTCCGCACCTTTGACGAACCTGAGGATATCTTTCCCTTTGTGCCGTATAAATGCTATGAACTTCTTGCGCAGGATTACAGAGAAGGAAAGCTTCCGTTCAGCGAGAAAAAAATCGAACCTGCGGTTCTTGCCGTGCTCCGCAATATGGAGGAAGATGATTTTAAAAAAATCCCGGATTGCGCCGCCGAAGGGCTTTATCATCGGGTTTTTGACTCCGTACGGGAAGCAACGAGCCTTGATGAACTTTATCTTTTAATCAAAACAAAACGCTACGCCATGAGCCGTGTTAAACGAATAGTTGCCGGGGCTTTCCTCGGTCTTGATTCCTCGGTGCTCAAGAACGCAAAACTCCCTTACATCCGCGTGCTCGGAATGAACGAAACCGGAGCAGCGGTGCTCAAAGAGGCAAAAGCCGCCGGATGCAGACTTCCGGTTTCCGCTTCTCTTGCGGACCTTGAAAAAACTTCCGAAACAGCGGCGCTTTTTGCAAAACTTGAAACAAAGGCAGAAAACCTTTGGCAGCTCGGTCTTCCGAAGCCGGGAAAATGCGGGATCGCATATACGACGAAAATTATAAAACTATAAAAAAAGCCGCTCTTGCGAGCGGCTTTTTAATTTTTAAGATATCAGATTTCTTTTTTCCAAAGACCGTGAAGGTTGCAGTATTCATAAGCTGCAACGGGTTCGTCGTCAACGACTTCGAATTTTGCTTCCGGTGCGTCGCCTGCTTCAAGATATTTGATCTGGAAGCCTTTTTTTGTTTCAAGAATGATCCATTCGATGTGGTGTTCCGGAAGCATCGGATGGGTTACTTCTCCGATTTTTACGGTAACGGTGTTTCCGCTGATTTCAACAACGGGAACATGTTTTTCAAGAGCCGCATCTACGGAACCGGGGATAAGCTCGGTTTTTCCAAGGGTTCCGTTCTGTTCTCCAAGGTTAAGAAGAATTTTGTCGCAGCCTTCGCAATGATAGATTCTCATAAGTTTATCTCCTTTTTTATTTAAATTTTATTCTTCGCATTCAACAACGCCGATGGGACCGACGATGGGAAGAGGATCCACACCAAGGCGGGTGTAATAATCGGAAAGTGCGGATTTTACAGCCTGTTCGGCAAGAACGGAGCAATGAATTTTAACTGCGGGAAGTCCGTCGAGAGCTTCAACAACAGCTTTGTTGGTGAGTTTAAGAGCATCGTCGATGGATTTTCCTTTGATCATTTCGGTTGCCATGGAGCTTGTTGCAATTGCGGCGCCGCAGCCGAAGGTTTTGAATTTTACGTCAACGATGATTCCGTTTTCGATTTTAAGATACATTTTCATGATATCTCCGCATTTTGCGTTGCCAACTTCGCCGACGCCGTTTGCGTCTTCAATTTCGCCGACGTTGCGGGGATTTGAAAAATGGTCGAACACTTTTTCAGAATATAACATTTGCTTTTCCTCCGATTTTATACAAGGGATTTGTTCCTTATAAGCCTCCCTTGCCTAAAGGGAGGTGGATTTTTCGGCTTTGCCGAAAAAGACGGAGGGATTCTTTTATTGAATCCCCTCGCCACAGCTTACGCTATGTGGCCCTCTCCCCTTTAACAAGGGGCGAATTTTATTTCATCATTTTAACTTTTTTGTTTTCGCCTTTCATCATAGCTTCCCAAAGGGGGCTCATGGCGCGGAGCCTTTCGACGATTCCGGGAAGAACTTCGAGGATATAATCAACATCTTCTTCGGTGTTGCTGTCGTCAAGGCTTATGCGAAGAGAACCATGGGCGGTTTCGTGAACAAGACCGAGAGCAAGAAGAACATGGCTCGGGTCAAGGGAACCGGAAGTGCATGCGGAACCGGAACTTGCGCAGATTCCAAGCATATCAAGGCTTAAAAGAAGGCTTTCGCCCTCGATTCCTTCAATAGAAATGTTCACGTTGCCGGGAAGGCGGTTTTCTCTGTCGCCGTTAAGGCGAGTTTTTTCAATTTTAAGGATATTGTCGATAAGTTTATCCCGGAGAATTTTAGTTTTTGCTCCGCGTTCTTCAATATTTTCGTTTGCAATCTGCATTGCTTTTGCAAAGCCCATTATTGCAGCAACGTTTTCGGTGCCGGCGCGTTTTCCGCGTTCCTGGCCGCCGCCGTCGATAAGATTGGGAAGAAGAACGCCTTTTCTGACATAAAGCATTCCGATGCCTTTCTGCGCATGGATCTTATGTCCGGAAAGGGAAAGCATATCGACATTAAGTTCGTTTACGTCGATTTTAACATGTCCCATTGCCTGTACGGCGTCGGTATGGAACCATACTTTGTGTTCGCGGCATATCTTTCCGATTTCGGCAATAGGCTGAACTGTTCCGATCTCGTTGTTCGCAAACATAATGGAAACAAGTCCGGTATCCGGGCGGATAGCTGCCTCAACGTCTTCGGGTTTTACAATTCCGTTTTCATAAACGGGAAGATATGTCACTTCAAATCCCTGTTTTTCAAGAGCCTTGCAGGTATGAAGAATTGCATGGTGCTCGAAAACGGAAGTGATTATATGTTTTTTGCCCCTTTTTGAAAGGGTCTGCATTGCGCCTTTAAGCGCCCAGTTGTCGGATTCGGAACCGCAGGAAGTGAAATAAATTTCGCTCGGTTCCGCGCCGATAACGGCTGCCACATCTTCGTGGGCTTTTTTAAGAGCCCAACCTGCCTCGCGGCCTTTTGAATATATGCTTGAAGCGTTGCCATAGCCTTCGGTAAGCCAGGGCATCATAACATCGAGAACTTCTTTGGAGATGGGAGTCGTTGCGGCATTATCCACATAGACAAAACGTTTTTCCAAATTCGTTTTCCTCCTTATAAATATTGACCTTTCGGTTTTCCGGATTTTATATTATACCTTTTTTGTAGGAATTGCAATATATATTTGATAATATTTCCAAATTATTTAAAAATATTCTTTCCCGGGTGGCTTTTGTTTTGTTTTTTTCTGCAATTTTCTTTGTAAATTTATTGAGTTCCGTCTTTCATCACAAAAGTTACGCAATCCGGTGATATATATTTTTCTTATACTAAAATATAGTTGTAGCAAAGGTGGTTTTTCAATGCATGAGCTGGGCGTTCTTTGCCAGGTTGTAAAAAAGGTTTCAGCCGTTGCGGAAGAAAACGGAATTTCCGCAATTAAACATATCACGCTCGAAGTTGGAACAGAATCCACCTTTGTTCCCGTTTTTCTTGAAAAACTTTTTCCGGTGGCAACAGATTCTCTTTCGCTTTTCAAGGGTTCTGCGCTTAAGCTCCTTATGGTTCCGGGAAGAAACCTTGTAATAAAAGAAATCGGCTACTGAGAGGTTATTTATGGAAGAAATCAAAAAACAAGCAAGCAATATTGACGAAGAAGGCAACGTTCTCTATCTCGACGAAGAACGCCTTGACCGAAAGGAAGTTCCCTTCCCTCCTTATAAAAACAAGCCCAACGGACTTGGAATTTACAACTGGCTCAAAGAGCACGTTATTTATATGAGCGACAAAAGGTGGCCCCTTGCGCTCAAGCTTTACAAAATGTTTGTAAAATTTTCCGTCTGGATGAAAGAAGGCGGAACAAAGGCCGAAATTTACAAAAAAGGAATCATGCTTTCTCCGGATATGGAAACCCATACTTCAACCGTTGTAATGCCGCTCAACGTTGATATTACCGAAGAGAGCCAAAAAGTCGTCGTTCCGATGGAACTTATTAAAAAATCCCTTAAGAACGCTTCCTTCATCGGCGGAATGGATTCCTGCCTTTGCCGTGAGGCAAACGACTGTAAGGATTTTCCCCACGACGTGGGCTGTCTTTTCCTCGGCGAAGCCGGAAAGATAATCGAAAAACACGGCCTTGGAAAACAGCTTACCTATGAAGAAGCCTGCGCAAGGGTTGACAAAGCCGCGGAATACGGACTTATGGGCCAGGCGGTTTGGGTCGAAGTTGAACAGCTCCTTTGGGGAATCCGCAACGACCAAATGGATAAATTCCTCGAAATCTGTTTCTGCTGCCCTTGCTGCTGCATTGCAATGCGCCTTGCAAGAAACGCAACTTCGAAGGAACGCCACCGCTTCCACCCCGCAGGCTGGACCGCTGTTCCGGACAGAACAAAATGCGTCGGCTGCAAAAAATGCCTTACGGCCAAAAACGGCTGTCCCGTTGAAGCGATTTCTTTCGGAGAAGACGGAAAAGTTGTTATCAACCAGGAAATCTGCGTCGGCTGCGGAATCTGCAAAAGCCGCTGCAATTTTGACGCAATCAAAATAAAACAGACAATGCCCATGCGCTCTGACCTGCACGAATATTTTATGAAAGATTACAACATGGATCTTAAAATCTGGGAGGATGAAAAATAATGGAGGAAATCCGCATTATCGAAGTTAAACAAAGCGTTTTTGAAGATAACAACAAGGATGCGGAAGAACTCCGCAAAACCCTTAAAGCTGAAAAAACCTTTCTTCTTAACCTTATGTCCTCCCCCGGCAGCGGAAAAACCACCACCCTAAAGGCTCTTGCAAAAGAACTTTCCGGAAAACTCCGCTGGGCGGTTATGGAAGCGGATATCGATTCCGCCGTTGATGCAGAAGCAATGCTTAATGCGGGCGTTCCTTCAATCCAGATCCACACCGGCGGAATGTGCCATCTTGATGCGGATATGACCCGCCAGGGACTTTCGCAGATCGATACAAAAGAATTTGATCTTGTCGTCCTCGAAAACGTTGGCAACCTTGTCTGCCCTGCGGAATTTGACACAGGCGCTTCGAAAAATATGACAATTCTTTCTGTTCCGGAAGGGGACGACAAACCTCTTAAATATCCGCTTATGTATGAAACCTGCGACCTTCTTGTAATCAACAAGACCGACGTTATGGAATATTTCGATTTTGACATGGAAAAGGTTGAAAAATACGCAAAAATGCGCAACCCGGATATTGAAATCATAAAAATTTCTGCAAAAACCGGCGAAGGAATTTCAAAACTTGCGGATTGGATAATCAAAAATGTGAACGATTGGAACAACTAAAAAAAGCACCGCTTCGGCGGTGCTTCTTTTTATTTAAGTTTCTGCCATTCGGAAACCGCCATTGCGTCGCAGCGTTCGTTTTCCGGGTGGCCGGCGTGGCCTTTTATCCATTGGAACTCAACCTCGTGAATCTTCAGCAGTTCCAAAAGTTTTTCCCAAAGATCCGGATTAAGAGCGGGTTCGCCTCCGCTTCGCTTCCAACCTTTTTTGCGCCAGCCTTCTGCCCAGCCTTTTGTAACTGCATCGGAAACATATTTTGAATCCGTTATCACCTTGACCTTACAGGGTTCTTTAAGAGCTTCAAGCCCTTTTATTACCGCGGTAAGTTCCATGCGGTTGTTGGTGGTTCCGGCTTCGCCGCCGGAAAGTTCTTTTTCATGTTCGCCGTAGCGGAGAATCGTTCCCCAGCCGCCGGGCCCGGGATTTCCCGAACAGGCTCCGTCGGTAAAAATTGTAACTTCCTTCATTGGCAGCCGCCTCCCTTTTTTTGTTCTGAAAAATATCATATCTGCATATTAAGAAAAAAGCAAGGCTTTTGAATTTATTTTTAACAAAATGAATTTTTGTTGACAATTCTATCCAAAATAATTACAATAATAAATAACGAATGTGTCCGGAATAATTTAATATTTATTTTTTTCCAAGCTGATTTTTTCGGTTTGGAGTTTTTCTGTTTGCATTTTATTGCAAAAAGCGCGAAAAAACGGAATTTTTGCGAAAATAAATTTAAAATTCAATATTCAGGCCCCCTTGTCAAAAGGGGTTGTCAAGCCAAAAGGATATAAAGGCGTTACTGGGGGATTCTTTTTTTCCATAACTTTGAAATTAATCCCTCCGCCGTTGCTTACAGCAACGGTTCCCCTCCCTTTAACAGGGGAAGGCTTAATCTGAACTTAATTCGGAAATTACATAAACTTACATGATTTTAAAAAGGAGGACGAATTTTGAACCATACCTTAAGAGCAAAACAGCAAAAATCAAATCTTGATAAACTCGATAAAATTCTTGCAAGCCTTCCCGAGGCTCAGTACGACCACAGCGAAGAAAAATCTTCCGAAAAGAAAAAACCCGGCCGCCCGAAAAAAAACGCAGCGGATATCCTTAAAAAACAAAATTCTTCAAAAAAACAGCCTTCCAAAAAGGAAGCTGAAAAATCCGTTTCTGCCGAAGAGAAAAAAGGCTGGAGCTGGAACAAGAAAAAACGCGGCCGCCCAACTTCCGCTTCCAAAAACCCGCCGCTTAAAATAATCCCTCTCGGCGGACTTGGCGAAATTGGAAAAAACCTTACCGTTTATGAATATGAAGAAGAAATAATAATCGTCGATTGCGGAATGGCTTTTCCGGATGAAGAGATGCTCGGAATCGACCTTGTTATCCCGGATTTTACCTATCTTGAGGAAAACAAGGAAAAGATAAAAGGTCTTTTTATCACCCACGGCCACGAAGACCATATCGGCGCGGTTCCCTATCTTCTCCAGAAACTTAATATTCCGGTTTTCGCAACCCGTTTTTCAATGGCGCTTATCGAAAACAAACTTGCGGAAAAAAATCTTCTTGCTTCCGCAAAGCTCAGCGTTGTAAAACCCGGCGACATTGTCGCCGCAGGAATTATGAGCGTTGAATTCATATATGTCAACCATTCCATTCCGGATTCCTGCGCTCTTGCAATCCACACACCCGCAGGCGTTGTTATCCAAACCGGCGACTATAAAATCGATTATACCCCCACAAGAGGCGGAATAATCGATCTTGCCCGTTTCGGTGAACTTGGAAGCAAAGGCGTTCTTGCCCTTCTTTCGGATTCAACCAACGCCGAAAGACCCGGAAGCACCCCCAGCGAAAGAGTTGTCGGCGAAAGCTTCGACGTTCTTTTCAAAAACGGTGCGGACAAACGAATTATTGTTGCAACTTTCTCTTCCAACGTTCACCGCGTCCAGATGATAATCGAATCCGCCGTAAAATTCGGAAGAAAAGTTGCCGTTTCCGGAAGAAGCATGGAACAGGTCGTTGCAAAAGCTCTTGAACTGGGCTATCTTGAAGCCCCGGCGGGAACCGTTGTTTCTCTCGATGCTGTCAACAAACTTCCGGAAAACGAAGTTTGCATCGTCACCACCGGAAGCCAGGGCGAACCTATGTCCGCTCTTACAAGAATGTCCACCGGCGACCACAGAAAAGTCAATATCACTTCCCGGGACCTTGTTATAATTTCCGCATACCCCATTCCCGGCAACGAAAAATATGTCGGAAAAGTTGTAAACGAGCTTATGAAGCTCGGGGCGGAAGTTGTTTATGAAAGATACAGCCAGATCCATGTTTCCGGCCATGCATGTCAGGACGAACAAAAGCTTATGCTTGCCCTTACAAAGCCCCAATATTTCATTCCCGTTCACGGCGAATACAAACATCTTAAAAAACACAGCGATCTTGCGCTCCAGATGGGAATGCATGAGGAAAACATTGTTATTCCGGAGCTTGGAAGAGTTATCGAACTTTCCGTAAACGGAATTTCCGCAGAATCCACCGTTACCGCAGGCGCTGTTCTTGTTGATGGGCTCGGTGTCGGCGATGTCGGCAACGTTGTTCTTCGGGACAGAAAACATCTTGGCGAAGACGGGCTTATGGTTGTTTCCGTAACCCTAAGCAACAAGGGAAAAATTCTTGCCGGGCCGGATATTCTTTCCCGCGGTTTTGTTTACGTAAAAGATTCGGAAGAACTTATCGCAAACACAAAAGCCGTTGTCGAAAAAGCCGTCCTTTCCGGAATTGCGGAAAACAAACGCGATTGGCAAAATCTTAAAACAAAAATCCGCGACGCTGCAAGCAGCTATCTTTATACCGCAACCCAGCGTTCGCCCATGATTCTTCCGATAATCAACGAGCTTAGCGAAAAGGATTTTGACGAAGAGGATAATTGATATAAAATTCTACGGCGGGTATTCAAAACCCGCCGTTTTTTTGTTTTTGTTGAACAATTCTCTGTTTTCTGATAAAATAATATCATAATTGGAGGTGTGCTTTTGAAAAAGAAAATCGCTCTTTTAATTGCAGCTATAATCATAATGCTTTCATCCACCGTTGCTTTTGCCGATTTCGGAGATTTCGCCGGCGGTTCCGATTGGGGATATTCCGATTTCGGCGGCGGATATGATTCCGATTTCGGCGGAAACTATGATTATTACGGTTCCGGCTATGGGGTGGATTATTACTATTCGGACAACTCCGACCAGAAAATCGGTTTTTTTGAAATTATAATAACTCTTGTTATAATTCTTCTTATCGTTTTTGCGGTTGTCGGAAGAAATTCCATAGGCAAAAACGTTTCACCGGGGAAAGAAAGCATGAACATTCCCTCTTCGGAAAGAACGCCAATGATAAACGATATTTCGGGACTTAAACAAAGGGACCCGGGTTTCAGCGAATCAAAATTCCTCGGTGAAGTTTCAAATCTTTATATAAGAACCCAGGACGCCTGGACCGCGAAGGATCTTTCTTCCGTCCGCCCGCATTTTACCGAAGAACTTTACGCAAGATTTGAAAGACAGGTTCGGGGTTATATAGACCGCGGCCAGACAAACCACGTTGAACGGGTTTCGGTCCTTAATGCAAAAATTGTCGGCTGCACCTGCGATTCGAAAAACGATATCATAACTGTTGAAATCCTTTCCCGCATTACGGATTACATAACCGACGACAAAAGCGGAAATATAATTCGCGGCGACAGAAACCGGGAACTTTTTATGACTTATCAATGGACTTTCATCCGTACCTTTGGAAAACTTTCGGAAGAAGAAAAATTTGTCGATGAAAAACATTGTCCCAACTGCGGCGCACCCATTGATCTCAACCGTTCCGCAGTGTGTGAATACTGCGGAAGTGTCTGCACAAGTTCCGATTACAATTGGGTCGTTTCCGACATAAAAGGAATTGGCCAGCGCACCGTTTGAAAATTTGAGCACATGATAAAATCATGAGCACGGCAGAGCCGTGCTCATGATTTTTTATATAATTTTTTCATCTTATGCAACAAAAACGCAAAAAAAGAACACTTATATTTCAGAAGGATTTTAAAAAAGAGGTGTTCGGTTTGAAAAAATTTGTGCTGCTTGTTTTTATGGTTTTATTGTTTTGTTCCTGCGAAAAAACTGCCGATGTCCCAAAATATCCCTCCCAGATTCCGGAAAGCGAAAAGTTGAACAAGGAAGAAACTTTTTTTGTTTCCGATGAACCGGAAAACGAGGAAGTTGGGCAGATACTTAAAATGTTCGATATTGACAATAAAAATCTTGAAGAAACAAAAATATCCCTTCATCCTGAAGGAATCGAACTTTCGGAAAACGGAAGTTTTTCCTATGTTCTTGTTGCGGAAAAAGAGGAAAAAACTTTTTCCGTTCCGGCAACGGGCGTTATTTATTACAACGGCGACGAATACGCTTTTTCTCTTGATGCGGATTCGAGGATCCGGCCTTTTTGGGGCAATCTTGCTTTTGTTGACGAAAACACAGCCGCTTTTTTGGTCCCCGGAAAAATATTCCTTATGAACACAACAACTCTTGAGGCGGAAGGCACGATTGTTCTTCCGGAAAGCAAAGATTCCGTAATCTGGCCCGCCGGAATCGCTTTTTCCGAAAAAACCGGCTATCTTGTTCCCCTTTGCGAAATGCCGAAAGGCGCTTCTGACGCAAAAACCCCGGAAGAATCGTCGCTTTCGATGAAAATTTTGAATTGACCGGGGAATTTGCCGCAGAAAAAATCGGGACCATGATCTGGTACGGAATAAACATCCCATATATTTCACAGAATTCTTCAATATATTCTTACGAAGGCGAAACATACCTTAAGTCATCAGATCTGTACCGTCTTTCCGACGGAAAGGTTTTTTCGTACAGCCGGAACAACCAATTTTTCGCCGACGGATACGAAGTTTCTTTCATCACCGTTTACAGTGAACCCACCGAAAAATTTTTTGCAAGGGAAAACGAATATGTGATTCTTTGTAAAGGAAAAGAAATAATAAAAACCGTTCCCATCGGGGAACAGATATATTTCGGATATGACGAAAACGGGCTTCCCCTTGCGGAACTTTCCTTTTCCGAAAAAGGCAAAAAAGCCGTTGTAAGAGATTCGTTCCATTGCCGGGATATAGCTATTGATTTTGAAAAAGAGAAATATGAAATTTCCTACAGCTATTCCGAAAGCGACGTTTCCTCCGCGTTTGCGGTTTCTCCCAACGGAAAATATTCCCTTCACGAAGCCGCTTTCAGTTCCGGCGGCGACGGTTATATGTTCGATATCGTACTTAAAGATATTGAAAACAAAACCTTTTCATATCTTTGCGCCGGCGGAATGGGGGTTAATTCCGGCTTTTTCAAAAACGGCGAAATTTATTGCCAAAGCCGCGATTTTCTTAAAGTTTTTTCCCCTGAAACAGCAGAAGTTGTTTTTGATATTGAAAAAAACTTCAGCCTTGAATACGAACTTTTTGCCGAAGAACACATTGAACTTTTAACTTTCCGAAGAGATCCGGAAGATTTTTCCTTCGTAATCCTTTATTGGGAAGGCCCGACAGCCGGTTTTTATGACGAAGCAAAGGCAGATTCCATCCCCCATTACAAAATCGGATATCTTGACCCGGAAGGAAAACTTTTGAAAAGCTTTGAAAGCAAAATTCCTGTGGCGCTTGGAATGTATTGCTGGCCCCAGGACGCGGTTTTCCATTACAAAAACGGAATTTATACGGTTACAACCCTTGGAAGCAAAGGTTCTTACGGAATAAACTTCACTTTTGATTCCGAAACGGAAACTTTTTCAAAAGCTTTTGAAAACAAAGGCTGAGCACCGAATAAAAAAACGAGCACGGCAGAGCCGTGCTCGTTTTTTATTGCAAGCGATTTTTTACGGAAGATATTTTTCAAAGGTGAATCCCTGTTCCCTAACATGGTCGATAACTTCCCCGAGGATTGCGGTGTTTGTTTCGGAAACCGCATGAAGAAGAAAAATTTCGCCGTCGTGGATGCTTCTGGTAACCCTTTCAAAAGCTTTTTGGTGTTCCATCTGGTTTGCGGGATCCCAATCCGCATAGGCAAAGCTCCAGCAAACGGTGCGATAGTTCATCTTCTGCAAAAGGGCAAGGGTGCGTTCCGAAAAAGCGCCTTCCGGCGGACGGAAAAGATACATGTCGTATCCGAAATTTTCGGAAATATAGTTATGAAGATCCGCAACCTCGTTATATGCGGCATCCATTCCGATCTGCGTCATGTTCGGGTGGCGCGCGCTGTGGTTACCCACAACATGGCCTTCGTCTATCATTCTCCGGATAAGTTCCGGTTCGGCTTTTGCGTAAGAAAGGGTTACAAAGAAAACCGCGGAAACGTTTTTTTCTTTAAGAATATCGAGTATTTTCGGGGTATATCCGTTTTCATAACCTTCGTCGAAGGTCAGATAAACTTTTCCTTTGTGCTGTTCCCCTTCGCGGTAAAAATCCGCATTCCATTTCGAATATTCCTTTTGAAGATTTACGCAGGCAATTGGTTTTCCGGTTTCGTCAAAATTTGTTCCGGGTCCCCAGGGAACCTGTTCCGTTCCAAGGTCTGCAAATTCCTGGAAATACGGCGAAAGCTGTTCATAGGAACTTATTTCATTCTGAACCGCTGAAGTTTCTTCCGGTTCGGAAGATTCTTCGGATGAACTGCTTTCGGAACTTTCCGGAACTTCGGGAATTTCCGGAGTTATCTGGATATCTGTCGAAAGTTCTTCTTCCCTTTCAATAACATTTCCCGAATTTTCGGAATATCTTCCGTTTGAAAAACAACCGGAAAACAAAAGCGAAAAAGCAAGAAAAACCGCCGTTATTTTTAATATTTTCATAAAATTCAACCTCCTTGCCGCATTTTTAATTTTCTTTCCGGTTTTATTTTACCACAATTTCCGCAAATTATATCGTTTTTAATCAAAAAAATTATTCTTTTCTCTTTTATTTTTTATAATAATCGGTTATAATCGTTTTAATCGTATATTTTTACAAACACGCTTAATTTGCGATGACATAGATATTTTGATAATATCAGGAGGAATTATTCTTGATAACTATTTTTGACATTGTTGCAATGTTGGGCGGCCTTGCTCTTTTCCTTTACGGAATGCATATGCTCAGCGCAAGCCTTGAAAAAATGTCCGGAAGCAAACTTACAAAAATTCTTGAAAAGCTTACCGGAAGCGTTTGGAAAAGCGTTGCTCTCGGCGCGGGAATAACCGCCCTTGTTCAAAGTTCTTCCGCAACAACCGTTATCACCGTCGGTCTTGTAAACTCCGGAATTTTAAAACTTGGCAATGCAATCGGAATCATCATGGGTTCCAACATCGGTACCACCGTTACTTCCCATCTTCTCCGACTTACCGAAATTTCCGGAACAAGCGGACTTATGCAGTTCCTCAAACCGGATTTCTTTGCTCCGGTCTGCGCAATAATCGGCGCAGCCCTTGCAATGTTTACCAAAAAGACCAAAACCATCACCATCGGTGAAATCCTTACCGGTTTCGGTATGCTCTTCATCGGTATGGATCTTATGGAAGGCGCCCTTACTCCTCTTCGCGAATCTCCGCTTATGGGCGAACTTTTTGTAAAATTCGGCAGCAACCCGATTCTCGGAATCATCGTCGGCGCCGGAGTTACCGCGATTATCCAAAGTTCTTCCGCTTCCGTCGGTATTCTCCAGGCTCTTTCCGTAACCGGCGCAATTTCCTGGGCTTCCGCAATTCCGATAATCCTCGGCCAGAACATCGGTACCACCATCACCGCGATGCTTTCGGTAATCGGCGCTTCCAAAAACGCAAGAAGAACCGCTATCGCTCACCTTTATTTCAACGTAATCGGCACAATTGTTTTTACCGTTGCTGTTTTTGCAATTCAGGGAATGGGAATCGGAGATTTTTGGGATAACCCGATCAACAAATCCGGCATCGCAAACTTCCATACAATTTTCAACGTCACAATGACCGTTCTTTTCCTGCCTTTCATCGGACTTTTGGAAAAGCTTTGTATGAAGACAATTCCCGCGGACGGAACCGAAATCGATTCCGATACTTCCGAACTTGCTCCGGGTCTTGTTTCCAACCCCATCGCTGCAATTTCCGCTTCCGAACTTATTCTTAAAAAGCTCATGGGTGTAACCGCAGACTGTGTAAAATGCTCTCTTGAAAGACTCAACGGCGGCGACCCGAAACTCGGCGAAAGAATCAGCGAACAGAACACCGCAATTTGCAAAATGGAAGACAATCTTCGTATCTACCTTCTCAAAATTGCCGAAAGCAACCTTTCTGCCGAACAGGAAAAAACCGTCACCGAAATGCTTGGAAGAGCAGATGACTGCGTTCATATTGCAGAACACTGCCTTAAAATCCGCGACACCGCCGAAGATATGTCCTCCAGAAACAAAGGCCTTACAATGGCAGGAAAACGCGAATTTGATGTCCTCAGCAAAGCTCTTCTTACACTTATGAACACCGCGGCAAACGGTTCCAACGACAAGGACAAACGCTCTGACGCAAAGATCGAACCGCTCTATTTCGTTGTTACCGAAATGACCGAACTTATCCGCAGCCGCCATATGGACCGTCTTAAAAAAGGCGAGTGTTCCTATGAAGCAGGTTCTCTATTTATGGGAACTCTCCATGACGTTGAAAGAATTGCAAAACATTGTTCCGCAATCGGCGTTTCCCTTGCTCTTCAGTTCAAAAACAATTCCCTTTCCGAACAGGAATTTGCAAGAAGAATCCACCGCGGCGACACCGAACATTTTATGGAACATTATATCGATTACAAAAACGAATATTTTTCTCCGCTCGTTGCGGAATAATCAAACAACAAAAAAACAGCCCGCTCTGCGGGCTGTTTTTTTGTTGTTTATTCAATTATTTCTGTTCCTCTTCGATTGCTTTAAGAAGAATTTCCTTTGCGTAGGAAATGGATTCTTTTACGCTGCCTTCTTCAAAAGGAACGCGAAGGTTTGCAACTTTGAGAAGACCAAGATAGCTTTTGCTTCCGCCGGCGTTACAAAGTTCAAGATAATCTTTCCAAGCCTGTTTCTTGTTTTCCGCATAGCGTTTTTTGAATTCCATTGCACCCATGGTTGTAAGGGTGTAGTTGATGTAATAGAAAGGATAGAGGAAAATGTGGAGCTTGTGGTACCAATAGCCGCCGCGGTCCATAAATTCATCGTCGGAATAGGTTCTCCAGGGCATATATTTTTCTTCGAGTTTATGCCATTCATAAGTTCTTTCCTTCGGGGTGAGGTCGGGATTTTCATAAATGATGTGCTGGAATTCATCAACCGCAACGCCGAAAGGAACAAAGGTAAGGGCTTCCTGAAGATGTGCAAAACGGTATTTGTCAGCCATATCGCCAAACATGTATTCCGCATAGGGATAGCAGAACTGTTCCATTGACATGGAATGGATCTCCGCAATATCGGTGCTTTCGTGGAAATAATCTCTTACCGGCTGGTGGCGCATTGCGCAGTAACCTGCAAAAGCGTGTCCAAGTTCGTGGGAAAGAACCTGCATATCGAAAATTGTATGGTTGAAACAGCTGAAAACAAAGGGAGCTTTGTATTTTACAAGGCTGGTCATATAACCGGTGGAAGCTTTTCCCGGTTTGTTTTCAAGATCCATAAGGTTGTGGTCGATCATGAAATCGATGAATTCTCCGGTTTCGGGGCTGAGTTCATGGTACATCTTGCGGGCCTGTTCAACAAGGAATTTTGCGTCGCCGATGGGTTCTGCGTTGCCGTCCGGGAAGATGAATTTTTCATCATAAGCCATGATTTTATCAACACCGATACGTTTTGCCTGGGCTTTGTAAAGTTCTTCGCAAAGAGGAACAAGGTCGCGTTTTACCTGTTCACGGAAAGCGGCAACTTCTTTCTGGCCGTAATCGCTTCTTCCCTGGTTGATGTAACCAAGGGGAGTAAAAGTTTCGTAGCCGAGAGCTTTGCCCATTGCGGTACGGCATTTTACAAGTTTATCGAAAATTTCTTCCATTTTTTCTTCGTTGGAAGCATAGAATTCGGAATATTTTGCAAAAGCGGCTTTTCTGATTTCGCGGTCCGGGTTGCCGAAATAGCTTTGGATTCCGTAAAGGTTCAGAACTTTTCCGTCAAATTCAATGTTTGCGGTTGCCATAAGCTTTTGATATTCGGTGGTCAGCATGGACTGTTCCTGAAGGTAGGGAATAAGTTCAGGTTTGAAAGAATCAAGATCGCGGCGGATTTTGGTAAGAAATTCCGGGCCAAGGTCTGCATCGATATCTGCTGCAAAAGGGCTTTCCGCAAGAGCTTTGGAAAACTCGATGAAAGTTGCCTGCGCAACGGGAAGACGCTGGTGAAGAAAAGCCATTTCGTCCTCATAGAATTTGTCGGTGGTATTAAGTGTGTTGCGGATATGCGCAACGTTGATCATTGTTCCCATATCCTCGGTTGCCTTGTCGGATTCATCAATTATAGCGCGTACTTCAGCATAATTTTTTGCGGCGCGGACTTTTTCGGTAAGTTCGCGGCATTTTGCTTCAACTGCGTCAATGTCCGGGCGGACATATTCAATTTTGTCAAAAGTAAAGTTTTCCATAAAAACCCTTCCTTTCAGATGTAAAATTTACAAAGTAATAATATCAACTTTTACGCTTTAAGTCAATGAAAGTCAATTTTCTCAACAAAAACAAAGCAGGTGCGGATATTATCCGCCCGATAAAAAAGACCCCCTGCCTTCCGGGAAGGCTTTGGTTCCACCCTTCCGTCTGCTCCGCAGACACCTCCTCTGATAAGAGAGGCTGTTTTCGGACAACTTCGTAAGGGCGAACCTATGTGTTCGCCCGGCTTAACGGGATGGGGGTTATCCCTCCTCAGTCAGCTTCGCTGGCAGCTCCTCCTCTGAGGAGCTTGCCCTCCGGGGAAACAAAAAAGGGAACGCTTCTTTGCGAAGCGTTCCCTTTTTTAATTTCATAAATCATATCCTTTGAGGAACATTTTGAAGAAGCGCACACCTTCCGCAAGGGCGGAAAGAGTTACGTTTTCGTTAACCGCATGGCAGGCGGCGTTTTGTTCGTTGCTCATTCTTACCGGGCAGAAACGAAGGGCGTTTTCGGTAAGGGCATGGAAATGGCGGCAATCCGTTCCGCCCATTATCACATACGGAGCAACGCCCACATCCGGGAACTGTTTTTTAATGCAGTCCACAAGATAAGCGTATTCCTTTGAACGGATGTTGGAAACCGGCGAAGCATCCCTTGCCTGGATAATTTCAATTTCAAGGTCATATTTATCCGCATATTTTTTGAGCACCGCAAGGCTTTCCTCGCAATTCTGGTGGACGCTTGTGCGAAGGTTTGCAACAAGATAGGGTTCCTTCGGAATTACGTTGCAGGCGTCGGAACCTTTCATCATTGTAAAGCAGCAGGTCGTGGAAAGAATTGCTTCGCCGAAAGGTGAAACTTTAGGCATAACCGCGATTAAAAGGGGCTTGAAAAGCCAGATGTTTCCAAGGAGCATTCTCATTCCGAAGCTGAAGGAAGGAGCCATCTGGGCGAACATTTCGTAAACTTCCGGAATAAGATGTTTTTTGAACGGACGCTTTTTTTCGATCTCGTTGGCAAAAGCAAAAAGTCTTGCGGCGGGGGTGTTTCTTGGCGGGGTGCTGCTGTGGCCGCCTTTTCCTTTTGCGGAAATTTTAAGGTCCATATAACCTTTTTCGGTAACGCCGATAACCGCATACTGGCGGTCCATTCCGCCGATCGGTTTGTCAACAATCGCGCCGCCTTCGTCGATTACTATTGCAAGCTCGATTCCTTTTTCTTTAAGATATCGCACTGCGGAAGCAGCGCCGTCGCCGCCGGTTTCTTCATTTATTGCATATTCAAGATAAATATCGCAGGGCGGAACAAAACCTTCTTCAATAAGTTCCTCAATAGCCTGAAGCTCCACATACATCGTGCTCTTGCAGTCCATTGAACCGCGACCGTAAATTGCGCCGTCGATAACGGTTCCGCTGTATGCGGGACATTTCCAGCCATGGTCGTTGGCCGGAACAACGTCCTGGTGACCCATGAAAAGAATAGGCTTTTTGGAAGGATCGGTTCCCTTCCATTTATAAAGAAGGGTTCCGTTTATAACGGTTTTTTCAAAAGTTTTATGCACATTTGGGAAGGATTCTTCGAGAACTTCGTGAAATTTATAAAATTCCGAAAGATCCTCGTCTTCGTTTTTTGAAACAGTCGGAACTCTTACCATATCGCCGAGTTTTTTTGCGGCAATATCCGTTTCTTCTTTGGTGATTTCCGTTTTACATTCGCCTATGGGCGGAGCTTTTATCGCAAGAGTGCGGATAACCGCGATTATCAGAAGAACGGCGATTACCGCAAGGATTCCGAGAACAATATAAATCATTTTTATCCTCCTTTAACCGTTTGCTTTCTGGATATCGCGCATTTCGGTCATTTCTTTTTCAATGGGGTGGAAAACCGCGATTACAAGCATTATTGCCGCAAAAATCATCGGTACCCAGCCGAGAAGGGCGCATATTGTATCGATTGCGCTTTGGGGCTGAACTTCAAGTTCCGCGTTGAAACCTGCTGCGCCGAGAGCCGCCGTCATCGCAAGGTTGACTCCGGCTTTTGAAAGTTTTGCCGCAAGGTTATCACAGGTTGAAACAAGGCTGTCGATTCTTCTGCCGTTTCTGAATTCGATAAGGTCCGCAAGATTGTTGCGGTTTGTGTTGAAAAGAACGAAAGCAAAAGCCATCGCAACCGCAACGGTTATTCCGTTAATATAAATGGTTACAAAGGAATAGGGGTTGATGAGGAACGGAATTTTACCGACCATATAGATAAAAGCGCCGAGGATCATTGTCTTTTTTCTTCCGAGTTTTTTATCGACCGGAATGCAGAGCAATGTTCCCGCAACGGAAGTTGCAAGGAAAACCGCCATGATAGGCGTTGCGGAAGAAGCGGAACCGAGAACATAGGTTGCATAATAGTTTACTGTGCTCATAATAAGAAGGTTGAGAATTCCGTAAACGATTATATAAAGCGCGTTCATAACCCAGCTTTTGCAGGAAAGAAGCATTTTAAAAACTTCGATGATTCCGAGTTTTGAATCATCCTCCGCTTCCTGCTGGATTCTTTCTTTTGTGGTGAAATAGTGAACAAGGCTTCCGATTATGCAGATGGAACCCATTACCATTGCGGCATAGATAAAAGCTTTTTGGCCTTCTTCGTTTGCCATTACATTTCCGTTTGCGTCAAGTCCGCCGAAAAGCCCAAGAAGCGGATAAAGCGCAACGCCGCCGATTCCGGAACCGACGCAGCCGCCGAGGTTTCGGGCAACATTTATTGCTCTTCTGTCCGAATCTCTGTTGGTTGCAAGGCCGCCCATGCTGTTATACGGAATTGCCGCAAAGGTGTTGAAAAGTTCGAAAAGGAAATAGATTGCGATTGCAAGGGCAAGTTTCATTCCGTAGGCAACGTCGAAACAGGTGAACATAAGAACAACCGTTACCGCCCAGGGAACCGCACACCAAAACGCAAAAGGTCTGCATTTTTCGCCGTTTTTAAAAGTGTGGTTAACTGCCCAGTAACCGACCAGCGGATCGTTGACCGCATCCCACACAATTCCGAGAGCGGTTATCATTCCTGCATGCTCGATTTTAATTCCCATTACGTTGGTCAGGAAAAACAGATAGAAAAGATCCTTGAAGTTAAAAACAACGTTGCTGGCAGCGGAAAAGGTTCCGAACCCAAGCTTTTCCGCAAAACCCAGCTTCGGGGTTTCAACATATCTGCTTTCAGTCTTCATACCAAATCCTCTTTTCTTTAGTACTGTAATTTGTTAAAGCGATTATAGCACAGGTTGTTTAAAAATTCAACCGAAAAAGGCTTTTATAATTCCTTTCCGGAATATTTTTCGGAAAAGGGTTGACAAATTTGTTCTATCGCGATAGAATAGCATCGTAGAATTCTACTGCAATAGAACAAGAGGTGACAAAATTGGCAGAAAAACTTTTTGCATCCGAAATAAGGGTTATGGAACTTCTTTGGAAAAACGGCGAAATGACCGCAAAGGAACTTGCCGCCGCCCTTGCCGAATCTGTCGGCTGGAGCAAAACGACAACTTATACCGTAATCAAAAAATGCGTTGAAAAAGGCGCGGTTCTCCGCACCGACCCGGGTTTTTTATGCAAAGCCGCAGTTTCAAAAAATGAAGTTCAGAAAACCGAAACCTTTGAACTTATCGACCGTCTTTTCGAAGGTTCGGCGGATCTTCTTGTTTCCGCCCTTATCGGAAGCGGAAAAATAAGCCCCGAACAGCTTAAAAACCTTAGAGAACTGGTCAACGGCCCGGAGGAAAAATAAGCATGAACGGCCTTATTTTTTCAAACATCGCCGGTTCCGTCGGAATTTTTTCCGTTCTTCTTTTCCGGAAGTTTTTTAAGGACAAGGTTTTTGCAAAAGTTTTTGTGCTGCTTTGGCTGGCGGTTATGGTCAGGCTTTTGCTTCCTTTTGAATTTTCTTCCGGCGCAAGCATTTATACTCTGATTCAAAAACCGGAAACGGAAAACGCGATTAATCAGCCCGTTTTTATTGATGATTTATACGGCGAAGATTTTATTGCACCGGAACAAAATCCGGTTTTTTCCGAAACACCGGCAAAGCAAAAAGCCAAAATTTCTTCCGAACAGATACTCCTTTCAATATGGTGTTTCGGTGCGGTTTTCTTCGGCGGAACTTTTGCTTTGCGCCACCGGAAAAATGTAAAAAAGCTTTTGGCGTGCTGCGTTTCTTTCGATGAAGTTCCTAAGGAATTTTCCGGCGGAAAAACCCGCTTTTATAAAAGCGCTTTCGTTGCTTCACCCCTCAGCTTCGGAATTTTTCGCCCGGTTATAATAATTCCGGAAGATACTTCCGAAAACCAGCTTTCCTTTGTTCTTTTGCATGAGCACACCCACATCAAGGACCGGGACGCGGTGCTCAAGGCTTTGGCTCTGTTTACACTTTCGCTCAATTGGTTCAACCCGGCGGTTTGGTTTATGGTGAAAATTTTTGACCGGGATATTGAACGATATTGCGACGAAAGAGTTCTTTTTGCCCTCGGCAGAGAAAAAGCTTCGCTTTATGCCAACACGATACTTGATTTTGCCGAGCGCGAAAGCTTTTCCCTAAGTTTTTTCAGCGCCGCGTCGCTTTATGAAAGAGTGACATCCATTATGAACAACAAAAACAAAAAAAGAAAAACCTTTTCGGTAATTACGGTTTTTGCGGCGGTTGTTCTGATAATGACCGCCTGCGGAACCGTTCCCGAACCCAAGGAAAAAGAACCCCTTTCCGTCGGAAATCTTTCCGCGGAAACTTCCGCAGCGGAAGAATTTGACAAGCTTTTGCAGGATTATGTGGAAGTTAAACTCGAAGATTCCCAGACCGCAACGGTTGATATTACAGCCGAAGAATATATTACCCTTTCGGAAATCACCGAAAAAGGATATTACGCCGTCTGGATGCAGCCCGGAAGCGTTATAGTTTATGATTCCGAAGGAAGACCGGAAATTGAAAAAGGCGGAGAACTTTCTGTCGAAGAAATTTCCGGAAGGGAAGATATTTCCGCAGTAGGCTTCACCGATTTTTCTCCGGAAATGGAAATCATTCCTGAAACAAAGGTCGAATATGACCTCCACGGTTTTATTCAGAACATCTATTTCCTTTGGCCGGACGGAAGCTATAACCTTTCCCCTGCCGAAACCGAAAACAGCGGGCCCGTAACAACTGAAGGCGTTGTTGCGTTTTATTGGCCCTGTGAAGCAAGAACAATTTCCGCAAACGCAAAATCAAGACCCGGACACAACGGAATCGATATTGCAACCGGATACGGCGCAGATGTTTTTGCTTCTGCAAGCGGAAAAGTTGCTTTTGCCGGAAAATCTGACGAAGGACTTGGATATTATATCGTGATAGCTCACGATTACGGATATTCCACCGTTTATGCCCATTGTTCCGAACTTTATGTGATAACCGGCCAGAACGTGGAAACCGGAGAGATAATCGCAAAAGCCGGTTCTTCCGGAAATTCCACCGGACCGCATCTGCATTTTGAGATTCTTTATAATGAAGTTCAGCTTGACCCCGAATTTTGTCTTCAGCCGTAAAAGAAAACCCCGTATTCCAAATCGGAATACGGGATTTTTTTGTTTTTTGTGCAACAAAACACCTGAAATATGCTACTATTATATCAGAAGGAAAAATAACAGGAAAGGCTGTGTTTTTTTATGAAAAAATTTCTTTTGGTTTTGCTTGCGGCAATTTTCGTTTTTTCTTCCTGCAACGCTTTGGAAACTTCCGAAGAAGAACCCGAAATTCCGGAAGAAAATTCCCCTTTCGAAATTTTCGGCAACCAAAGTTCGGCCAAGCCTTCCCCCGGAAATTATTTTATCTATACACCAATAATCGATGTTTTCACCCCGGAAACCGGCGAGGAAATTTCTTTCCTGGATTTTGACGGAACAAAATTCATCATGGATTCCGGCACGGACAAGGCTTTTCTTCTTTCCTACGGTTTAGCCGAAGGAAAAACCGAAAACCTTACACAAAAAATCGGTTTCCATTCTGCTTCCGTTCTTTCTTACGATGGGGATTTTTATTTCATCGGCGAAAAAAACGGCGAACTTTTTCTCTTTTGCAGAAATTCCGCCGGAGAAATCCTTGAGGAAATCTGCATACATTCGATAGAATTTGAAAGGCGGGAAGGTTACGTTACGCAGAAAAACTTCTGCAATCTTTTCAGAAGCGGCAAAAACATTGTTGCGATAATTAAATACGAAGGCGGCGGAATCTGCACAGTTTGTTATGACCCGGAAACCGGCGAAACCCTTTCCGCTTTTAAGAAAAACGCCCGTTCCAATCACGAAACACTTCCGGTAAACGGATTTATCACCTATACGGAAGAAAAGAACGGACTTTTCACCCTTTTTGCCTTCGAACCGGAACACGATGAACAATATATCCGCGGGCCCGTTCTTACGGAAAAAATTCTTTTTTCTGCTTTTGACGGAGAACATTTTGTCTGGAGCACCGAAAGCGGAATCTATTTCAGAAATTCCCAGGGCAAAAACGTTCTGATAAGCGAAAAAAGCGGGAAATTCGCCTTTCTTGGAAGGAATTTTGTTGTTTTCAGCACCGGGGAAAAACTTGTTCTCTATCGCCTTGATAAAAACCGCGAAGGAGGATACAGCTATTCCGGTCTTGAATTTGTTTTTGCAAACGAATACGCAGCCGTTTTTAAAAATCCGGAAGGAATCTTCGGCGAAAAATATCTTTCAATCTCCATAAGGCGCGGCGAAGAGCCTCTTGAATTGGCGGATGCGGCGGATATGGGCCCGCCAACGGTTGTTGCCGACGGATACCTCTATTATTGCTTCCAGGAAGGAAGCGGCGGAATTGTTCCGGCGGAAGAACAAATTGCGGGAAAAATAAATTCTGTTTGGGATGACCCTTCAACTTGCCCGAGAAAGAACGGCCAGACAAGCGATTTCTGGTATCTTGGCTCAAGATACGCTTTTGTTGACGGAGAATTTTTGCTTGAAGATCCGAACGGAAAAGGCTGGTATAAATGCGAAAAAAGCCTGGCACTTTCCGAAATGAAAAATCTTGATTAAAAAAAGAAAAACCCCGTGCTCAAAAATGAGCACGGGGCATTTTTTGTTATTGGGTTGAGCACAGAAAGCTGTTTGCCCTCCGGGTTCTTGGAAATCCCTCATCCGTCAAAACCTTCGGTTTTGCCACCTTCCCCTCTGGGAAGGCTTTTAAAAAACAAAGTTTCCGTTTTCGAAGATGACTACATCTTTTCCGTCGCGGGTTTTTCCGGTTATGGAAAGGTCTTCGGTGCCGACCATGAAGTCAACGTGAACACCGGCGGTGGCGTTTATTCCGCGTTCAAAAAGTTCTTCTTCGGTCATATCGTCGCCGCCTTCGATGCTTGAAGGATAGGCTTCGCCGAAAGCAAAATGGCAGGAAGCGTTTTCATCAAAAAGAGTGTTGAAGAAGGTGATTCCGCTGCCCGAAATTGGGGAATCATAGGGAACAAGGGCGATTTCGCCGAGGAAGCGGCTGTTTTCGTCGGTATCGAGAGCCTTGTTAAGAACTTCCTCGCCTTTTTCCGCGGTGGCTTTTACGATTTTTCCGTTTTCAAACTCAAAACGGATTTTATCAACAATGTTTCCGTTAAGAACAAGGGGTCTTGCGGAATAAAGAACGCCGTTAACTCCGTCGCGTTTCGGTGCGGAAAAAATTTCTTCGGTGGGCATATTTGCAACAAATTTGAAACCGGCTTTGCTGGTATCTCCGCCTGCAAGCCAGCGGCAGTTTTCCGGAAGTTCAACCACAAGGTCGGTTCCGAGAGAGTTTTTGTAATGAACGGATTCAAGGTTCATTTCGTTAAGAACGTTTGCTCTGCGTTCAAGGTTTCCGCAATGTTCCTTCCAGGCTTCAACAGCGTCGCCGTCTTCGGTTATGCGGACCATTTTAAAAATTGTTTCCCA
>JAFSEN010000091.1 GCA_017435745.1 Oscillospiraceae bacterium
GGAAATGCGAAAAGCATATTGACAAAACGGTCGGTACACCGATATAATATTGACAAAGGAGTGATTCATCATGACTCTTCAGCTTTTATTGGATCAGAAGAATATTACCAAATATCATTTGTCAAAAATAAGCGGTGTTCCCAAAACCACCATTATCGATATATGTGCAGGAAAAAGTTCCATCGACCGCTGTTCCGCAAAAACGGTTTTTCAGATTGCAAAAGCACTCGGTTGCAGCATGGAAGATATTATGATGCTTGAAGAACCGAAAAGATATGATTCCGAAACCGGACTTCCGGAAGATGAAGCATATCTCGAATGTGCTCTTCCTAAGTATCTGCAAATATCTTTGGAAAATATGAAAGCATCCTGGGAAAAAGAAGACCGGGGAGAAAAAGATTACCACTGGGATTTGTATTGGGGAGAACTGAATGCGGATATAAACTCCGCGGAAGTTGAAAAAACAATTTCTTCCGAACAGGCTTGGTATCTGCGGAAGAAATACCTGAGAATGTAAGGAGCTGATTTTTGATGATAGATTTTACCGAACTTCCGAGAAAGAATAAGACCTACACCGGCGCAAACGGAAGCAAAATTTCGGTCATATATGAAGGCGAACAGTATATGCTCAAATTTCCTTCAAGCGCAAAGCTCAACAGGGATATGAGTTACGGAAATGGATGTGTTTCCGAATATCTCGGCTGCAAAATTTTTGAAAGCATAGGTATTCCTGTTCAGAAAACTCTGCTTGGAACCTACCGACTTAACGGAAAAGAAAAAGTTGTTGTTGCCTGCAGGGATTTTACTTCCGCAGGAGTGGTTCTTCAGGACTTTGCTTCGCTTAAAAACACAATAATAGATTCCGAACACAACGGTTACGGAACGGAACTTTCCGATATTATGCGGACTTTCGAGGACCAGACCGCAATCGATCCGCAGGAGCTTAAAGAATGGTTCTGGAACGTCTTTATCGTTGATGCCTTCATTGGCAACTGGGACAGGCATAACGGAAACTGGGGATTCCTCTATGACGTGGAAAAAGATAAAATGACAATTGCTCCGGTTTATGACTGCGGAAGCTGTCTTTTCCCCCAGGCGGATGAAACAATTATGCAGAGAACTCTTGAAAGTCAGGAAGAAAGAGATATCAGAACTTTCAAAATCCCGACTTCCGGTATCAAAACCGGAGGTGAGAAAATAAATTATTTCGATTTTATCTCTTCACTTAAAAACTCCGACTGCAACAAGGCTTTAAAGCGCATAATGCCAAAAATCGATATGAAAAAGATTAACACAATAATCGATGAAACGCCGTATATAACCGATTTGCAGAAAACCTTCTACAAAACAATGCTTGCGGAAAGAAAAGCAAAAATCCTTGATTTTTCCATGCAGAAACTTCGCAGGCTTGAAAAAGCAAAGGAACAGGAAAGATAAAATTCAATATAACCATTAAAGACCGCCGGATTTTCCGCCGGTCTTTTTTGATGCAGAAATTTAGAGCAAAGGAGCTGATTTTGATGAACAGAAATGAAAAAGAAAGGACAATGCGGCTGGATTTGAGAGTATCGCCGCAGGAAAAGAAAAAGATTGAATCCACCGCAAAGAAATGCGGGATATCCGTTTCGGAATATATGAGGCAAAGGGCTTTGGGATTTTCTCCGAGAGAGATTCCTCCGGTCGAATGGTATTCCATTATGAATCATCTTTACCGAATAAACGAAAAGCTTGATAAATATTCCCCGGAAACAGAAAGAAAACTTGATTCTCTAATCGAAGATATGCGTCTGCAGTTCCTCTCTCCGGGAAAAGAAAACGCAGATGAGATAAAGAAATCGGTGAGCGGATAATGGCAACAACGGGATTCTGGCCTGTGAAAAGCAGGCTCAAAGATGTGATAGATTATGCCGAAAACCCGGATAAGACCATTGATAGAAAATGCATCGATGAGGATTTGTGGTACGTTATTCGCTATGCTGAAAATGACAGCAAGACCGATAAAAAGATGTATGTCAGCGGCATAAACTGTTCACCGAAAACCGCATACGAACAGATGAGTGCAACTAAGGCGAGATTCGGAAAGCAGGGTGGAAACGTTGCATATCACGGTTACCAAAGTTTTAAAACCGGAGAAGTCACTCCCGAAGAAGCTCACGAAATCGGCGTTAAAACCGCAAGAAGAATGTGGGGTGGTAGGTTCGAGATAGTAGTCACCACCCACCTCAATACGGATAATATCCATAACCATATAGTCATAAATTCCGTTTCATTCGTTGACGGAAAGAAATACGAAAACCATATCCGCGACCATATAGAACTCCGGGAAGAATCGGACGAGATATGCAAGGAATACGGAAAATCCGTTCTGAAGGATTCGAACTTTTACAGCAAAGGCAAGAAGAAAGAATACTGGATTCATAAGAACGGCGGTATGACGCACAGGGATATGCTGAAGAGAGATATCGATGAAGCACTTTCCGTTGCTATGACAAGACAGCAGTTCGATCATCAGCTTATGATGCTGGGTTACAGATACGTAAGAAACGGAAACTATGCGCACCCGTCAATTATCGCACCGGGCTGGAAAAGAGCTGTCCGCATAGATTCCCTTGGAGAAAAATATACCGAAGAGAATATCAGAAAGCGTATTTTGCAAAATCCCAACCACCCGGAATTTGAACCGCGAAACTGGATAAGAAAACCAAAGACTCCCCTTTATGAAATCGAGATAGAATTCCGAAAAGCCATGCAGATGGACGCAATTCAGCTTCTGATGCAGATATTTATCGATATGCTTTTGCATGCACTGAATCTTGATACTCCGGAAAGAAAAAGACCCATTTCGCCTTTACTGCGTGATGAGGTCAGAAAATTGGATAAATACAATGAACAGATAAGGCTTCTTGCCGGATTTGAAATCGAAACCGGTGAGGAGCTTCTTTCATTTATCGAAGAAACGCGAGAAAAGATAAAAAATCTCGAAAACGAGCGGCAGAAAATCTATAACAAAATCCGAAGGGTTAAAACACCCGAAGAAGAGGAAAAATTAAAACAGAGAGCAAAAGATATTTCCGCGGAGATATCGCCTTTGCGGAAGCAAAAGAAAACCGCGGAGGAAATTGCGGAAAACATTCCAAAAATCAAAGAACTTTTAAAAGCAGAAATGGAAATGGAAGTTTCCGTTTTGCAGAAAGAAAACATCAGACAACGATCGAGAGAGAGGTAATATACATGAAAAACACAGAAAGATTTATAGAGAACATTGAGATAACGAAACTTCATCCTTTTGAGGGCAACCCATACAAAGTCCGGGACGATGCGGATATGGAAAGCCTTGAAGAAAGCATAAGCGAACAAGGCATCGCAATGCCGCTGTTGGTTCGTCCTTTGGAAAATACGGAAGGTGAATATGAGATAATATCTGGGCACCGCAGGCTTTTTGCCGCAAGGCGGCTCGGGCTTAAAGAAGTTCCGGTGATTGTTTATGACATCAGCCGGGAAGACGCCATAGTAATGCTGGTGGACAGCAACCTTTTCAGGGAACACGTTCTTCCTTCCGAAAAAGCCTTCGCTTACAAAATGAAGCTGGAGGCCATGCTTCATCGTGGCAAGGCTTTGTGTGGACAAGTTGGCCACAAATCCCGCGACAACATTTCGGAAGATGAAAGCGGACGGCAGATTCAAAGATATATCCGCCTTACACAGCTTATCGGCGAGCTTCTGATACTTGTGGACGAAGGTAAAATAGCTTTCACTCCGGCTGTTGAACTCTCATTTCTGACTGAGCAGGAACAGAGAACTCTGCTTGAGCATGTTGTGCTCAATGACTGCACTCCTTCCCTTTCTCAGGCGAACCGCATGAAAAAACTTTCGCAGGAAGGTAAACTAACCTCCGAAGAAATACAGAAAATCATGTCCGAAGAAAAGGCAAACCAGCGGGAAATGTTCAAAGTTCCGGTTGCAAAAATCGAAAAATACGTTCCGAAAGCAAACCGAAAACAGCTTGAAGATTTCGTGCTCAAAGCCTGTGAATACTACGCAAAATATCTCATTAAACAGAAAGAACGAGAACGGTGAGGTGGGCTTATGCAAGATGAAAAATTTGTTATCAAAACCGCCTTAATCTGCATAAGTCCTCAAAAAACTGTTGAAACTAAAAGCAGCAAGGAGAGTGATTTTGTATGGAGATGAATATCCGAAGCGACCGAAAACTGGTTGAAATCTGGCTCAGCAACGGGGAAAAATCGAACTCGATAACCCGCATGGATATAAACGGCATCTGCGATAAATACAAAAAGCAAAATTACCTTGTTGCCGTTTTTGAATCCGGAAACGAGAATCTTTTCCAAAACACGCTCGACCTTTTGGTTTATAACAGAAAGCGAACCGCGGAAAAAGAGGTAAGGGAAAGAAAGCCGGAATACGCATTGCAGTAAAAAATGGGGAGGGAACAATTCCCTCCCCTTATTTTTATCCGCACATTTGCAAAGTTTTTTTAATTTATATAGATTATAGCTGTATCAATATATGAAAGGAGAATTGCTTTGACAGAACGTTTTGATATCGTCGGATACGCCCGAATTTCCGTCGATGACGAACTAGACCGGGACAATGTATCCATCGAAAACCAGAAAGCAATAATTACAGATTACGTCAAAAACCGCTTTCCCGGAAGCACCCTTACTTTTTATGAAGACCGTGACCGTTCCGGCTATACTTTTGAACAGCGCGAAGGCTATCAGGCAATGCGTAAGGAACTTATTCGCCACCAATACGATATTTTAGTAGTAAAAGATTTTTCCCGTTTTTCAAGGCGAAACAGCCGCGGCCTTGTGGAGCTTGAAGATTTAAGAGATGCGGGAGTCCGCATTATCTCAATAGGCGACGGAATAGACTTTCCGAATGACGATGACTGGCTCAAAATCCAGTTCCAGTTTCTCATCAACGAAATGCCGGTAACGGACACTTCAAAGAAAGTTCGCAGCGTTATAAAACGCAGGCAGGCGGACGGAAAATGGATCTGCGCCGCTCCCTACGGATATATCGTCAACAAGCGTAAGGAATTTGAAATCGTTCCGACGGAAGCGGAAACCGTACGAAATATTTTCGAACTCTATAACAACAAGGGCTGGGGCTATAAGAAAATCGCCAACTACCTTACGGAACAGGGCATTCCCACCCCGAGAATGGCAACAGCTATCCGCAAGGAACTTGCGGGCGAAGAATGCAAGCTTAAACCGAAAACCGCATGGAGCATTATCACCATTCAGGAAATCCTCGACAACGATTTTTATATCGGAACTTTCCGCCAGGGGAAATATACCCGAGCGAAAATCAACGGCAAGGACATAAAACGCGATGAGGACGAACACATCGTCATAGAAAACCATCACCAAGCGATTATCAATTACCGGACTTTTGCCACCACAAGGGCACTTCGGGAAAAGCGGAGCACTTCCAGCTACCGGGGAAACAAAAAATATTCCAACGATTACACAGGTTTTCTTGTATGCGGCGACTGCGGAAACCCGATGTTTTCCATGAGCCGCTCCGATTTAAAACCCGCCTATATCTGCGGAAACTATCAGCGCCGTGGACTTGCCGCCTGCACTTCCCACCATATCCGGGTGGATAAACTGGACGAGCTTGTGAAAATCTATATTAAAAAACTTATGGATAATTCCGCAGAAATCCTCGAAAAGCTGAACGAGGAACTGGACAAAGAAACCGATGACATAGCCGAAACCGAAAACAGCGCCGATAATCTTGCGGAAGTTCTCGACAGCCTTTATGAGGAACTGAAAATCACAAAGCGGCAAAGAGTGCGCGATATTCTCAAACACCCGGAGCAGGAAGCGTTGCTTTCCGAAACCTATGACGAAATTGAGGAGGAACTGCAAAGCAAAATCAAGGGACTGAATCATCAGATCGAAATGCTTTCGGATAAGCGCAACACAATAATTCAGGTGAACCGCACCGCCAAAACTTCCCTTGAGGTTTTTGAAGATATCCTCAAAAAAGAAAAGTTGGAGAGGAACGACCTTGAACTTTTGATCGACCAGATAAAGGTTTATGAAAACCGAATTGAGCTGAAACTCAAACCAGATATTGATTCCATTCTCCGAAGCAACGTAAGCGAAGAAAAGGAACTGACCGACGAAGAAATCGAAGCACTTTTGAGAGAAACCCTGGTTCAGACCGCCCAAAACCGCAAAAACAGGGAATTTTCTATTGATGTTATCTGTGACGGCGACCCCCTTGAAATTTTTACAGATAACGAAGGCGGCGTTATTTTCAAAAAATATTCACCGATAGGCGAACTTGCTTCCTTTGCCGGCCAATATGCAGAAGTTCTTTCAAAAGTCGGCGGCTGCCCTGTTCTTATCTGCGACCGTGACAGCGTTGTTGCCGCCGCAGGAATCCCCAAAAAAGAAGTTCTTGAACGAAGAGTTACTCCTATGCTTGAGGACCTTATGGAACGGCGCGCAGTTTACAGCAAAAGCGGCGTTTCAGGCGAAGCTCTTCTTTTCCCGGCGGAAGGAGTTGATAAAGCGGCCCTTTCTGCTGCAGCAATTGTCGCTTCCGGCGACGTATGCGGCGCAGTAGTATATCTTTCGGAGGGGCAGGAAAGAGCTTCTGACGCAGAAACAAAACTTGTTACCGCCGCCGCAACTTTTCTTGGAAAACAGATGGAAGACTGATTTTTGTTTTTAAAATGCATAAAAAAACGGCGGTCAAAAAAAGACCGCCGTTTTTTATTTTTGATTAAAGAAAACCTTCGGTTTTGCTGTAAGGGCACCAAGCTCTTACTTCAATAATGTTGTTGCAATCCTCGTCTGTTGCGCGAACATAAAAGCTGTTCTGCCAACCGTAAGGATCGGGCTGTTCAAGAGGATCATAAGCATGAACAACATAATATCCGTTGTCGTCTTTATATGCTCCGTCCTCGATCATGTTATATTTTTTTCCCTGAAAAACAATTTCCTTGCGCATATTTATGCCTCCGATAATTTACTGATTTTATGATACAACAAAAACCGAATTAAATCAATAGTTTTTGAGTTTTTACAAAATTGTTAATTTTAATAAATTGTTATTGAATAAATTATATTACAGTATTATAATTGTTGATTATGAAACAGTTTCCAATTCAACAATCTTTAGTGGAGGTAACAGAATGTGTGAACGATATTATATAAATACAGAACTCCGTATTCTTTCCCGCAACATAAACAATTATTTCATCAATTACGGAAACCGAAAAAAGGTCGATAAAATGACCGGTTCCGGGGCATGGATAATCGCATATATTGCAGAGAATCATCACAGGGACGTTTTTCAGCGCGATCTTGAAAAGGAATTTGATATAACCCGCTCCACCGCTTCAAAAAACGTTGACCTTCTTGTTGAAAACGGTTTCATCGTAAGAGAACCCGTCGATTACGACGCCCGGCTTAAAAAACTTGTTCTTACAGAAAAGGCCTTGGAAGTTTTCAATATAATGCGCAACGACCGCGCAACTCTTGAATCCCAGATGCTTTCCGGCTTTTCCGATGAGGAAAAAAAGCAGCTTCGCGGATTTTTAAGAAGAATTTCATCAAATCTTGAAACCGGGGAGGAATTTTAATGATAAAACGCCTTGCAAAATGTATCCGCGAATATAAACTTCCCTCTTTCCTTTCTGCCCTTTTTGTAAGCCTTGAGGTAGTTATGGAAGTTCTTATTCCTTTTGAAATGGCGGATATGCTCGACTTTGGAATAAACGCCGGAAATATGGATTTTGTTATCCAAAGCGGAATAAGGCTTATGGTTTATGCCTGCCTTACGATTCTTTTCGGAAATCTTGCGGGAAAAGCCGCTTCCACCGCCGCCTGCGGTTTCGGCAAAAACCTTCGCAGGGATATGTATTATAATATCCAGAATTTTTCCTTTTCAAACATAGATAAATTTTCCACATCAAGCCTTATTACAAGAATGACAACGGACGTACAGAACGTACAACAGGCTTACCTCATGCTTGTAAGAACGGCTTTCCGTTCACCGATTATGATGGTGTTCTCCACCGTTTTTGCGTTCAGAATCTATCCGAAACTTGCTCTTGTTTTTGTTGCATGCCTTCCAATCCTTATGGGCGGACTTTATTTTATAATGACCAAAACCCACCCGATTTTCAAAAGGGTTTTCAAAACTTATGACCGTCTTAACCGCACCGTTCAGGAAAACCTCCGCGGAATCCGCGTTGTAAAATCTTTTATCCGCGAAGACTATGAGGCCGAAAAATTCGACAAAACTTCCGAATCCATCCGCCGTGATTTTACCCACGCGGAACAGAACATTGCCTGGAACGCGCCCCTTATGCAGGGTTGTTCCTATACCTGTATGCTTCTTGTTTCCTGGCTTGGAGCCCAGGCAATAATCGCTTCCGGAAACAACCCGGATTTGGGACTTACCACCGGTACGCTTATGAGCCTTATCACCTATTCCATGCAGATCCTTATGAGCGTAATGATGCTTTCCTTTATATTCGTAATGATTATAATTTCCCGCGAAAGCGCCGAACGTATCTGCGAAGTTCTTGCGGAAGAAAGCAACCTTTGCAACAATGAGCACGCCTATGCCTCCGTCCCGGACGGCAGCATCAGATTTGAGCACGTATCCTTCCGCTATTCCGAAAAAGCCGACAAAAACGTGCTCAACAACATCAGCCTTGAAATAAAATCCGGTGAAACGGTTGGCATAATCGGCGGAACCGGTTCTTCAAAATCCACCCTTGTACAGATGATTCCCCGCCTTTATGACGTTACCGAAGGAACCGTATATGTCGGCGGAAATGACGTTCGGGATTATGATCTTAAAACTCTTCGCGACAGCGTTGCAATGGTCCTCCAAAAAAATGTTCTCTTCTCCGGAACAGTCCGCGAAAACCTTCTTTGGGGAAATGAGCACGCAACCCAGGAAGAAATTGAGCACGCCTGCGAACTTGCCCAGGCGGCGCCTTTTATAAACGAAATGCCGGACAAATATGAAACCTATATTGAACAGGGCGGCGCAAACGTTTCCGGCGGACAGAAACAGCGTCTTTGCATTGCAAGGGCTCTTCTTAAAAAGCCGAAAGTTCTTATCCTCGATGACTCCACCAGCGCTGTCGATACAAAAACCGACGCGCTTATCCGCAAGGCTTTTGCCGAAGAAATTCCCAACACAACAAAAATCATAATCGCCCAAAGGATCTCCTCCGTTATGGAAGCGGATAAAATAATCATCCTCGATGCGGGTGAAATCGTTGCAATGGGAACCCACGAAGAACTTATGGCAACAAGCGAAATTTACCGCGAAACCTATGAATCCCAGATGGAAGGAGGCCTTTCTGATGAATGATAAAAAAGTTCCGATAAAAAGACCGCCTCTTGATATGGCAACCATAAAAAGGCTTCTTTCATATTTCAAAAACTACCGGATACAGATGGTTTTTGTTTTCCTCTGCATCGTTCTTGCAACGGTTGCAAGCGTTGCATCTTCGCTTTTTATAAAAACCCTTATCGACGATTACATCACTCCCCTTGTCGGAGTCAATAATCCGGATTTTCTTCCCCTTATCGGTGCGCTTGGGGTAATGGCGGCAATTTATGTAACCGGAATTTTCTCTTCCCTTTTCTATAACCGCACCATGGCAAAAGTTTCCCAAAATATCCTCAAGGATATCCGTTCTTCCATGTTCCGCCACATGCAAAGACTTCCCATAAAATATTTCGACAGCCGCAGCCACGGCGACGTTATGAGCTATTACACAAACGATGCGGACGCTTTGCGCCAGATGCTTTCGCAAAGCATTCCCCAGGTTATCCAGTCCATTCTTTCCATAACCTTTGTGTTTATCTCAATGCTTATCCAAAGCGTATGGCTCACCGTTTTTGTTCTTATTTTTACTTTCTTTATGATGAAACTTCTTGGAAAGATAACCGGAAAATCCGGCCATTATTTCATGGAAGCCCAGCGTTCCATTGCCGGAATGAACGGATATATCGAAGAAATGATAAACGGACAAAAGGTTGTAAAAGTTTTTAACCACGAAAAAAAGGCAAAAGAGGCTTTTGACGGAAAGAACACCGAACTTTGCAATAACGCCACCAACGCAAACAAACTTGCGAACACCCTTATGCCGCTTATGAACGGTCTTGGTTATTTCCTTTACGTAATAATCGCTATTATCGGCGGCTATCTTGCTCTTTCCGGCCTTCCTAACCTTACCCTTTTCGGAATGGGAACCCTTACCCTTGGTACAATCGCTTCCTTCCTCCAGCTTTCAAGAAGCTTTTGCCAGCCTATCGGCAACGTTTCGAACCAGATAAACTCCGTTATAATGGCTGTTGCCGGCGCAAAACGAATTTTTGAATTCACCGACGAACCCATTGAAGAAAACAACGGAAAAGTCACCCTTGTTAACATGACCCTTAAAAACGGAGTTGTTGAAGAAACCGACGAACGCACCGAACAATGGGCATGGAAAATTCCAAAAGAGGACGGAACTTTTGAATACCGTGAACTCCGGGGCGGAGTTCGCCTTGAAAACGTCGATTTTTCCTATGTTGAGGGAAAACGCGTTCTCCATGACGTTTCCTTCTATGCGGAACCGGGACAAAAAGTTGCCCTTGTCGGAGCAACCGGCGCAGGAAAAACCACCATTACAAACCTTATCAACCATTTTTACGATATTGAAAACGGCGTAATAACCTATGACGGAATCAATATCCGCGACATCAACAAAAACGACCTTCGCCGTTCCATGGGCGTTGTTCTCCAGGACGTAAACCTTTTCACCGGAACAGTCATGGAAAACCTCCGCTACGGAAGACCGGACGCCACCGACGAAGAATGTATCGCGGCTGCCCAGCTTGCTGACGCAGATTCCTTTATCCGCATGCTTCCGGAAGGTTACAACACAGTTCTCGAAGGCGACGGAAGCGGTCTTTCCCAGGGACAGCGCCAGCTTATCTCCATCGCGCGGGCGGCTGTTGCGGATCCACCTGTTATGATTCTTGACGAAGCAACTTCCTCCATTGACACCCGAACCGAAGCAATTGTTCAGCGCGGAATGGATGCTCTTATGTACGGTAGAACCGTTTTTGTAATTGCACACCGTCTTTCCACCGTTCAGAATTCCGACGTTATAATGGTTCTTGACCACGGAAGAATAATCGAACGCGGAAGCCACGAAAAACTTCTTGAACAAAAAGGAACCTATTACCGCCTTTACACCGGCGCTTTTGAACTTGAATAATTTTTCTCATCAAAAAAAGCGGATGCGTTTAAAAACGCATCCGCTTTTGTTTTTTTATTTCCAGATGGGTGAAGGATATCTTCCTTCATCGGTAAGTTTTTTAAGTGCTTCAATAAGGGCGGGGGTATCTTCTTTATATGTGACCCCATACCATTTATCGGGACATTCCTCAACCTTAACGGTGATTTTGCCTTCATAAAGGGCTTCGCCCACAACGCTTGGAAGATAACATTCCGCTTTGAGCGGATTTTCCAAAAGTTCGGTTTTTTTGAATTCATCAAGGGCCGCATCAAGATGATCGAAAATGTCCGGAGTGAAACCCCAGAAGTTCATGGAAACCGGCGTTCCTTCCGGAAGCGGAACCCAATTTTCGCCGTCTTCGGTATATTCGGCACATTCTCCCCGTTTTTCAATATGGGTGCGCTCGTTGATTTCAACAAGCATTCCGTTTTCGGTTTTGCAGATTCCTCTTGCAACATGGCCTTTATCGGTAACGGTGTTTTCAATGCGGTATCCGATCATTACATATTCGCCGCTGCCCTCCATTTTTTCAAGAAGATTTCCGATAAGATTGTAGCAATGGAAACCATAATAATCGTCCGCGTTTATTACCGCAAAAGGTCCGTCAACATGTCCTCGGCAAAGCGCAATTGCTTCCGCCGTGCCAAAAGGTTTGTTTCTTCCCTTTTCGGCATATTCCGGGTCGATTTCCTGAAAAACATAATCAACTTCCATGAATTTTGAAACCGGGTCGCCGATAACTTCCCTGAAATCCGTTTCAAGGCTTTTGCGGATTATGAAAACAACTTTTTCAAAACCCGCTTTATAAGCATCGTACATGGAAAAATCGATTATTCTTTCTCCGCAGGGACCGACCGGGGTAATCTGTTTTGCTCCGCCGTATCTGTTGCCTATTCCGGCGGCAAGAATAACAAGAGTTTTTTTCATTTTAATGAGATTTCTTCTTTCGTTTTTTATAAATATATGCAGGAAAGATCAAAAATATCTTCTGGTTGCTTTTTCGGAAATTGTTTTGAAAGCCGCTTTAGGATCTTCGGATTTTGTAAGAAGAATCATTGCCGCAATTACATAGGGGCGCATTCCGGTTTCTTTAAGGAGGCTTTCGATGTTTGCGTTGTAAACCTGGGCGGTCATTTCTCCGCGGATGCAGGAAATATCGGTTACATCTGCGGGGATGTCGTGCATAAGAAGAGCTTTTCCGTCCTTTGTTTTTTCCATCATTTCTTCGGTGACTTCCCAATCGATGAACTGTTTGTTATTTTCGCGAAGTTCGTGTTCAAGAAGATCAATATAGGTTCCGAGGTTTGCTGCGGAAAGTTCGGTGCGTTTTTCAAGGAAGCTGAAAGGAGCCCAGTTTATCGGAACAACGATATCCGCATCGGCAAAAGCTTCTTCCATGGAATCTGTTCTTGCAAAAGTTCCGCCGGATTCCGCAGAATTTTTTTCAGCTCTTTCATAAACTCCGGGCATAAGATCCATTCCTTCCGGAGCGGCAAGAACAACGTTCATTCCAAAGCGGGTAACAAGGGAAAGAAGACCTTGGGGAACAGCAAGAGAGCGGGTTCCGTCCGGAGAATATGCCCAAGTAACCGCTATTTTTTTGCCTTTAAGGTTTTCAATTCCGCCGAAGCGGCTTGCCATATACTGAAGGTCCGCAATAGTCTGTACGGGGCTGTCCTCATCGCTTCCGAGATTTATTACACAGGGTTTTTGGGCAATAACGCCGCTTTTCTGCGCTTCTTCAACGGAATCGGAAATTCTTTTTATGTATCTCGAGCTTTTTTCGATAAAATCGCTTTCGCAGATTCCAAGGGCATCGGCCATATATGAAGCCATTCCCGCGGTTTCGTTTATATTGCTGTTGCCGAGTTTTTTGTTCATATCTATAATGGTAAGGCCAAGAAGGTCGCAGCCGGAAGCAAAGGCAAGTTCCATCCCCGCATCCTTTTTGCTGAACATGGAAACGGCAATTCCGGAATCAAAAATTTTCGGAGAAATATTTTCATCGCGAAGGGCTTTAAGCGCACATGCACTTCTTGCAACGGATTCGATATCCGAATCGCTCATATCCCATGTGCGAAGAAAGTTCTTTCCGAAAAGTCCGTTTTTTTCCTTTTCGGGAAGCTTATCCAAAATATCACAATTGTTCATTACAATTCCTCCAAAAGGTTATAAAAATTCACCTTAATAATAATAACAATCCTTTTTATTTAAGTCAACAGCAATATTGTTAATTTTTGCTCCCTCTTTTGTGAATAATAGCCTTTTTTGTGTTAATAATTTCATACAATATCCCGAGTTGACACAAACTCATCACATAAGTTACAATAATATTATACAATTATTATATATTAATACTAAACAGAAGGGTGGAATCCCTCCTTGGGCCGTGAACTTCTCTCAAAATTCAAAGAAACGTCTGTGGCCGTTCTTCCCGTTGCCGCCATTGTTTTCATGCTTCATCTGACGATTGCTCCGATGTCCTTCGGCGTTTTTTCGCTTTTCCTTTCCGGAACATTTTTGCTGATTGTCGGTATGACCCTTTTCCAGCTTGGTTCCGAAGTCGGAATGACCCCTATCGGAAACCAGATAGGAAGCAAGCTTGTTGAACTTAAAAACCTTAAAATATTCCTCATCACCGCGTTCCTTCTCGGTTTTCTTGTAACCATTGCTGAACCGGATCTCCAGGTTCTTGGAAAACAGATGCCCGAACAAACCATGTTCACCCTTTTCGGAATGGATATGAGCGTCGGCCAGGTACTTATTTACATGGTCGCAATCGGCGTTGCGCTTTTCCTTACCGCCGCGGTAATAAGGGTTGTCTTCGGTTTTGACCTTTCAAAATTGTTCTTCGGCCTTTATATAGTTGTATTTGTGCTTGCGTTCTTTACAAAGCCCGAATATCTTGCGGTTTCGTTCGATTCCGGCGGCGTTACAACCGGACCTATCACCGTTCCGTTCATCCTTGCTCTCGGCGTAGGTATTGCTTCTGTTAAAAAAGGAGCCGACAGCGAAACCGACAGCTTTGGTTTTGTCGGTCTTTGTTCCGTCGGCCCAATTATGGCTGTTGCCATCATGGGAATGCTTGCAAAAGGCGGCGCTTCCTATGACCCGACGGTTGTTCCGGAAATTTCAAATTTCAGCGACGTTATAAAGGTATATCTTCATGCGTTCCCAACTTTTTTTGAAGAAGTTGCCCTTGCGCTTTCGCCCATAATCGCCGTTTATCTTTTCTTCCAGATCGTTTATCTCAAACTCCCGAAAATATCCGTTATAAAAACCCTTATCGGTGTTTTATATACCTATATCGGACTTGTTATTTTCCTCACAGCCGCAAACGTCGGTTTTATGCCTGCGGGAAGCTATATCGGCGGCGCACTTGCGGTTCTTCCCTACAACTGGATAATAATTCCCATCGGTATGCTCGTCGGATTCTTTATCCTTATGGCGGAACCTGCGGTTTATGTTCTCACCGTACAGGTTGAAGAAGTTACCGGCGGTTCCATAACCAGAAAAATGATGATGACCGCTCTTATGATCGGCATGAGCATTTCCGTCGGTATGGCTATGCTCCGTGTAATCACCGGAATCTCCATCTGGTATCTTCTTATTCCGGGATATGCAATTGCCCTTGGCCTTCTTTTCTTTGTTCCTAAGATATTTACCGCAATCGCTTTCGATTCCGGCGGCGTTGCTTCCGGACCCATGACCGCAACTTTTCTTCTTCCTTTTGCAACCGGCGCCTGCACCGCGATTGGAGGAAACGTTCTTATGGACGGCTTCGGAGTTGTTGCAATGGTCGCCATGACCCCCCTTGTTGCAATCCAGATTCTTGGCGCGGTTTACGCTGTCAAATCCAAACATGTTCTTAAAGAAGAAGCTGAAGAGCTTGCGGAACTTTACGAGGATATCGAGGAAGAAGTTGAAAGCTATCAGCTTGACCTTAATTATTCCATTATTGAACTTGATTACACCAGATAAGAAAAGGAGGTGCCCCGTTTGTCGCAAAACGAAAGAATCGAAACAATATGCAGCACCCAGCGTCTTGATCTTATTTTTACCATCGTTTCAAAAGGAAAAGGCGAAGCTGTTCTTGATATTTTTAGAGAAAACAAAATTCTTCAAAACGTGATCTGCCACGGACACGGAACAGCTCCTTCGAGCATTCTTGAAGTTCTCGGTCTTGGCGCAACAGATAAAGACATTGTTCTGAGCTTTGTAAAAGCAGAAAACAGCAAAAAAATTATTGAACAGGTTTCGAAAAAACTTGATTTTGCAAAACCCGGACACGGAATTGCTTTTACCGTTCCGCTTGAAAGTGTTGCGGGAATTATGTCCTTTAAATTCCTTACTTCGGATCTTACAGAGGAGGCTTGATTTTTTATGGAAAACAAAATTGTTTATTCTCTTATAGTAGCTATCCTTAACCGCGGATTTTCCGGCGTTGCCATGGATGCCGCAAGAAACGCCGGAGCAAAAGGCGGAACAGTAATTTCTGCCCATGGTTCCGGTTTGCATGAAGACGAAACTTTCTTCGGAATCAGCATCCTTCCCGAAAAGGAAATTGTACTAATACTTTCTTCCGAAGAAACAAAACCTTCGATAATGCGCGCAATCATTAAACGCGTCGGAATTGAAACTGAAGGCGGCGGAATTGCATTTTCGCTTCCAGTAACTGAAGTTGAGGGAATTTCCCGCATTACCGATTTTGAAGAAAATAAACAGTAAAAAAGTCCCGTGCTCATTTGAGCACGGGTGTTTTATTGCTTGAAAAATCCTTTTCTGTGTGGTATTCTTCTTTTCATAAAGTATATGAAAGGCGGAATTGCATTGGAAATTAAAAACATGATCAAAAAACTCGTTCTCGGCGCAATGTTCCTTTCTATAGGGATCGTTCTTCCCTTTTTCACCGGGCAGATTCCTCAGATCGGCAGCATGCTTCTTCCGATGCACATTCCGGTCTTTCTTTGCGGGCTTATCTGCGGCTGGAAATACGGAATGGCAATTGGATTTATCCTTCCGTTAATGCGTTCAGCGCTTTTTATAATGCCGCCGATGTTCCCCGACGCAGTCGCAATGGCTTTTGAGCTTTCCGTTTACGGCCTTGTTGTCGGTTTTCTTTACGAAAAAGCCCGCTGGCACTGTATAAAATCTCTTTTGCGCTGCATGGCGGCCGCAATGATCTGCGGAAGAATAGTCTGGGGAATTGCTATGGCTCTGCTGCTCGGAATCGGAAACGAAGGATTTGGCTTTGAAGCTTTTATCGCCGGGGCTTTTATAAATGCTTTGCCCGGAATAATACTCCAATTTATTTTAATTCCCGGAATCATGCTCGCCCTTGGAAAAACACATCTTATGCATTTTTCAAAAAAATAAATAATAAAACCCCGTGCTCGGATGAGCACGGGGTTTTTTCTTAATCTTTTGTGATTATTGCAACCGGGCAATGGTCGCTTCCGTAATATTGCGGATAGATAAGGCTGTCTTCAAGCTTTTCCGTAAAACGCTTTGAACAGATGAAATAGTCGATTCTCCATCCTGCATTCTTTTCCCTTGCATGGAACATATAGCTCCACCAGGAATAGGAATCGCCTTTTTCCGGATAGAGAAAACGAAAAGTATCCGCAAATCCCGCACCCAGAAGTTCGGTCATTTTTGAACGTTCCTCATCGGTAAATCCTGCGTTTCCGCGGTTTGTTTTATAATTTTTAAGGTCAATTTCTTCATGGGCAACGTTCATATCGCCGCAGATTATAACAGGTTTGTGCTTATCAAGGGAACTTACGTATTCACGGAAGCAATCTTCCCAATCCATACGGTAATCAAGGCGTTCAAGATCCCTTCTTGCGTTGGGGACATAAACATCGACAAGATAAAAATCCGGATATTCAAGGGTTATAACACGGCCTTCGTGGTCATGCCTTTCCACATCGATTCCATAATTTACAGAAAGCGGTTCGTGCTTTGTAAAAATTGCGGTTCCGGAATAACCTTTTTTCTCCGCGCTGTTCCAAAACTGGTAATATCCCGGAAGTTCAAGTGAAATCTGGTCCGGCTGAAGTTTTGTTTCCTGAAGACAGAAAAAATCCGCATCCATTTCGTTGAAAGAATCCATAAAGCCTTTGCCGATGCAGGCGCGAAGTCCGTTTACGTTCCAGGATACAAATTTCATCAGAAAACCTCCTTATCAGGCGTGGTAAAGTTTTTTGTTGCGGTATTTGGGTTCGCAGGTAAGGTTAAGCCCGAGTTTTTTAAAAGTCTGGGTATCAACCTGGGAAAGGATGACCGTTGAATGACATTCGCATCCCCGAAGTTCCTCAAGCCCCGCAAGGGCTTTTGCCGCATCGGGGTTTTTGGGTGCGCTTACCGCAAGGGCAAGAAGCACCTCGTCAAGATGAAGCCTTGCGTTATTATGGCCAAGGTGTTTTTTCTTAAGTTCCTCAACAGGATTCATAACAAGCGGGTCGATTATATCGACATCGTCATCGATCCCGGCGATTTCTTTAAGAGCATTGAGAAGCATTGCAGCGGAAGAACCGAGAAGGGAACTTGTTTTTCCCACAACGATTTTTCCGTTTTTAAGTTCAATAGAAGTTGCGGGAAGCTCGGTTTCGTCCTCTTTATTAAGAGCGGCGGCAACAACCGGTCTGTCTTCAACTCCGATTCCGAGCCTTTCCATAAGAAGTTCAATGCGGAGCATTGGGTTTTCGTCGCATTTTCCCTGGCGGTATTCACATGCAGCTTCGTAAAATCTGCGGATGATTTCCTGTTTTGCCGCTTCGCAAACGACTTCGTCATCGGAAATGCAGTTTCCAACCATATTTACACCCATATCCGTAGGGGATTTATAAGGGCTTTCGCCGAGGATTGTTTCAAAAATTCTGTTAAGAACAGGAAAAACTTCGATATCGCGGTTATAGTTTACCGTCATTTCTCCGTATGCCGCAAGGTGATAATGGTCGATCATGTTTACGTCATCAAGGTCGGCGGTTGCGGCTTCGTATGCAAGGTTTACAGGATGGGTAAGGGGCAGGTTCCAAATCGGGAAGGTTTCAAATTTTGCATATCCGGCTTTAACTCCCCTTTTGTTTTCGTGGAAAAGCTGGGAAAGGCAGGTTGCCATTTTTCCGCTTCCCGGGCCGGGAGCAGTTACCACAACAAGGGGTCTTGTGGTTTCGATATAATCGTTTTTGCCGAATCCTTCATCGCTTACAACAAAGTTTACGTCGATGGGATAGCCTTCGATAGGATAGTGGATATAGCTTTTTATTCCAAGGGAGGTAAGCTTTTTGCGGAAAGCGTCGGCAGCTCTTTGGCCGGAATATTGCGCGATAATAACGCTTCCCACATAAAGGCCAAGCGAAGAAAAAGCGTCGATAAGGCGAATTACCTCAAGGTCATAGGTGATTCCAAGGTCGCCGCGGACCTTGTTTTTTTCAATATCTGTGGCGTTGATAACGATTATAATTTCAGCCTGGTCCTTCATTTCACAAAGAAGTTTTACCTTTGAATCATAGGCAAAACCCGGAAGAACCCTTGATGCATGGAAGTCATCAAAAAGTTTTCCGCCGAATTCAAGATAGAGCTTTCCGCCGAATTCATCAATTCGCTCCTTGATTTTTTCAGATTGCATTTTAAAATATTTTGCGCTGTCAAAACCTGTTTTCTGCATATTTCCCCCTGATTGCCCAAATTATATTTTTGAAAAGAATATTAAGTTTGTGTAAAAAGTGGTGACAAAAGAAAAGAAATCCGCTATAATTACTTTTGTAATCGTTTTTACAGAACATCACCTTATAAATATAAACCTATTTGCATTTTCAGTCAATAATAAGCTTTTGCAAAAGCAATAAATTTTTTCTTTTGGGAGGATAAAAATGGCAAAAAAAATTCTTGCTGCTCTGCTTTGCGCCGCAATGCTCTTTTCGTTTTCCGGCTGCTCTCCCGCAGAATCCATCAGCGGATGGCTTGACGAAGCAAGCGCACTTATCCCTAATGACGTTGAAATGATAATTTCCCAAATTCTCGGAACCGACACCGAAGAAGAGGAACACGAAATAATTTTTTCCGAAGGCTATGTCAATATGCTTAAAAACGGAACTTACTATATGACCTATCTTCTTTCCGACGGAACCGAAGTTATGTACGGCAGCAACGGAGTCCGCACCGGTTCAAGCTATCCGGAACCCGCCGAACTTGAAGGGGTTGAACCTCAGTATGATTCCGACGGCAACGTTATTGAACCCGAAATTCCCCATGAACACATTGTTCTTTTCGAAGGAACTTATTATTATATTGACGACGACCAGGCAAAAATGTTCACCGTAAACCCGGATAATTACAAAGCCGTTCCTTTCGAAATTTCCACCGAAAACATAAAGCTTGCCGCCACCGGCAGCGAAACTTTTAAAAGCAAAAATTGCCGTTTTGAACGTTGGACAACCACCGCAGGCGACATTATTTTCTATTTTGAAAACACCGTCCTTTTCGGAATGGTAATTGAACAGGGCAAAACCGTTACTCTTGAAAATATCACAGCGTTCAATAAATACCTCAACCCTTCCCTTTGCGCAATGCCCGATTCCTATAAAATCGTCGAATATTGGGTACCTGAAAACTGATAAAACAAGAAATAAAAAAAACCCGCTCTGCGGGCTTTTTTTATTTCTGCGGAATTTTTTTGTTTTGTCCGGCATAGGCTTGTACAAAACAAAAAAGGAAGCTGAACAAAATGATAAAATTCCGAACAGCGCTTATAGCTTTTACCCTTACGGCAATCTTTTTCATCCCCATGTCCGCAATTCCAAAACTTCCGACTTTGGAAGAAAAACCTTCTTCCGAAGAAATTTCTGTTCCGGAAGAAGTTCCGCAAAACCCTTCGGACGGACCAAACTTTCCGGAAGGATTTTTCCGTATATTTGATATGGAGACAGAAACTGTTTTAAAAGTAAAATATTCCGATTACGTAAAGGGCGCTGTGGCTTCCGAAATGGGCGCGGATTTTGAATTTGAAGCTCTTGTTGCCCAGGGGGTTGCCGCATTCAGCTGCGGCCTTAACCAACAAAAAAGCCGTTTTGCGGCGGATTATGATTTTTCCGCCGCGCCGGATAAAAAACTTGGATATATGACAGAAGAAAAAGCAAAAGAAGTTTACGGAAAAGATTTTGAAGAAAAATGGGCGGTAATTTCCTCTGCGGCGGAAAAAGCCATGCAGTACGTTCTCACCTATGAAGGCGAACCCGCTCTTGCGGTCTATCATGCAATTTCCAACGGCATGACAGAAAGTTCCGAAAACGCCTGGGGCGGAACCGTTCCCTATCTTGTTTCGGTAAAAAGCCCCGGAGATCTTCTTTCCCCGGATTACGAAACAACCGTTTCTTTTTCTTTTAACGAGGCGCTTGAAACACTGAACAAAAACGGCGCCGGACTTTCCGGAGCTTTTCCGGAAGAATGGTTCAAGGGTGCGGAGCGCACCGAAGCCGGTTATGTGGATAAAATCATAATCGGCGCCGCAACTTTTTCCGGAGAAAAACTCCGGAGCATTTTTAACCTTCGGTCAACGGATTTTGACGTTGAATATAAAAATGATGAATTCATTTTTACCGTCCGGGGTTACGGCCACGGTGTCGGCCTTTCCCAGGTCGGGGCAAACTATATGGCAAAAGAAGGGGCGGATTTCCGGGAAATTCTTTCGCACTATTATCCGGGGACGGAATTAAAGGAATATTCTTAATTCTCCCCTTCTTTTTTATAAACCAAGGAAACATCGCCGCGGTTTTTCCAGATTGTTAGCCAACAGAAAACCATTGTTGAAGCGCCGCAAAGAGTTATGCAGATTCTGTAATCCAAAATTTCCCCAAGAGCGCCGATTATAAGACCCAGCAAAGCGGAAACAGCAAAATAGAGCATATCTTCGAAAGCGTTTAATCTTGCTCTAAGTTCGTCCGGAATATATGTCTGAACAGCCGCTTCGCGCATTGTTGCGCTGTTTATTCCAAGGAATCCGCAGATTCCTCTGTTGATGAGCATAAGCGGATATGGAATCCAAAGCAAAACCATATCCATTGTTTCATAAATCATATAAACCATAAAGGCAAAGGAAAAACGCTTTTCCGATTTTATTTTAACTTTATATGCAAAAGTTCCGCCTATACTTCTTCCAATAAATTCTGCTGCGGAAAAAAGCGAATACATGGCCGCGGTCATTCCCGCCGCGGTGCTGAAAAACGCAACCAAAAGCGGATTATATCCGTTTCCTATTCCGTTTGTAAAAGCCATATAGGAATAAATGCTCCGCAGGCCCTTTTCTTTTTTAAGATATTTTGCCGCCTCGGCAATATCGCTTTTCCACATTCCGAAGGTATATTTTTCATCTTCAAGGCGGTTCTTTTCGTCAAGTTTTATTCCGCTTTCAATAATTGCCGCAAGAACCGAAAGAAAGCCTTGCAGTATGAGCATCATTCCGACGCCTATCGTTCCATAAAGAAACGCCGCAACGGGCATCATCAGAACCCTAAGCACCGGATATAACATTCCAAGCACGGAATATCCCTTTTGCTCCAATCCTTCCGGAATAAGGTTCGGATATATGCTGTTATAGGCAAGTTCATCAAATGTCTGAAGACTTGATACAAGAAGCGAGAAGCCGAGATATCCCACATAGCTGAATTCAAAATTAAGCAGATAAAAACCTGCAGCCGAATAACAGATTCCGTTGAGTAAATCTCCGCCCACCAGAAAAGGTTTTCTTGGAAGTCTGTCCATCCAGGGTGCCGCAAAAAACGGGATAACAAATGCGGGAACAAAAGCCAAAGCCGCAGTAAGAGCCGCCGCAAAAGTGCTCTTCGTTTCCTCAAAAACAAGAAACGAAAGAGCAAAATTTCCTGCAACTCCGCCCATTGCTCCAAAAGTCGTTGCGACGATTATCAAAGTGAAATTTTTTGTCCAAAGTTTTTTTGCCATTTTCTTCACCTCCATGATAAAATCATATCATGAATTTTAAACAAAATAAATCCGGTTGTTTTGGGAAAATCCTTCTCAAAACAACCGGATAAACGTCTTTTATTTAAAACTTTGAGGAAAATCGCAAACAAGACGGAACGCCTTGCCATATTCTCTGTTGGCTTTATACCATTCAAGCACCCACGGAAGATGGAATTTCGCGTAGCCTATAGGCATTTCCTTTCTGCATTTTTCAAAATGCCCAAGAAGCAATTTTCCGTAATCCGCGTTTGAAAGATAATCTTCATCCTCAAGGCGGAATTTTATTATTTCACAGGCTTCATCCGCAATTTTTTTAAGTTCATCCGTTTCCGCTTTCGCGTCCTTTTCCTTTTCAATTGCCAAAAGAGCTTCTTCCCTTCTTCCAAGTTTTTCACAGCAAACTGCAAGCTTATGAAGGCTTGGGGCAGAAGGCTCAGAAAGATTGAAAAAATAATCATAAGCGCCGGAAAAATCTCCCGCTTCAATTTTTGTTGCGGCAAAATTATAATCCACCGTTGAAATCAAATCCGGTTCCGAAAGTTCCGCGGCAATTCTTTTCGCAATTTTACCATGCCGCTTCATTGATTCGATATCGCAGATGTTGCTGTAGCAATTTGTAATATAAAGCTTTGAAAAAAGCATGACCCTTGTTCTTCCTTCTTCGGAAGCAAGGCTGTAAGCTCTTTGGAGATTTTCAAGCGCCTTTGCGTTATCGCCTTTCACATAGTCAGAAACTCCCGCCCTGAAAAACATATATGAGCAGGGAAAAAGCTTTGTTGCTTCTTCGAAATTTCCTCCATAAAGCCTTTGAAGCGAAAGCCCTCGCTGATCCATAAAAATCTCAAATTTTTCATCAACCGGCTTTGTTTCCTCTTCGCCGAAAATTTTGAGAAGCATAATGTCAACCCCAAAAGGGCTGTTTTCCAGAAAGGAATAGTTTCTTTTAAAAATCGAAAGGAAATTAAAACACCTGTCCCAATCGGCAGAAAAAACCGCTTCATACCAATCTTCAACAAATTTCTTTCCTTCCAAAAGGAGTTTTTCATCCGTTACCCAATTTGTTCCAAGTCTTTCAAAAAGCGCTTTAAGAATTTCTTCGGAAGCTTCCGCCTTTCCCTGTTCTATTTTTGAAAGATAGGAAACGGCACAAATTCCTTTACAAAGTCCTTCCTGGCTCCAGTTTTTCAAAAGACGTTCCCTTTTAATCAAAAAACCCGGATAGTTCATTTTTCCAAACC
>JAFSEN010000092.1 GCA_017435745.1 Oscillospiraceae bacterium
AAAAACACCCCACAAAAGAGGACGTTAAGGAAACAAACCGCCAGAGAAGAGAACGCGAAAAACTCAAACGCGAAACAAAACAAAAAGTAAATTCCTATATGAAAGGCGAAAAACCGAAGGAAACCGAAGATGTTCCCAACGTAAAACGCAGCGGAAAATATAAAAAGAAAAATAAAAAGAAATGAGCCCGTTTTTCATTGTTATAAGGAATCTTCTGCTCACCGTGCTCATCGAAGGAGCACTGGTGCTCGTTTTTGTAAGGAAGAAAGAAACGGTTTATCACAGCGTGCTCGTAAACATGCTTACAAACCCGCTTGTAAATCTTTTTCTTCTTTTGTGGGCGTCTTTCGTTCCGCTTCCGGAAATTCCTTATTATTATTTGGCCACCGCTTTTCTTGAAATTGCGGCGGTGGCAACCGAATGGATGCTATATTACAAAATGGGCGATTTTGGCATAAAAAAGGCGTTTTTTGCCTCTTTTTTGCTTAACGCCGCAAGCTTTTCCTTCGGATTTTTAATTGGATAAAACAAAAATGAGCACTGCATTTAAAATGCGGTGCTCATTTTTTTATAACAAAGAAAATCCCTCCACCGTGCGTACCGCAACGGTCCCCCTCCTTTTAAGCAAGGAAGGCGTTCATATCAAACAAATTCCAAGGATATTCTTCCGGCGGCATTGAAATTACTTCGACGCTTTCGCCGGTTATAGGGTGCTTAAAGGCGAGCCTGCGGCTCCAAAGGGCGGTTTCGCAATGGTTGTCGCGGCTTCCGTATTTTCCGTCGCCCAAAAGGGGCATTTTTCTGCTGGCGAACTGTACCCGAACCTGATGGGTGCGGCCGGTGTGGAGTTTTATGAGCACAAGAGAAACCGTTCCATGTTCCGGGTGTTCCGCGGTAGAAAGAACCTTATACTCAAGGCTCGCTTCCTTAACTCCCTTGCGTTCCCGCTTTACCACAAAGGTTTTGTTCTTCCGGGAATCCTTGAAAAGAAGGTCCTTATAAATGCCTTCCGGTTCCTCCGGAACGCCTTTTATGACGGCGATATATTCCTTTTCAAATTCCCTTTTTTGGATAGCTTCGGAAAGTTTTCCGGTGGCTTTCTGCATTTTTGAAAGAACCATCGCGCCGCCGGTGTTCCGGTCAAGGCGGTGAACAAGATAGCAGGGCTTGCATACATGGGCAGAAGCCATTGTAACAATGTCTTCGCCGCCCGCTCCCGGTTCGGAAAGAACGTTCGCCGGTTTTTCAACGATTATAATAAATTTATCTTCAAAAAGAACTTTCGTAAAAATCAACTCCGAAAAAATTTATATTTCAATTATCACACAAAACTTTTCTTTGGTAAACCCCTTTTTAATAAAATCTATTGAAAAAAGCTTTGTAAAAAGATAAAATACATTTATAAACAATGCTTTCGGAGGTGTTTTTTATAATGTCCGAAAAAGATTCCGTAAACGCCGCCCTTATCAACCCGGAAGACAGGGAAGAATATCACCGCTCTCTTGGGCTCAATAAAAAAATCGAATCCCGCAAGATAATTCTTGTGGGACGTTCCCGCTGCGGAAAAACAACCCTTATCCGCCGCCTTCATAACCTCGATATGTCCTATCATAAAACCCAGTCAATCGAGGCCTGGTCCGACGCAATCGACACCCCCGGCGAATATACCGATACTCCGTTTTTCAGCCGCGGAGCGGCTATAACCCCCGCTTATGATGCGGATGTGGTGTGTTTCTGCCATGACTGCGGAAACGACATCTGCCGCCTTCCGCAGATGTTTTCCATGAGCTTTGCCCGCCCCGTTATCGGAATCGTTACAAAAGCGGATACGGAAGACACCCCGACAGAACAGGCGGAACTTTTTCTTCGCAACGCCGGCGCAAGACATATTGTTATAACAAGTTCACTTACCGGAAGAGGAATTGAAGAGCTTATCGATCTTGTAAACACCATCGATCTTAACGATTACTGATATTGTGACAACGAACCCGGGTGTTCTGGAAAAATGGTTTTTTATTGAAAAACTGCGGAAAACCGCGGTTTTTAATGTATAAGGTATAAAATTGTTAATATAAAATTAATAAAAATAGTACCAAATTTATACTTGACACTTGCGGTCTTCAAGTATATAATAAGACTGTTACATTTATGTACGAAGAACAGAAATTGTTCTTAGCTCCAGCCCAATGGCGAAGGAGGGAAACAGATTATGGCAGAAATTCATGTAAAAGAAAATGAATCTCTTGACAGCGCTCTCAGACGTTTTAAACGTTCCTGCGCTCGCTCCGGCGTTCTTGCAGAAGT
>JAFSEN010000093.1 GCA_017435745.1 Oscillospiraceae bacterium
ACTCTTGAGAGGCTTCTGACCCCTACACGATTTCCAGTCGTGCGCCCTCGACCATCTAGGCGACATCTCCAAATGCTCAAGAAAACTTGCTGTTTATCACAGCGCTTGATTATTATACTAAAAACAAAAAGAAAAATCAAGCCTTTTTTTAAAATTTTTTATATTTTTTTAAAGATATTTGCTTTATACCATTGTTTTATGTTATTATAATTTATATTTCATTACATATTCAAAGGAGGTTTGCGGTTATGACAGAAATTCTCGCCCCGGTTGGAGGAAAAGAACAGCTTATTGCGGCGGTTCGTTCCGGCGCAGATGCGGTTTATCTCGGCGCAAAGAATTTTAACGCAAGGCGCAACGCTTCCAACTTTGAAGATTTTGAACTCCCGGAAATCGTTTCATACTGCCACGAAAGAGGAGTTAAGGTCCATGTTGTTCTGAACACCCTTGTTATGGATTCGGAAATTCCCGCACTTATCGGGGAAATCAAAAACGTTGCTTCGGCAGGTGTTGATGCAGTTATAATTCAGGACCTTGCCGTTGCAAAACTTGTGCGCAAAATCTGCCCGGAACTTGAAATGCACGCTTCCACCCAGATGACGATACACGATCTTTCCGGAGCATTTGAGGCGGAGCTGCTTGGTTTTAAAAGAGCTGTTCTTTCAAGAGAACTTTCTCTTGATGAAATAAAATATATCGCTGACAGAACCGACATTGAGCTGGAAGCTTTTGTCCACGGTGCGCTTTGCATGTGCATGTCCGGCTGCTGCTATCTTTCTTCTGTCCTTGGCGGAAGAAGCGGAAACCGCGGACTTTGCGCCCAGCCCTGCAGGCTTGATTTCCGTTTCGGCGAAAAAGATCACGCCCTTTCTCTCAAGGATATGTCGCATATAGAACATATCCGGGAACTCGCTGAAGCCGGCGTTTGCTCTTTTAAAATCGAAGGCAGAATGAAACGCCCGGAATATGTTGCGGCGGCTGTAACCGCCTGCAGAGCCGCTCTTGGTGGCAAAATTCCGGATATGGATTCTCTCCGTTCGGTTTTCTCCCGCCAGGGTTTTACCGACGGCTATCTTACCGGAAAACGCACTTCTGATATGTTCGGCTTCCGAAGCCACGACGACGTTACCGCCGCGGACAAAGTTCTCAAAAACCTTGCAAATCTTTATAAAGACGAAGCGGACCATATTCCTCTTGATATGAGCCTTTTTATTTCCGAAACAAAACCGGCTGTTCTTTCGGTTTCAGACGGAGAAAATTGCGTTTCCGTAAGGGGCGCGGTCTGTGAAAAAGCTTTGCGCGCTCCTACCGATGAAAATCTTGCAAGGCGATATCTTTCCAAAACCGGCGGTACACCTTTTTATCTTTCCAATTTGGATTTTTCCGCAGAAGGCGAACCCATTATCGCAGCGGGAGAAATCAACGAAATGCGCCGCAAAACTCTTGCAATGCTTTCAGAGATGCGCGCAAAAGTTTATCCTCATAATATTTTTGATTATAAACTTCCGAAATTTGAAAAACATATTGCAGCCAAAACCGCAATAAGGATCCGCGCGGAAAAATTTGAACAGGTTCTTTTCGAAAACGAGGCGGAAGCTATTATCCTTCCTATGGCGGAAATTGAAAAACACCCGGAAACCATTGAAAAATTCGGTGAAAAGCTTTTTGCCGAAATTCCGGCGCTGGTCTTCCCTTCCGACGAGGAAAAAGTAAGATACCGCCTTATCGGGCTTCAGGAAAAAGGTCTTCGCCACGCATACTGCGAAAACATCTGCTCCCTTCGCCTTGCAAAGGATTGCCTTCTTACTGTTCACGGCGGCCATGGACTTAATATAATCAACAGCATCGCGCTTGAGGAATATGAAAATCTCGGCGTTGCCGACGCAACAATTTCCTTTGAACTTTCAGCGCCGAAAATCCGCGATCTTGGCGGCAAAATACGCCGCGGAATACTCGGTTACGGATATCTTCCGCTTATGAGGATGCGTGCCTGTCCGCTAAAAAAGCCTTCCGGCTGTAAAAACTGCCCCGGAAAAGGAAAAATCAAGGACCGCATGGGCAAAGAATTCACATATCTTTGCTTTGAAAAGAAATTTGGAACTTTGCTCAACAGCGTTCCCCTTTACGTTGCGGATAAGGATTTTTCCGGAATTGATTTTATGACGCTTTATTTTACAACCGAAAGCCCCGAAAACTGCAGGAAAATTTATGATATGTTCATAAAAAAAGCCCCGGCGGATTTTGAAAAAACAAACGGACTTTATTTCAGAGAGCTGCTTTAAGGAGAAAAAATGAAACTTCTTTTTCTGTTCGGAGATGCCGCGGTCGGTAAAATGACCGTTGGTCAGGAACTTTGCAAAATCACTGACCTTCGGCTTTTTCATAACCATATGACCATTGAACCGGTTATAGATATTTTTGGATATTTTTCCGGCGGAACCATCGAAAAACTCCGCAAAGTTATTTTTGAAGATTTTGCTGCTTCCGATAATTACGGAATGATTTTTACTTTTATGTTTGCTTTTGACAGCCCCTATGACTGGGAATGCCTTGAAGAAACAAAAAAGATTTTTGAACCTTACGGAACCAAGTTTTATTATGCCGAATTGGTCGCGCCTCTTGAAATCAGACTTGAACGGAACAAAACTTTGAACCGGCTTGAAAACAAACCTTCAAAGCGGGATCTTGAAACTTCCGAGCAAAGGATTCTCCGTGATGACGAAAGGCACCGTTTTGTAAGCTTTGAGGGTGAAATTCCTTTTGAAAATTATATTAAAATAGATAACACCAATCTTTCCGCCGCCGAAACCGCAAGAATTATAAAAGAGCGTTTTTCGCTTTGAAAGGGGAATTTTTTAATGGAAGTTATTTTTTTCATGAGCCTTTTTAATATAGGTTACGGAATTTTCGGTCTTTTCGGAAAAATGAATATTGCAGAAAAGTTTAAAGGCCACGAATGGACAAAAGATTATATGAGAGAACTTGGAATCGGCGATATTCTTCTTGGTGTTCCGTGGCTTATTCTTTATTTTGCGTTTAAGCAATATGACCCCGGCTACTGGACAATTTTTCTTTTGATAATATTGCTGGCTCTTCCTTCGCTGATATATGTTATTTTAATCGAAAGAAAATATAATAAACTTTTGAAAAAAGATTAAAAAAAGACCCTTTCGCCGGAAGGCAAAAGGGTCTTTTTGTTTCACATCAATTTTTCGAGCACCTTTCCGCGCAGCGGATTCCGTCCGCTGCGGCTGACATTATTCCGCCGGCATAACCCGCGCCTTCTGCGCATGGATAAAGCCCCTCGATTCCGATTGCTTCAAGCGTTTCGCTGTTTCTGACAATCCTTACAGGGGAACTTGTTCTGGTTTCCGGTCCGGTGAGCACCGCTTGCGGATCCGCAAAACCATGAAGCTTTTTATCAAGCGCAACAAGTCCGGTTTTGAGCACCGATGTAATTTCTTCCGAAAAAAGCTTTGCGAGATCTTTGTCTTCAACTCCCCTTGCGTACGTGGGTTCGACCTTTCCGAAATGGGAAATTCCACCGTTGAGGAACGCACCGACTGTCTGAGCAGGAGCTTTTGTTCCGCCGCCCATTTCAAATGCTTTTCTTTCAATTTCATGCTGAAAAGCCATTGCTTTAAAGGGGTCACCGCCAAAATCTTCCGCGGAAACGGAACAGACCAAAGCGGAGTTTGCGTTTTTTCCATCCCTTGCAAAACAGCTCATTCCGTTGGTGACAACAGCGTCTTCTCTGTCTGCGGAAGGAACAACGTATCCGCCGGGGCACATACAGAAAGTGTAGGCGCAGCGATCGCCCACATGGTATGAAAGCTGATATTCCGCCGCCCAAAGTGCAGGATTTTCCGCAAAATCGCCATATTGAGCGCGGTTTATATCGGACTGAAGATGCTCAATGCGGACACCGACGGAAAAAGGTTTTGCTTCCATGAGCACACCTTTTTCTTTGAGCATTGCGAAGGTATCTCTTGCGGAATGTCCCGCGGCAATTATTACGTTTTCGGCCGGAAATTCAATTCCTTCAGCAGAAACGGAAACAATTTTTCCGTTTTTTAAGCCGATATCATCAATTTTTGTAAGAAAATGTATTTCTCCCCCAAGAGAAATTATCTCTTCTCTTATATTTTTAACTACCAGACGGAGCATATCCGTTCCGATATGGGGTTTTGCCTTGCTCAAAATTTCTGCCGGGGCGCCATGTTTTTCAAGTTCTTCAATTATAAAATCGCACCTTGGGTCATTTATTCTTGTGGTAAGTTTTCCGTCGCTGAAAGTTCCCGCGCCGCCTTCGCCAAACTGGACGTTTGCTTTTTCGTTGAGCACGCCGCCTTTCCAATAATTTTCAACCGCGGCTGTTCTTTCCTCAACTTTTGCGCCTCTTTCAAAAATAATTGGGCATGCGCCGGCTCTTGCAAGATAAAGCCCGGCAAACATTCCCGCCGGGCCGAAGCCGATTATAACCGGCCTTGATTTTGGTTTTTCTTTGAGCACCGGAATCTGTGCAGGAACGATTTTTCTGAGCACAACGTTTTTTGCTTTTGCCCTTGCGGCAATTTTTTCTTCGTTATCACAGGAAACCGCAACGGAATACACAAGAAAAACATTGTCTTTTTTCCTTGCGTCAACGGAAATTTTTGAAACAAAAACGGCTTTTGTTTCCGAAGATTTTATTTTGAGCACAGAAAGAGCTTTTTCAAAAGCTTTTTCTTTTGGTTCGCCCGGGGCGATTTTTATTTCGGAAACAATTATCGGCATTTCTTTTTCTCCTTATCTCAATAAAATCAAAAAGGCTCGTTTTATGGAGCCTTTTTTTGTTTATTACTTCGCTTTTACGGTTATTGTTGCTGTGTAGCTTCCTGTTGCCCAAGCGTTTTGTCCGCCCGGAAGGAAAACTTCCGCCTGGACTCTGTACTGTCCGGTCTGGGTTATTTCTTTCGTGCTCATATCGATCTGTACAACTATATCTTTTGCCGAAATTCCGTTTATAACTTCTTCCGGTCCGATAAGCGTTACGGGTATTTTGGAAGCGTTTGAAGTAACCTTATATTCCGCTGGAACATTTATTATATTTATCTGCGTTGCGTTGAAGGTGCTTTCAACATATCCTTCAAGATCGAACACAATATCAACTTTGTCTATCGGTTCCGTTGCTCCGATTCCATCCGGAAGCCTTACATCAAAACTTATGGAAGGATTTTCAAGGGTGATATTCCGAACATCAACATATCCTAGGAAGATATCGCTGTATTTGTCGATAATATAATCTTCCGCTTCAACCGCAACATCGGTTGCGGAAAGAGTGTAGTGAATATTTGAAATATCAAAATATTCCGGAACATTTATATAATCGAAACTTAAAGGAAGATTTGCACTTTTATGCACCGGAATATAAACCGTTGCAACTTCGGTATTTATGCTGATTTCATTTTTATTGTAATCAACAGGATTTTTGTTTTCATCAACAAGAACCAATTCTCCGACTGCGGCGATTGTGGAATCATAATCTCCGGAAAGGAAAACTTCCACAACTGCCCCATCGATTTTTGCAACGTCGATTTCCGGACCGGTTATTACAACGTTTTTCGGATCGGTATAAATTTCTTCCTGAATAAGTTCGTCGGGAATATTATATTCGCCGTTTATTACATAAAAAACATCAATGGTTTTGTCAACGTATTTATCAAATTTTACTACCATCTTTTCCGGGGAAATTCCGACAATTTCAAAATCTTTCGAACTGTTTTTGGTAGCTTTGAGTTCAAGTTCATAAATTCCCGCTCCGCTTACGCCAGAAAGAGAGGGAGAAATTGAAATATCCTCTGCGCTTACGCCGCCTATTACAGAACGGGAACCGCTTATTGTTACGTTTACGGTGTTTTCCGCCCCTTCAATCGCGGAAAGGCCAAGTTCTGCAAGGATTCCGGATTGAACGTTGACGTTTACTCCTACACCCTGGACCACAACTTCGCCCGTTGGGCGAAGGATAAGCGAAACCGTTAACCAAAGGATGAACGAAGCCGCAAGAGAAATTATCGCCATTATTTTTTTATCTTTAAAAATATTGTTCATTTATCTTCCTGGCCTCCTTTTCCGAAGAATTTCGGAGCTTTAGGCTCGGTTTTTTCCGGAATCATATATTCCTCAAGTTTGCGTTTAAGATAAACGGGATCAATTTCACGCATAAGCTCGCCGTTTACTGCCATTGAGATTTTTCCGGTTTCCTCAGAAACGACAACAGCTACAGCATCGCTGTTTTCGCTGATTCCGAGAGCAGCTCTGTGCCTTGTTCCAAGCATATTGCTGATATCATAGTTTTGGGAAAGAGGAAGGAAACATCCCGCGGCATAAACTCTTCCCCCACGGATTATGGAAGCGCCGTCATGAAGAGGCGCATTATGGAAAAAGATATTTCCGATAATCTCCTTACTCGGTTCAGCATTTATAATTGTACCTGTTGAAATGATTTCGCCAAGCTTTGTTTCTCTTTCAAAAACTATAAGCGCGCCCACATCGTGTTTCGAAAGTTCCGTAACTCCGTCAACAATTTTTGCGATGCAGTTTTTCATTATTGTTTCATCATCGAGTTTTTCGCTGTTGAAATTGAGGAAAGTGAGGTTGGATATTCTTGATTTTCCCATACTTTCAAGAGCATGGCGAAGTTCCGGTTGGAAAACGACAACTATCGCGATAATTCCGAAACTGAAAACCTGCTCAAGAAGATAGGACGTACTTTTAAGGTCAACCGTTGCCGAAAAGATATACATTGCAAGAAGAAGAAAAATACCTTTTAAAAGCTGGCCCGCCCTTGTGTTGGAAGCAAACATGAGCACCTTATACAAAAGATATGCAATTATTAAAATATCGATAAGGTCACGTATTCTGAATGTTCTGAGAACGTTCAATATGCTGTCCCAAGAAAATGCAAGTTCACCCATAATTTTTCCTCTTTATATAAACAAAAGTTAGTTTTCTATATATAATAATAACACAAGTGCTTGCTTTTTCAAGCATTATTTTGTTAACATACTTAATATTTTTTTGAAATTCCGTAAATTATTCCGATCAGTTTTAAAACCTCTTCTTCTGTATTCATCGGCCCGATGCTAAGGCGGCAGGTTCCCCTGTTTTCTGTGTTCATTTTGCGATGTGCAAGGAGCGAACAATGAAAACCGCCCCTTGATGCTGCGCCTTTTTCCGAAAGGGCCGAAGCGGTTTCCTCCCCTGTAAGATCCCCAAGCACAAAAGAAATCACCGGGCTGTGGGTTTCCTTTTCCGGCATCGATGTAAAAAGCTTCACCTTTTCAATTTCCGACAATCCCTTATAAAGAATTTTTGCAAGGCGGTTTTCCTTTCTTTCAATATTCTTTTCGCCCTTTGAAATAACCCAGTCAATCCCTGCGGAAAGCCCGCATATTCCCGGAACATTTATCGTGCCGCTTTCAAGCATTTCCGGAAGATTTTCCGGCTGTTCCGGGCTTAGGGAATAATTTCCTGTTCCGCCGAAAAGAACCGGCCGAAGAACTTCCGTTTTTCCTGCGGCAAGAATACCCGTTCCCATCGGTCCCATAAGGCCTTTATGTCCCGGGGCACACAAAAAATCGATTCCCCAATTCATATCTATAAATTCAGAACCGGCGGCCTGGGCAGCATCCAGAAGAAAAAGCAAACCGTTTTCTTTTGCAAGTTCGGCAAGCTTTTTTATCGGAAGTTTTATTCCGAAAACGTTCGAAGCTCCGGTCGCTATTATCATCCTGGTATCTGCTTTTATAAGTTTTTTAAAAGATTCAACCGTTTTTTTCGGTTCGTTTTCAAAAACTTCCGCAACGGAAAAATCCGCTTTTCCAAGTTTTTTAAGTTCATAAAGCGGCCTCAGCACCGAATTATGCTCAAGATCGGAAATGATTATATGCCCGCCAAAAGTTCCTACGCTCATTATAACAATGTTCAAAGCTTCTGTACAGTTTTTGGTGAACACAATGTTTTCGCAGTTATCAAGTCCGAAAATTTTTGCGGCTTTCTCTCTGCAATCAAAAACGGCTCTTGAAGTTTCCATGCCCATTTCGTAACCGTTTCTTCCCGGATTTGCCCCGAATTTCATCAAAGAACGTTCCACAGTATTCCGTACAGAAAAAGGTTTTGGATAAGTTGTTGCGGCATTGTCAAAGTAAAGCATTTTATCACCTGCTTTCTTTTATTTCGTTCACCCTTACTCCGGAATTTTTAAGAAGTTTTTCCATTTTTTCTTTTTCTCCGGATGCCCTGATCACATATCCGCAGCCATAGGGGTTAAAGTTTTTATCTCTGAATACGTTTGCACGAAATCCGTTGTTCCGAAGAATTTCTTCGCCTTTAAGAGCGCTTGTAATCGAACTTAAAAGAAAAAAATACTCTTTCATAATATATAACCACCGTTCACAGGATAATTTTCTTTACATTATATGAAGCGGTTGTTTTTTTGCGCAAAAAAAGCCTGTTCAAAACTGAACAGGCTTTTTTTATTGAAATATCAACCTCTTCCGGCGGCGATTACGTTTGCGTCATGTTCCGCCTGGGTTGCTCCGTAATAGAATTTTCCGTCATGGTCTGTTACGAAGAAATAATAATTTGTGTTTTCCGGATAAAGCGCCGCTTTAATTGCATTCATTCCGGGGTTGCAGATAGGACCAACGGGAAGACCCGCTCTGTAGTTAGGATAGGTGTAATATGCAAGAAGATAGCTGTCGGAAAGCGCAGGATCATTTACAAAAGGATCGATATTTTCCGTACAATAGAAATAAGTTACGTCGGACTGGAGATAAGGAAGTCCGGAATTCGGCTCAAGTCTGTTGTGGAATACGGAGGAAACTTTTTCCATGTCTTCCATATATGCCGCTTCGGACTGGATTACGGAAGCAAGGGTAATAACATCTTCAAGGCTCATTCCGAGTTCCTTCATGCGTTCATAATATTCGGAAGTGATTTTGTTGTTGAAGTTGTCGATAAATTTGGCAATAACGCTTCTTGGGGTGGAATTCGTATAAAATTCATAGGTATCCGGGAAAAGATATCCTTCCCATTTGATATAGATATTTTCGTCTTTTCCCATGTGGGATTCAAATTCATATTCGAAGCTTTCCGTTCTTACGGCTTCCATAAATTCATCGTAGCCGCAAACTCCGTTTTCTTCAAGCCTTTCAGCAATTTCCCTTACGGTCATACCTTCGTAGAAGTTTACTTTTACAACGTTTTTAGCAACTTCTTTTATCTTAAGCGCCTGGAAAATCTGGTCGTAACCGAGGTTGGAATTAAGGGTATAGGTTCCCGGGGCAAGCCTTTTTTCCATATCCTTCACCCTTGCGTAAACCTCGAAGGTAAAAGGTTCGTCAATAACGCCTTTTTCTTCAAGAAGCTCCGCAATTTCGGAAAGACCGTAATTTTCGGGAATTGTAATTTCAATTTCTTTGCTTTCTTTGCTGAATCCGACAAGGTCGTTGATACTTGAAAGAGCAAACGAAGCTATGAAAACAGAAACAGCAAGAACTGCGGAAACCCAAACAACCGTAAGAAGCCAGTTGTAAGCTGTGTTAAGGCGTTTTTTCTTTTTCTGGGCGGCGGTGGGGCTTTTTTTCTTCGGTTCCTCCGCTTTCTTTTTCGGTTCGGGTTTTGGTTCCTCTTTTATGGGTTTTGCTATGCGAACAGGAACTTCTTCCTCTTTCGGCGGCGGGGGAGCAAAAACATCGTCCTCAAATTCAAAATCCGCAGAAGGCTGTTCCTTCGGCATTTTATTTTTTGCGGACGAAGTCGCATCTTCGAAAAATGAAGAAAAAACAAGGTCGTCCTCTTCTTTTTCCACGATTTTTTTAGGTTCTTCCTTTGGGTCGAGATCTTTGAAAAAATCTTCAAATTCTTTGTTGTTCATAAGTTCCTCCATTCGTAATGCCGGTTTTACTGTAACCAACATCCTGAAGTTTTCATATCATATAACATACCGGCAAGACGGAAACCCGAAAGCCGATATAATTTTTTCTTACGAGGTGAAATTTCATGTTCGGAAACAATAATTGCTGCTGGTGGATCATCATCCTTATTCTTCTTTTCTGCTGCTGCGGTAACAACGGTTACAACAACAACTGCGGATGCAACAACGATTGCGGATGCGGCTGCGGTTGCGGCTGATGATCTGTCCATAGACCTTTGCCCTGCGTTAAAAACGCGGGGCCTTTTTGTTGATTATAAAAAATCCTCCGCTCCTTCAAAACTTCCGTTAATTGCCTTAACAAGGGCAAGAGCAAACTCCTTAGCGGAAGCGGGGCCGTTTGCGGTAATAAGTTTTCCGTCAATTTCAATTTTTTCGGCGGTATATTTTCCTTCGGCAACTTCAAAACCCGGGAAGCAGGTGTATCTTTTACCGGAAAGCGCGCCTGTTCCGGAAAGAACGTAGCCCGGAGAAGCGCATATAGCGCCTATGATAATATCATTATGGAGCGCAAATGTTATGGCATTATTAACTGTTTCTGAATTTTTAAGATTTTTTGCGCCGGGCCATCCTCCCGGGAAAACAAAAGCTTCTGCCTTTTTAAAATCCACTTTGCTTTCCGGAATATCTGCGGTTACAGAAAGCCCATGGGCGCTTTTTACGGTTGTTTTTTCGATTCCAACGGTTGCAACTTCGATTCCCGCTCTTTTCATAATATCAAAAGGAACGACAGCTTCCATATCTTCAAAACCTTCTGCAAGGAAAAGATAGACCATTTTTGTTCCCCCTTATTTTACGATAAGTTCGGTTCTGGGTTTTCCGCAGGTCATTTTTCCTTCGGAGCATTTTCCTTCGGAAACACAGGAAGGACCGGCATGTGCAAAGAGCGAAGGTGCTTCTGCCCTGCAAAGGCGAAGCATTTCATCCGCTACCGCGCGGATTTCCCATTGAGCGCGGTTACAGCAGCGAAGACGGAAAAGATTATGAAGACTGCGAACGTTCATGGTAACAATCATTTTTGTGTCGCAGGCGTTGGGAAGAACGAATCTTGCATCTTCAAGAGCTTTTTTCTCCGCAAGTTTTTCAGCTTCTTCCTTGGTTTTTCCTTCCGCAACAAATTCCGCCGCAGCTTTTTTCTTAAGGATTTCGGTAAGCTTGCGGTAACTTTCGCTGCAGGTTTCCATAATTTTATTATATTCTTCGAGAGCTTCCTCATTTTCGCTTATTGCCGGAGGAACGATAAATTCAAAATGTCCGTCCTTGTTTACATAACGCTGGCTCTGAACGCTGAAAGATGCGATTCTGTGGCGGGTTATCTGGGCAAGAAACGCGCGGGAAACTCCTTCGATTGTGAATGTAAAAGTAACGTGCTCAAGGGGGCTTTCGTGCCCAAGGCGTTCGAGCATTGCAACATAATCGGAAGCTTTTTCGTCCGTCATTCCGTCAAAAAGTTCATCTGCGCCGGAATTGCTGTAGCAAAGTCTTGCTGCTGCGGCGATTGTTTTTTCAGGATCCGGTGTATGGCAAAGAAGATTAACTTTCATGACGGTTACCTCCAAATTCAGCGTCAAAAATTTTTGTATAGATATAGTTTATTATATAACAAATCCCGCGTTATATCAAGATAAAAAAACAGGCCGCACAAAGTGCGGCCTTCATGTTCTTGGATTATTTTACGGTAACGGTGAAACCGAGAGTTTCAACATGCATTCCATTTTCATCAAGGAACATTACGGAAATTGTGGTGTTTCCTTCGCCAACTGCTTCAAGTTTAAAAGTTCCGTTCTCATCAAGCGCTCTCTGTTCAGCAGAAACAACGCTTACGTTATCATAGAGAAGAACGGCAGTTGCTGCTTCGTCACCGATTGCAACAGGAATTTCAATAACATCGCCTACAAGATAGGTGATGGGCATTTCGGAGATATTGCCGTCGTAACCGTAGTTGCCGATGGTGAATTCCCATTCGCCTTCAAGGATATCGCCAACAAAACCGTTGATATCATCTACATAGAAAAATTTTTCATCCATTGTTACGGAATAGGTTTCGCCCATTTCAAAAGCTTCGCCTTCGGGAAGCATAATGATAAGCTGTGCATAGGGCGGGTTAACTCCGCTGTTGAGGAAGATATGGTCGCCGTCCATGCGTGCGTCATATCTGAGGATCTCTTTTCCGTCGGAAACTCTGGTAACAGCAATTTCACCGGTTCCCATTTCAACGTTGGGGGTGTTCATAACAACCTGAAGAGCGGTAAGACCGGAAGCAAAGGTTTTTCCGTCTTCGCTTACGGGATAGAACTGAACTTCAAATTCTTCGGGAGTAACGTATTTAGGGTCGGGTCTTGCGCATCCAGTTACGGAAAGCATAATAAGCATAAGGCCGAGAATTACGGCAAGCATTTTTTTCATATTGATAAAACATCCTTTCTGCATATCTAACGGCAATTATAATATAAAACGGCAAAAATTGCAAACCCTTTTTAGATATATGAATAAAAATTGACCGTTTGTTCATAAATTTTCTTTAAAAACGGCAAAAAACTGTACTTTCGGCACTGTAAAGCAAAGGTTCTTTACAGATTATATACTTTTGCGTATTATAAGCAGGTTTATTTTCTTGACATATTTCCCCGTTTGGATTAGGATTATATGCAGAAAAAACTTTTTGGAGGTGCTTTATGTTCAGCCAGTTCAGCGCCCTTGGAATAGTGCACAAGATTCTTAAAATGCATATAAAGCCCGGAGATTTCTGCATCGACGCAACTTCCGGCAACGGACATGATTCCGTTTATCTATGTGAACTTTGCGGAGAAAGCGGACATGTTCTTGCAATGGATATCCAGCCGGAAGCTGTTGAATCAACAAAAGCAAATCTTGCGGAACACGGTTTTTCAGACATCAGCGAAGTTTTTTGCACAAGCCACAGCGAAATTGATAAATACGCAAAGCCGAACAGCGCCGACTGTATTGTTTTCAACTTCGGCTGGCTTCCCGGAGGAAGCCACGACGTTTTTACAAGGGCTGAAACTTCCATCCCAGCAATACAGAAATCTCTTGAGATTTTAAAACCCGGCGGACTTCTTTCCCTTTGTGTTTATTACGGACGCAACAACGGTTATTCCGAAAGGGACGCTATTCTTGAATTTGTTTCTTCCCTTCCGGGCGCACAATATAACGTTATGAAATGCGATTTTCTCAACAGGCCGAACGACCCGCCCTTCCCCATTTTTATTGTTAAAGATCCGGAATATTTCAAATAAAAAAATCCTCCGCAATGCGGAGGATTTTTTTACCTTTATACAATTATTTGATAATTTCGATTCCGCCGATGAAAGGAAGGGGTTTCATTTTTCCGGTGACCGCATTTACGATTCCAAGAATCATAAGTACGAAAAGCGCAATGCTGATGACCCATGCAAGGATTCCTCCGATTACCGGAATGAATCCGAGAATAAAACCGGCAACCGCCGCGGCAATGTTTGCAAGGAGAAGAACAAGTCCCTGGTTTGCGTGGTAACGGGCAAATGCGTCGTCTTTTGCGCAAAGGATCGTTACGATGCAAAGAATCCAAATATAGGATATTGCGGCAAGAAGTTTATTTCCGTTTTCCATAAAATTGCCTCCAATAAAACTTAAATCTAAATATTATTTAATATCTTCATCACCGAAAGGGTCACCGCATTCGGGGCAGAATTTCGGCGGGTTTTTGGGGTCTTCCGGTTCCCATCCGCATTTGTCGCATTTATACTGGGGAACTCCGGCGGGTTTCTTCGCTCCGCAGTTCGGGCAGAATTTGCCTTTGTTTACCTGACCGCAGGAGCAGGTCCAACCGTCTTCTGCGGGTTTCGGTGCGCCGCATTCGGTGCAGAATTTTCCAGTTGCGGTTGCGCCGCAGGAACATTTCCAGCTGTTTGCGGGTTTGGGTTCGGGTTTTGCCGCGCCGCAGCCCATGCAGAATTTGCCCTGGTTTCCGGTCTGTCCGCAGGAACAAGTCCAGCCTTCGGGCACCGGCATTGCATTTCTCGGATCTTTTGCCGCTTCGACCGCCTGAGGATTGGGAACGCCCATCTGTGCCTGCTGCTGACCCATCTGGTAAAGATTTGCGGCGTTCATGCCGCCCATGTTCTGAGCCATGCCCATTCCCATAAATGCCATTGCGGGACCCGCATTTTCGTTTGCTGCTGCCGCCTGCATTGCCGCAGCCTGTGCTCCTACCATATGTGCTGCTGCTCTGGTCGGATCCATAAATGCCGCATTGCGCTGCATCTCTTTTATCATCTTTTCGTCTTCTTCGTCCGCTTTTACTGAAGATACGCCGAAGGAAACGATTTCGATTCCGCGAAGTCCTCTCCATTTTTCGGAAAGAACTTCATTGAGAGCATCCGCCATTTCAGTAGTGTGGCCCGGAAGCGCAGAATAGCGGATTCCCATTGCGGAAATTTTTGCAAAAGCGGGCTGAAGCGCTGTAAGAAGTTCACTCTTGAGCTGGCTTTCTATTTCGCTTCTCTTATACTGATATGCTACGTTTCCGCAAACGTTTGTATAGAAAAGGATCGGGTCGGAAAGGCGGTAGCTGTATTCGCCGAAGCAGCGGATAGCGATATCGATATCGATTCCGGCTCTTTCGTCAACCACTCTGAAAGGTACGGGGCTCGGGGTTCCGTATTTGTTGCCGATAAGTTCCTTTGTGTTGAAATAATAAACACGCTGGTCCTTCGCGGTATCTCCGCCGAAGGTGAAACGTTTGCCGATGGTTTTGAAGGATTCTACAATGCTTGTTCCGAGTTTTCCGGTGAAAATCGAAGGTTCGGTGGACATATCGTATGTATATTCGCCGGGTTCGGCACATACGTCAACAACTTTTCCCTGTTCAACAATGCACATGCACTGGCCGTCCGCAACAGCGATTACGGAACCGTTGGAAATGATGTTATCCTCGCCTTTTGTATTGGAGCTTCTTGCGCTTGTTCTTTTCTGTCCTTTTACTGCAAGAACGTCCGCTGAAATTGCTTCACAATAAAAATACTCTTTCCACTGATCAGCAAGAACACCGCCGACGGCTCCGCCTATTGCTTTAATAAGTCCCATGGAAAACATCTCCTTTTTATATTAAATTATAGTTTAATTATAAGATTTTTCATGTCAATTATCAATAGTTTTGCATAAAAAAGCTCCGGAGCAATGTTCCGGAGCTTTTTTTCAGGAAAGTTCTATCATATTCGTATAAAGCTGATAATATTTTCCCTTCTGAGCAAGAAGATCGTCGTGGTCGCCGCGTTCAACAACTTTTCCCTGTTCAAGAACAAGGATCGCGTTGGAATTGCGGACCGTTGAAAGGCGGTGGGCAATTATGAAAACCGTTCTTCCTTTCATAAGTCCGTCCAGACCCTTTTCGATAAGCTTTTCTGTTCGGGTATCAACGGAGGAAGTTGCTTCGTCAAGAATCATAACCGGTGCTTCCGAAACCGCCGCCCTTGCAATTGCAAGAAGCTGGCGCTGCCCCTGGGAAAGATTTGCGCCGTCCGAATGGAGCATTGTGTCATACCCTTGCGGAAGGTGGCTTATGAAATAATGGGCGTTGGCAATTTTTGCAGCTTCGATACAGTCTTCATCCGTTGCGTCAAGCCTTCCGTAACGGATGTTTTCCATAACCGTTCCGGTAAAGAGGTGAGTATCCTGGAGAACTATTCCGAGGGAACGGCGAAGATCGTCTTTTCGGATATCCTTTACGTTTATTCCGTCATAGATTATTTCTCCGCCCTGGATATCATAAAAACGGTTGATAAGGTTTGTGATGGTGGTTTTTCCCGCGCCGGTGGAACCTACAAAGGCGATTTTATGTCCCGGTTTTGCAAAGAGCGAAAGATCTTTAAGAACCGGTTTTCCTTCAACATAGGCAAAATCCACGTTGTTGAAGCGTACGTCGCCCCGGAGAGGAACTCTTTTTCCATCCGGAAGCACCCAGTTATAATCGTTTTCAACCTTTTCAAGTGTAACTTTTCCTTCGTCGATTTCCGGTTCTTTATCAAGAACATCAAAAATTCTTTCCGCGCCCGCAAGAGCAAGCATTATTGAGTTGAACTGTTCGGAAATCTGGCTTACCCTGTCCGCAAAAGTACGGATATACTGGAGGAATGCAATCAGAATTCCGCCGACCTGTTCACCGGTGAGCCAAAGGACACCTATTGCGCAGGTAAGCGCATAGAACATATGGGAAAGGTTGTTGAGAAGCGGACCCACAACGGAAGTTGCGATAGTCGCGGTTGTGGAAGCTTTGCGGAGTTTTTCGTTGATGGGTTCAAAGTTTTCCATAACTTCTTTTTCGTGGGTAAAAACCTTGATATCCCTTTGGCCGGAAATCATTTCCTCGATATAGCCGTTTACGGAAGCGGCATATTTTTGCTGTTCGCGGTAGCTTTTGCTGCTTATCTTAGTTGTTACTCTTACGATAAGAACGACGATTCCCGCAAGAAGGACCATTATTGCGAAAAGGCGCATTGAAAGAACAAGCATCATTGCAATTGTTCCTATAAGTGACATTACGGATATCATAAGCTGGGTTATGCTGTGCTGCAAAAGTTCGTTGGTGGCTTCGATATCGTTTGTAAAATAGCTCATAAGGCTTCCGTGGGTGTTGTTATCGAAATAGCTTATGGGCAATTTTTGCATCTTTGAAAAAAGTTCCGAACGAAGTTCGCGCATGATAACTGTGCTGCATTCAAGCATAAGACGGTTAAGAAGATAGTTCGTAACCGCGGAAAGAACATAGAGGAAACCAAGCCCCGCAAGAAGCGCGATATATTTTGCAAAAATCTCGTCCGGGGCGATTCCGGTTTCTTTAAGAATATTTACAAGGGGCTTCATGCAATATGAAGCGCCGATGGTTGCAACGGCATATACAAAAATCGAAAAAACCGCTGCTGCAAGTATTGGAGTACAATGTCTGAAATATCTGAAAAGGCGGAAAAGCGTTTCCATCGGAGAGGAAGCGGCTTTATAGTTTCTAAGCTCAACTCTGGGCATACTGCTCATCCTCCTCTCTCATCTGGCTTTCATAAACGTCGCGGTAAATCGCGCTTCTTTCCATAAGTTCGGAATGTGTTCCGACATCGGAAAGTTTTCCCTCATCAAGAACCGCGATTCTGTCGCAGGTCATTATCGAAGCGATTCGCTGGGCGATTATGATTTTTGTGGTTCCGGGCATGGAATTATGAAGAGCGCGGCGGATATGTTCATCTGTGGTCATATCGCAGGCGCTTGTGGAGTCATCAAGAATAAGTATTTTCGGATGCTTAACTATCGCCCTTGCAATTCTTAAACGCTGGCGCTGGCCGCCGGAAAGATTTGCGCCGTCCTGTTCGAGCATTGTTTCATATCCGTCTTTGAAGCGGTCGATAAATTCATCAGCGCAGGCAATATAGCAGGCTTCACGAAGCTGTTCCATTGTTGCGTTTTTATCTCCCCAGCGGAGATTTTCGGCAATTGTACCGCTGAAAAGCGAACCGTTTTGAAGAACCATTGAAACTCCGTCGCGGAGTTTCTCGAGTTTATATTCCTTTACATCTATTCCGCCGACTTTTACTGTTCCGGAAAGGGAATCATAAAAACGCGGAATAAGGTTTACAAGGGTGGATTTTCCTTCGCCGGTACCGCCGATTATTCCCATAGTTTCGCCGGAATCAATATGGAGATTTATATGGGAAAGTTCAAGTTTATCCGCTTTGCCGGTATAGCTGAAGCAAACGTCCTCAAAATCAACGCTTCCGTCAGGAACTTCGCTTTCGGAAGGTCCGTCAACGATATCAACCTCCTCGTCGAGAACTTCGTTGATTCGGACAAGAGATGCCTGAGCACGGGAAAGAGACATTACAAGCCAGGAGAGCATTGTAAGGGAACTTACTGCCTGGGTAGTATAGGAAACCATGCTTACAAGTTCGCCTGTGAGAAGGCCGGTGTTTTCAAAAATAATCTCTTTTCCGCCGAGGAAAAGGATTATTATGGTGCATCCCCACATAATAAACATCTGTATGGGTCCGGTCATAGTAAAAAGTCTTGAAGATGCAAGCTGTGCATTGCGGAGGTCTTCCGCGGTTTCGCGGAAGCGTTTTGATTCATAATCGCCGCGGACATAAGCTTTTACAACTCTGCTGCTTACAAGGTTTTCCTGAACTGCTTTGTTCATTGCGTCCATTTTGCGGAGCATTTTTTTAAATCTCGGCTGGCCGGTTTTAATGAGCACCGCAAGGATTCCCGCAAGAAGAGGAATGCAGAAAACGAAAACAATTGCAAGATGGGGCGCGATTGTAAAAGCCATTACCGTCGCCATAACTATCATGATCGGAGAACGCATAAGGGTTCTTAAAACCTGCTGCATTGTCATTCGCATTGTATTTACGTCCGTCGTTCCCCTTGTGATAAGGCTTGAGGTGGAAAATTTATCGGTGTTTGCAAAAGAAAAGCTCTGAATCTTTTCAAGAAGAGAGGAACGGAGATTTTTTGCAAAACCCTGGCTTGCAAGGGCGGAAAATTTTGCCGCAAGAAGCCCGCACATCATTGAAACAATTGCAACGCAGACCATTCCTATTCCTACGGTTATTACAAAACGGTTGCGGTTACCGATAAGTTCCGGGGAGAAAAGCCATTTGAGCATGAAATCTTCTTCACGATAAAGTCCGCCGTCAACGATAACCGACATGAGCATCGGAATGAGCACTTCGAGCATTACTTCCGCGCAGCCGAAAAACATTGTGAGCACGGTGTATTTTTTGTACCCTTCAAAGTTTTTTCCAAGGTGACGGAAGATGCTTTTTTTCTGTTCCTTTTCCGTTTCTGTCATCTCCTTTTTTGTTTCATATCCAACAAAAATTATATCAAAACCAAAGGATTTATTCAATATTTACCATTTATAAATTAAAAGGCTTTCCGCCGCTTTCTTTTGTTCATTTTAATAACGGCGGTTTCTTTTTTCAACAAAAAAACATCTCCGCTTTGAAAACGGAGATGTTTTTTGTTTTATGCAAATGGACAGTCATATCTTATATAGACATCAAAGCCTTCGTGTTTTGTCTGAATTTTTTCTTCCTTCGTACATGTGTACCAGAAAGTTGAAACATAAATCACTTCCGGGTTATCCGGATTTATATATATTTCAAATTCGCCTTCATTGCTTGCCAAAGCGCCTTTCGGAACGGAATCGTGTCCGGAAAATTCGGTTGTTCCTATTAAAACAAACCCTTCCGGAGGTTCTCCTTCAATACGGATTCCGTATTTTGTTTCCATTAAATCATAATATTCGGCGGAAACGTCCGGATAATCTCCGTACGGTTTTGCGCTCCACATTGAAATATAATATTCCCCATCAACACATACCAAACCCGCACCTCTCAGCCTTTCGTCAACATAGCGGACATAGGCGTTATGCGGTTCCGCAGGAACTATCGTTCCGCTTGCATCAACTTCTCCGTTGGTTCTGACTTCATGATAAACGAATATCCATTCAGGCATATCCGGATTTATATAGTATGGGCAATCTTCAAATCCGCCGGTATCCGTTTCTCCTGCATAGACAAAGCCTTCCGGAAGTTCAAGAAAAAACGAATCTGCATGGGGCGAAATAAGATATCGAATTCCGTCCACAATAAGGTTTGGCGGTCCTTCTCCCGGATCTGAAGTTTCCGGCTCCTGGGGCGGTTCGTAAAAATCTACCGAAGAAACGGCCACAGCGATAATACAGATGCAAGCCGCGGCAGCGACCCATTTTATCCACGGATTTTTCCTTCGTTTTTGTTTTTCTTCCGCTTCTTCAATAAATTCCGGAGCAATATGCTCCATTTTATCGAGAAATTCGCTTCCTCTCATAACGTGTAACCCTCCTTTTCAAGAAACTCCCGGAGCTTGTTTCGGGTTCGGAAAAGAACTGTTTTTACCTTTGATTCCGAAATCAAAAGTTTTTCGGAGATTTCCGCTACGGAATCCAGATACCAATATCTGCGGACAAAAATCTTTCTTTTTTCCGAATCAAGTCCGCCGAGAAATTTGTTTATCATTTCCGCAAAAACCATATCGTCGATTCTGCAGTTCAAATCGTCCGGCGAAGGGATACATTCTTCCATTTCATCGCTTAGTTCGCTTATAAAGGCGCTGCGCTTTATGGCGGTTTTCTTCCGGCAGCATGCAATTGAAATATTGCGGATTATCCTGGCAAGAAACGCATAAAAATATGTTTTCGGTTCGTGCGGCGGAATACTGCTCCAGGCCGCCATATATGTATCATTTTCACATTCTTCCGCGGTTTCCAAATCCTTTACAATTCCTTTTGAAATGGAGCGCAGGCGTTTTCCGTATTTTTCGGAAGTTTTTTCAATTGCTGTTTCGTTGCGTTCAAGATATAATTCAACGATTTTTTCGTCTTCCAAGGCTTTCATCTCCTTTCCGTTCCGGAACGTTTAAGACTGTTCCGTACCTTTTTATCACAAAGGCCTTCAACCATATAAGCGCTTTTTTTACAGCGGAAGGTTACACTTTTTTATGAAAAATTTTAAAAAGAACGGTACTCCGTTAAATTAAACTTTGTACCGTTCTTTTTTTCGGAACGGTCAAGACCGTTCCCTACATTTTTCTGATATGATTATTTGTTGAGTTCTTCCATTTCTTCAACAAGTTCACCGAAGAGTTTGAGAGCGGAGTTTACAGGTTCCGGGCTGCTCATATCTACGCCGGCAATTTTGAGAAGAGAAATCGGGTCGGAGCTTCCGCCGCTGGAAAGGAATTTTTTATAAGCGGCAACAGCCGGTTCGCCTTCTGCGAGGATTTTGTTTGCAATTGCAACTGCTGCGGAGAAACCGGTTGCATACTGGAATACATAGTAGTTATAGAAGAAATGGGGGATTCTTGCCCATTCAAGAGCGATTCCGTCATCGGAAACCATATCGGGTCCGAAATAGAGTTTGTTAAGTTCGTGATATTTTGCGGAAAGAGCATCTGCGGTAAGAGCTTCGCCGCGTTCGGACATTCTTCCGATTTCTCTTTCAAATTCAGCGAACATGGTCTGGCGATAAACGGTGCCTTTGAAGGAATCGAGGAAATGGTTGATAAGATATGCTCTTTCGGTCTTGTCGGTGGTTTTTCCGAGAAGATGGCGCATAAGAAGAACTTCGTTGCAGGTGGAAGCAACTTCCGCAACAAAGATTACATAACCTGCGGTGTTGACGGGCTGATATTTAGTGCTGTGATAGCTGTGGAGAGCGTGGCCCATTTCATGCGCAAGGGTGAACATGCTGTCAAGGGTATCTTTATGGTTGAGGAGAACGTAAGGATGGGGTTTTCCGTGTCCGGTGGAATATGCGCCGCCGCGTTTTCCTTCGTTTTCATAAACGTCGATCCAGCGGTTTTCAAAACCTTCTTTAAGAAGTGCGGTATAATCTTCGCCAAGGACTGCAAGAGCTTCGAGAACGGTTGCTTTTGCTTCGTCAATGCTGATTTTGGAAGCTGCGTCAGCTACGATGGGAGTATAAACATCATACATATGAAGCTCATCAACTCCGAGCATCTTTTTGCGGAGAGCAACGTATTTATACATTTTATCGAGGTTGTTATGAACGGTTTCGATAAGGTTGTCGTAAACTTCTTCCGGAACTTCGGTGCGGTCAAGGGCGGCTTCTCTGGTGGAATTATATTTTCTTGCTTTTGCGAAGAAATTGCGTTTTTTAAATTCGCCGTCAAGGGTCATTGCAATGGTGTTTTTAAAATCGCCATAGCGGCCGTAGAATGCTTCGAATGCGTTTTTACGGAGAACACGGTCGGAACTTTCTTCAAGCGGAACAAAAGAACCGTTTGTAAGAGCGTGCTCGTTGCCTTCGGAGTCAACTACGTTCGGGAATTTAAGGTCTGCGTTGCGGAGGATTCCGCCGATTTTATCTGCGGAATCTGCCATTTCTTCTGCAGAAGCAAGAAGCGCTTCTTCCTCTTTGGAAAGGATATGGGCGGCTCTTCTTCTGATTTTATAGATGCTTCTGCGGTAAGTTTCAAGTTCGGGACACTCTGCATAGAAAGCGTTAAGGGTTTCTTCGGGAATTGCCATAATTTCGGGGGTTGCAAAAGCGCCGGCGGATTCAATCGCAACGATTGTTGCCATTGCTTTTCCGCGGAAATCCTGATAGGTTGCGTTGCCCATATCCTGGTCGCCGCTGC
>JAFSEN010000094.1 GCA_017435745.1 Oscillospiraceae bacterium
CGAAGACGGCGACGGCGGTTTAAATTTGGAACCGCCAATTTCCGGTGGTGCTTTTTGTCCCCTAAAAAGGGGACAGCTGTCGCGGGAGCGACGGCAGGGGTGTGCAAACTTTTCTTTTCAGGCACAACCCGGTTTCTTTTGTTTACAAAAGAAATGGGGTTGTTTTTATATAAAAAAACGGAACGGTCAAGACCGTTCCCCTACAATTAATCTGCAAAAAAACAGAGGAACTTCGTTATGAAGCTCCTCTGTTCGGCAGGTCTTTTTTATTTGTTATAATAACTATAAAATTTTTCTTTATTGAGCTTAAAGGTCAGCCCATCGTAACGTTCCCCCCGGACAAGGCGCAAACCCTTTTTTCTCCTGCATTCTTCAAAACCAAGTTTTTCGGCGCATTTTATCATACGGATATTTCCGCTCCATGTCTGGGTAAAAATTTCTTCCTCGCCGTTTTCAAAATAATAATTTATAAAAGCGGCAAGAGCTTTTGTTCCAAAACCTTTTCCGCAAAACGAAGATTCGCAAATTGAAATTCCAACGGCACGGAAAGCTTTTTCGCCGGGTTTTATGTTTTTAACCGGCGTCCATTCAAAATTTTCGTTCATTATATATGAACTAACCGCGCCGATATGTTCGCCCTTTGCGGTTTCGATTTCAAAACCCCAGCGGATTTTTTCCTTCGGTTTTGAAAGTTTTTCAAGCTCCTTTTTTCTGTATTCCTCCGGGTTAAAAGTAAGAAGATCCGGAAGAGATTCCCATGGGGCGTCCCAATTTGCCCAATCGGTTTCAACGGTGTTCCAGCGGATATCGTCTTCAATATCCGTTTCGGCCATATCACGAAGGATTATATCTTCATATTCAATTTTCATAATATTATATCAACCTTATATTCATTATCAATGAGCACGCAGTTTGTGCCTTCTTCGCAAAGCGAAAGGTTTTGCCTGTTTTCCGCAACAAGTTCTTTCATGTTCACGGAAGAATCAAGCCTTTTTTCAGCAGAATCTGCGTATTTTAAAATATCGTCAAAATTGCTGCGGATATAATTTTCCGTCATAACAAGACAATATGCTTTTATATTTTCAAGATATTTTGCATCAAAATCCTTCTTCCAGCCAAAGGGGATATAGCACCCCTCAACGGTAAGATTCTGATTATTTTCAATGGCGGTTTTAATGATTTCCCGAACAATCGGCCAAAGATATTCCGTAAGCTTTTCGTCATCTTCCGGAGTAAGATCCGTGTTTCCGCTGCGGATAAGACCCATTTTAAGATGGTCGATCGAAAGATATGGGTAATGGTATTTTTCGAGGATCTTTTGCGCAAGCAAAGTTTTCCCCGTATGCGAAGCCCCGAAAATAAGGACAACCATCCGCGGATACCGCCTTTCATGTTCGTTTTTTCTTGTTCTGCTCTTGATTTAATTTTACCACCAAACCGGCCGGCAGTAAAGCCAAAAAACAAATACAATTTGTAAAATTTTGCCGTTTTTCTACAATTTGTTGTTAAAACATACATAATAATGTCGAATTATATACTTAATATTATAATACTTTGCAATAATATTGCATAGTTTTGTCGAAACTTTCATATAATAATTGAAATATTCACAAATTTATAATAGAATAAAAACAGCAATTGATTATTTTTCAAGAAAGGGGTACTGCATGAAAAGAGCAATCGTTCTTGCCGGCGGCGGCGCAAAAGGTTCCTACCATTTCGGATTTTGGAAAGCTATACGCGAACTTGAAATAGATTTCCAGATAGTAACCGGTTCTTCCGTCGGTGCGCTCAACGGAGCAATGATGGCAAGCGGACTTTATGAAAGCGGGCTTGAAATGTGGAACACGATTAAAACCCCGGATATAATCGAAACTTCACCAAGCCGTCTTTCCGAGGTTTTTGATACCGAAGGAATTGCCGGCGCGCTTAAAAGTTTTCTTGGAGATCTTGGTGAAAGCGCGGTTAACGTAAAAATGGACCCTTTCCCTCTTGGGGAACTTATCGGCAAATATCTTAACGAAAAACTTCTTCGGGAAAGCGGAATTGAATTTGGCATCATGTGTTCCGAATATCCCAATATGAAAACCCACCCGGTTACCCTTAATGATATTCCTTACGGAATGCTCGGGGATTATCTTCTTGCTTCCTCAACGGTATATCCTTCCATGGAACCGAAAGAAATTGCCGGAAAGAAATTTGTTGACGGCGGCTATACCGACAACTTTCCGGTAAACCTTGCCCTCGATATGGGTGCGGAAGATATAATAGGCGCAAACCTTTGCGCAAGCGGAATTGAAGCAAAATATGAAACCGATTATCCTGTAAGAGTTATCCGCCCCTGGTTCGATCTTGGTCCGACTATGGAATTTGTTCCGGAAATTGCAAAACGCAACATGGCTCTCGGTTATAACGATACCATGCGCAGTTTCGGAAAACTTGACGGAACCTGCTACGCTTTTGAAAAAGGCGAAAGCGAAAAAATGCAGGAGGAATTTGAAAAATTCTGTGTCGATATGCTTGTAAAATGCGGAGCAGTTCCGCTAAGCGAAAAAGGCCTTTATTATAAATCTCTTGCGGTAAAAGGCCTTTCCGAAAAAAGAAAGCAGCGTTTCGGGCTTATGCACAAAAACCTTGCAACGGTCTGCGCGGAAACCGCCGCAGAAATTTACTGCGTCAACCCCACAAAAGTTTATACCGGAAAATCCGTTGCCGAATCCATCCTTAAAGAATATCTTCCCTTTGCTGAAAAAGACGAAAACCCAATGGCTGTTCTTTTCCGCACCGCAAAACCTCTCAACTATAAACTCGGCCAGATAGGTTCTCTTGACAGCCGCGACATTATAGCATACCTTGTAGAGCTTTGGCTCGGCCTTTTTTCCGGAGAAACCCCAAACCGGGATCTTCGCACTCTTTGCCGCTTTATTCCGAAGGAATTTTTTGCATCGCTTTATATCAGCTTCCTTAAAATCAAAGGAGAATAAAATGAAAAAAATCAAAATTTTTACGGTGCTCATGGCTTTTGTCCTGGCGCTGTGCTCGTGCTCAAAAGGTACCGAAGCCGCCACCGGCGGAAAATATATGTTTGCAACCGGAAAGGCCGGAGGAACATATTATTCCCTTGGAACATGTCTTGCTTCGGTTTGGGATAAACATTCCCAAAGCACCACAAACATAACAACAACCTCCGGTTCCGTCCAGAATATCGAAATGCTTCTTAAAGGAAATGCAGATTTTGCCTTTGTTCAGAACGATATCCTCTACTATGCTTTAGAAGGTAAAGAAATGTATGAGGAAAACCCCCAGCGCGGAATTTCTGTTGTTGCAAATCTTTATACCGAGCACGCCCAATTTGTTGTAAACGCTTCAAGCGAAATAAAAACAATTCCCGAACTTGCAGGAAAAACCGTTGCAGTAGGAAAATACGGAACCGCAACCGAAGCCGCCGCAAGACAGATTCTCGAAGCTTACGGAATTACTTACGACATGATAACCGTTAAATACCAGACTTTTTCCGAAGCAATGGACGGCCTTAATTCCGGAAGCATCCAGGCAGCTTTCGCTGTTTCTTCCCTTCCAAGCGCAAATATTCTTGAATATTCCCAAACTCACGAAATACGTTTTCTTCCAATTTCCCTTACCCAATCAACTGCGTTCAAACGCAGCTGCCCTTTCTTCCGGGAAGGAATGATTTTAAACGAAGTTTATGATACCGAAAATTCCGTTTCAACCGTATGTATCGACGTTCTTCTGATTTGCCGCAACAACATGCCTTCCGCCGATGTTTTCGCAATCACCCGCTCGCTTTTCAGCAACACGGATGAAATTACCGCCGGCCATGCAAAAGGCGAGGATATAAACGCCGTTACCGCTTCGGAAACTCTTGTCGGTTCCATCCATTCCGGCGCAAGACAATTTTTTGATAATCCGGACATAGAAGCCCCGCAGGAAGAAGAATCTTCTTCACCGGAAAGCGAAAGTTCTTCCGAAACCGAATAAACTAAAAAAAGAGCCCTGCTTTTGCAGGGCTTTTTTCTTGCAATTTTTTACAAAAAAATGTATTATATAAAGGTTATCTTATTTATTAAAAGAGGAAATTATGTCTAAAGCAATTAATTTTATAAAAAAGAACACCGTTTTCTGCGTTGCGGCGCTTGCCGCATTTGTAACCGCGTTTTTTGTTCCGCCGGATGCGGAATATCTTTCGTATTTTGATTGGCGCACCCTTGCATGCCTTTTTCTTACTCTTGCGGTGGTTTCCGCCCTTGGTAACGTAAAATTCTTCACCATTCTTGCAAGAAAGCTCGTTCTTCTTTCCGGAAATTTAAGAAGGCTCTTTCTGCTTCTTGTTGTAATAACTTTTATCGGTTCAATGATAATCGCAAACGATATGGCGCTTATCACCTTTCTTCCTCTCGGATATTTTGCCCTTTCCGTAACGAAGAACGATAAGTTCATGGCCTATCTTTTCATCCTGCAGAATATTTCCGCAAACCTCGGCGGAATGTTAACCCCTTTCGGAAACCCGCAGAACCTTTATCTCTATTCATATTTTGAAATTCCGACCGCGGAATTCACAGGAATAATGCTTCCGCCTTTTCTTCTTGCAATTTCAATGCTTGCTGCCGCATGCTTTTTTGTAAAACCGGAAGAACTCAGCTTCCATGAGGAATTCCCCGAAAAATTCCATGTAAAAAAGACCCTTCTTTATATGGTTCTTTTTGCGTTCTCGCTTCTTATCGTTTTCCGGATAATTCCTTTCTGGCTCGGTCTTCTTGTAATTCCCGCCGTTCTTTATTTTGTTGATAAGGACGCGCTTTATGAAGTTGACTATTCCCTTCTCGGAACGTTTTTCTTCTTCTTTGTTTTTTCCGGAAACCTTGCAAGAATCGACGCAGTAAACGAATTTTTCTCCGCGCTTCTTACAAAAGACGCCCTTATCGTTTCCACCCTTTCCTGCCAGTTTATAAGCAACGTGCCCTCGGCGATTCTTCTTTCACGTTTTACCGAAGATTATCATTCTTTGCTTTTGGGGGTCAACATCGGCGGAACCGGAACCCTTATTGCATCCCTTGCAAGCCTTATAACCTTCAGCGAATTTAGAATTCTTTATCCCGAACAGACAAAAAAATATCTTTTGCTTTTCACCGGAATAAACGCGATTTTTCTTGTTGTAATGACCGCCGCCGCAAAGTTGTTTTTTCTTTGATTTAGGTATATAATAATATAAAAGGAGGTGAACAGCCTTTGGATGATCTTAAAGTCATAACCGCCAGCAACATAATAAATCTCCGCACCGCAAAGGGAATGACCCAGGCGGAACTTGGCGAACTTCTAAACTATTCCGACAAAAGCGTTTCAAAATGGGAAAGAGCCGAGGCTGTTCCCGACGCATACGTTCTTAAAAAAATGAGTGAAATCTTCGGCGTTACCGTGGATTATCTTCTCAATTCCCACGACGGATGGGAACCTCCGGAAAGTTTTAAAGAGGCTGAAAGGGGTTTTCACAGCAAGGTTATAACCGCTATTGCTATTTTCGGAATCTGGACTCTTGCATTTCTTATTTACATCGTCGGCTGGCTTCTTGAATCCAACTGGTGGCTTATTTTTATCTATGCTCTTCCTGTTTCGCTGATAACTCATCTTGTTCTGAATTCCGTTTGGGAACGTGGAAAAAACAACCGCCATATAATTTACGGGCTTGTTGCAAGCGTTTTTGCAACCATATATCTCACCTTTCTAAGCTATAATCCATGGCAGATACTGCTTCTTATAATTCCGGCGGAACTTATTGTTTTTCTTTCGTTCCGCATCAAAAAACCGCATAAATAAGCCATTCTACCCGGAGTAGAGTTCGTTTTTACGGACTCTACTTTTTGTTTTTGAAGAGTATAGTCGGTTTTCTTGCTTTTGCAAAAGCTTTTCGGTTAAAATAACTTTTGTCGAAAAAAACAAAACCGAAAAGGAGAAAAAAATGTCCGATTACATTTTAAGCTGCTGTTCAACGGCTGACCTTTCAAAAGAACATTTTGAAAACAGAAACATTGAATATATCTGTTTCCATTATAAACTTAACGGAATCGATTATCCCGACGACCTTGGCCAAAGCATCCCTTTTGAGGAATTTTACAAAAGAATGGATTCCGGCGAGGACACCCAAACTTCCCAGATAAACGTTACGGAATATCTTGAATATTTCACCAAGTTTCTTTCCGAAGGAAAAGATATTCTTCATCTCACCCTTTCAAGCGGAATTTCCGGTTCCTGCAACTCCGCGGTAAATGCCGCAAAAATTGCTAAGGAACGTTTTCCGGAAAGAAAAATCTACGTTGTGGATTCCCTTGCCGCTTCTTCCGGATACGGACTTTTAATGGATAAACTTGCGGATCTTCGTGACGGCGGAATGGATATTGAAGAACTTAAAAACTGGGCGGAAGAAAACAAGCTCAATCTCCACCATTGGTTCTTTTCCTCCGACCTTAAGTTTTTTATCAAGGGCGGAAGAGTTTCCAAAACTTCCGGAACGATCGGAACCATTCTCGGAATCTGCCCGCTCCTTAACGTTGATAAGGAAGGCCACCTTATCGCAAGGGCAAAGATCCGTTCCAAGAAAAAAGTTATTCAGGAAATTGTAAAGCGAATGGAAGAAAACGCAGAAGGCGGCCTTTCCTATTCCGGAAAATGCTATATCTGCCAATCCGCTTGCATTGACGACGCAAAAGAAGTTGCAAAACTTGTTGAAGAACGCTTTCCAAATCTTAACGGAAATGTTATGATAAACTATATTGGAACCACCATTGGAAGCCACACCGGTCCCGGAACTGTTGCGCTTTTCTTCTGGGGTAAAAAAAGGGAGGATTAACACCATGATAAAACTTTTTGCAGATACCGCTTCCAACCTTCCGGTTGCGCTTAACAAAAAATATAACGTAAATATAATCGAACTTTCCTATACTGTTGACGGTGTTCCGGCGGAATATGACCTTGAACACGATTTTGACGGAAAAGCTTTTTATGACGCCATGAGAAACGGCGCGGAAATGAAAACATCTATGGCAAACTCCGAACTTTTCCGCGAACGTTTTGAAGAAGCCGTTAAAAACGGCGACGAAATTGTTTACATCGGTCTTTCCGGCGGAGTAAGCGGAACAGTCCGCGCTGCGGAAATTGCCGCGGAAGAACTTAGGGAAGAATATCCGGACGCAAAAATCGCTGTTATAAACTCTCTCGGCGCAGGACTTGGAATCGGAATGCAGGTTGTCGCCATGGGTGAACTTATTGCGGAAGGAAAAACTTTCGAAGAAGTTGTTTCCATAACCGAAGAACGCAAGCACCATATGTGCCAGTTCTTCACCGTTGACGACCTTACCTATCTTAAAAAAGGCGGAAGAATTTCCGGAGCAACCGCCGCAATCGGAACTCTTCTTAACATAAAACCCCTTCTTCGGGGCGACGAGGAAGGTCACATCGTTTCCTGGGGCAAATGCCGCGGAATCAACAAATGCATCCTCGAAATCGTAAAAAAATACGATGAACTTGTTCTCGACAAATCCGCGGACGTTATGATGATCCACGGCGACAACATGGGTGCCGTTGATTTTCTTACCGAAAAACTCCGGGAACACGGCTTTACCGGAAACACCACCGTAATGCCTTTTGAACCGGTTTGCGGATGCCATGTCGGTCCCGGTTCCGTTGCGCTTTTCTTCTGGGGAGAGAGAAAATTATGAAAAGAACCCCTCTTTCTGAAAGGGTTCTTCCGAATTACACCCGGGGCGAAGAAATTGCAAATATGACCACCCATATCGTGGGCGGCGGGCTTGGGGTCATTCTTCTTTTTCTCACTGTGATAATTTCCGCTTTTGAACAGGATATCTGGGGTGTCGCCGGTTCTTTCATCTACGGAATCTCGATGATCGCGCTTTATACCGTTTCAAGCGTTTATCATGGGCTTAAACCCGGCCTTGCAAAAAAAGTTATGCAGGTAATCGACCATTGCACAATTTATCTTCTCATTGCCGGAACTTATACACCCATTCTTCTTGTTGCAATGCGTCCGGAATATCCGGTTCTTGCCTGGGCCGTTTTCGGCGCAGAATGGGCTCTTGCGGCTTTTGCCGCAACCTTCACCGCAATTGACCACAACAAATATAAAAAGCTCTCCATGGTATTTTATATCCTTATGGGCTGGTTCATTGTTCTTTGCTTTAAGCAGACCGTCGAGGTTCTCACCGTTTCCGGAATGCTCTGGATTTTGTCCGGCGGAATTTCCTATACCATCGGTGCCGTTCTTTACGGAATCGGAAAAAGCAAGCCGATTTCCACACGGTTTTCCACGTTTTTGTAGTAATCGGAACCCTTTTACAGGCCATTGGAATTTTGTTTTATGTGCTATAAAAAAAGACAGCCCCTAGGCTGTCTTTTTTTGCGCTTATTTATATTTTTTCGTATCGTATCTGTCGAACATCGAAAAGATAATCGATTTACGGCGTTTTTCTGGTTTTCCTTCTTCAATTCGCTTAACTTCCTTAAGAAAGAGCCAATGTCCGAAAAGGCTTCCTAAAGCGCCGAAAAGCGCATAGGCTATTGCAAGCCCCCAGTTCGGTTCAAAAAAAAGGAACATAAACGGAAGAACAATCGCTCCGGAAAGGATTCCGTAAAGCGGCATAAATCCGTTTTTGGCGGAAACAACCCCCCCCGGTTATTGCGCAAAGCATTGGAAATGCGCCCCATTCAAGAATTACAAGGCGGAAAAGTTCCGCCGTAACTTCGTCGAACAGGAAGGATATCAGCGTTCCGAAAACGAAAAACCCAAGAAGAATCGCCGCCGCTTCCGCGGTGGCTTTTAATTTAAGCTTTTCCATTCAATCAAACTTTTGCCATTTTTTTGATGACAACTTTTTTGCAGGGCATGTCGTTGGGATAGGTTGCAACGGAAGCAACCGCATCAAGAACTTCAAGACCTTCAACTACATGACCGAAAGCCGCATAGTTTCCGTCAAGAAATTCGCTGTCTTCATGAACGATAAAGAACTGGCAGGAAGCAGAGTTCGGGTCGGAAGTTCTTGCCATGGAAATTACGCCGCGCTTGTGGCTGATGGTGTTCTGGGTCCAGCCGTTGGAAGCAAATTCGCCGTAGATTTCGGGTTTGCAGCCGCCGGTGCCGTTGCCGGCAGGGTCGCCGCCCTGGATCATAAATCCTTTGATGATGCGGTGGAAGGTAAGTCCGTCGAAAAAGCCTTTTTCAACAAGCGCTTCAAAGTTTGCAACGGTTTTGGGCGCTGCAACGGGGTCAAGTTCGATAAGCATGGAGCCGTAGCCTTTAATATCAAGTTTAATCATGTGAATAATCCTCCTGATTTTTAACTATGGTAATATAATACTATTTTTAAAAGGGAAAGTAAAGAGAAAAATGCCTTCCCTTGGGGGAAGGTGTTGCCAAAGGCGGCGGATGAGGTGTTACCGCTATTTTGAATTAAGGTCTTTGATTAAGGCAAGGATGTGTTCCGCTTGTTTTGGAGAAAGTTTTTCCATCTCCTCAACTATTTCCGGTGTTTTTTGAAGAGAATGGCATTCCGTCCTGAAAAAATCCTCCGGACTGATTCCAAAATACTCACAGATATAAAAAAATCCGGCCATAGAAGGCATTGTTCGGTGATTTTCGATTTTGTTGATATAGCTTTCGCTCTGACCGAGAGAAAGGCTCATATCCCTTGCGGAAACGCCTTTTTCAATCCGAAGTTCCGCAAGTCTTGCGGCAAACCATTCCATATAGTCCATAAAATCACCTCCGATATGTATAATATAATGCCATGCATATCAAATTATGGGGATTTTAAAGATTAATTATTGTTGACACAAGGAAAATAAAGATGTATTATTGGTTTATATAAGAATTTGAGTATATAAACGAACTGGAGGTTATACGATGTATTGTATAAATTGCGGTAAAGAACTTCCCGATGATGCAAAATTCTGTCCCGGCTGTGGAAACAAAATCGGAAGCAAACCTAAAGCTGATGTTAAAATGCCTGATTTTAAAATGCCGGATGTTAAAATACCTGATTTTTCAAATTATATAAAAGCAGTAAAAATCCCGAAAAAAATCCTTGTTCCCGCTGCGGCAGGAATTGCGGCAATCATCCTGATAATTCTTTCGATAGTTCTTTTCTCTTCGATTTTTTCTTCAAAAGCAAAACTTCCTCATGGAGTAAAATTCGGCGATTCCATTGAGAAAGTACTTGATAAAGCAGACAATTCCTGGATTGACGAAAGTATTTTGGGCGAAGAATTTGTTGCTTCAAACATAGATTCCTCTTTCCTTGGATTTGAAGAAAAAACATTTACCTTTAATATTGAATATTATTTTGACAATACAGGTTCACTTAATCGTGTTGAAATGGACGTGTCTTACGATTTAAACTATTCCGGCCATTTGCGCAACGAAATATCCGATTATCTCAACGATTCCGGAGCTGAAACCGTAAAAGCTGAAAGTATTGTTGAAATGCTCAAAACAAAAGATATGATAATCGAACTTACAAACCTCGGGAATGCCGACTGCAGCATTGAATACCGTCCGATTTGTACCGAAAATTTTGGAAAATTCATAAAAGGAAATAAAATAAATCTTCCCTACGGTCTTGAATTCGGTACTTCCGCAGAGGAAATAATCGAAGCAGATAAAAATGCAGTTTTTGAAAACAACAATGAGCACAGCCTTGATTCTGAACTTTGCGCAACCTATTTTGGATTTGACCATACTGATTTCAGCGTTTCTTTATCCTATCATCTTGATAATTCCGGAAATCTTGAAGCAGTATCTCTTTCGACAAACCTTGGATGGTATTCCGGCAACGCTTACAACATGTTAAGAAATATGTTTGTTGAAGAACTTGGTGAGCCTTCCTCTCAGAATGACAATGAACTTGTGTGGGAAATAGATGGTATAACAATTTTACTTGATGATTGGGGCGAAAATGGCACTATTTCTCTTGCGCCTGCTTCTGAAATTCAGAACATCGATCAAAATGAAAGTGAAAATGAAAACTATATTCCTGCTTCCGTGTTTGAGCTTCCTTTTGGGGTAACATGGGAAAATTCTGCTAATGAAATAAGCGCAAAATTTTGGGAAAATTCTTTAAGGCTTGATTATTCTTTCTATGGTATTGATATGCCTGATGACAATCTTAGCGTTTCATGCCTATATCTCAACGAAGGATGTGCCATTCAGGTTTATACTAATTATCTCGATTATGAAACCGGTCTATCTGTATGGACCTCTCTTGAAAATTATTTTACAAATGCCGCTGGCGCTTTAGGTGAAGATTCTTCTGACGAAGCATCCTCTCCCTCGCTTTATTGGATAATCGGTGACACACGAGTCGAGATGTGGGTGCTCGCTGATGACGAACCATATTCCTATATTAATATCGACTATCGCAAAAACAAATAAAATGTAAAAAAAAGACAGCCTCCGGCTGTCTTTTTTCTTTTGACATATAACCCCCGTTGTTTTATAATGTTTCCATAGACCCCAAAAAGGAGCGTGCATCATGGAATATATCATCAAAAATGCGGTAATTGCAACAATGGATCGTGAATATCCCCTTGCGGAAGCGGCAATAGTAAAAGACGGAAAATTCACCTTCTGCGGCGCTTTTTCCGAAGCGGAAAAACTTCTTTCGCCCGGTGCAAAAATTCTCGATTGCGGCGGAAAATTTGTAATGCCTTCCTTCAACGATTCCCACATGCACTATCTCCACTATGTAAAAACAAAGCTTTCGGTCGATCTTGACGGAACCGTTTCTGTCGAAGATATTGTCGGAAGAATGAGCAAAGCTTTTGAGCATTTCGATAAAAAAAGCGGGCTCTGGCTTGTCGGCGAAAGGTGGAACCACGATTATTTTACCGAAGGAGAAAAGCGTTTTCCGACCGCAAAAGACCTTGATAAAATTTCCGAAGATTACCCCGTGCTCATAATGCGCGCATGCTATCATGTGGGCGTGCTCAACACAAAAGGCATGGAGCTTATGGGGCTTGATTCCGAAAAAGCAAAAAAACTCGGCGCTTTCTGCGAAGTTGATGAAAACGGAAATCCAAACGGCGTTATCAAGGAAAACTATTTCGACGAAGTAAAATCAAAACTCCCCTATCCGGATCTGAGCATCCTTCTTAAAATGATGCTCGAATGTCAAAACGACCTTTATGAACAGGGAATAACCGCCGTTCAATCCGACGATATGAAATATGCCCCGGAAGGAAGAGCCTATGAACTTCTTGAGGAACTTAAAAAAGCTTCTCTTGACGGAAGATTAAAAGTGCACTACGCAGAACAGGCTCTTTCCCAAACAAGGGAAGAAGTTGACGATTGGTTCGCGCACGAACATTATAAAATGCGCGAAGGAAGTTTTAAAGTTTCCTGCCTTAAGATTATTTCCGACGGAAGCCTTGGCGCAAGAACCGCTTTAATGAAGGATTTCTATGCGGATGACCCTACCACAAAAGGAATTTCCATCTACAGCCAGGACGAACTTGATTATTTCGTTCTTGAAGCGCAAAAACGCAACATTCCCGCCGCAATACATGCAATTGGAAACGGCGCCATGGAAATGTGTCTTAACGCCATCGAAAATGCAAAGAACGCTTATCCCGAATATAACCCAAGGCACGCGATAGTCCATTGCCAGATAACAAGCAAGGACCAGATCGAACGGCTTTGCCGCCTTGGAATAATTCCCCTTACCCAACCGGTTTTTATTGATTACGATATGCACATAGTATATGACCGGGCAGGAAAAGAACTTGCCGAAACTTCCTATGCATGGAAGGATTATCTTGACGGAGGAGTTCACGAAGCTTTCGGAACCGATTGCCCGGTTGAAAATTTCAAACCCATGCGCGGAATTTATTGCGCGGTCAGCAGAAAAGACTGTAAAGGAAACGGCCCCTATCTTCCAAAGCAGGCAGTTTCGGTCTATGACGCTCTCTATGCATATACTGCCGAAGGCGCTTTTGTAAGCGGCGATGAGAATATCCGCGGAAAAATAAAACCCGGAATGGAAGCGGATTTTATTGTTATGGACAAAAATCTTCTTGAAATTCCCGAAGAAGAGATTCTTGAAGCAAAAGTTCTCGAAACATATATCGGCGGCGAACGGGTTTTTAAAAGATAAAAAAACAAGACAGATATTTTAAAGGATGTTGCTAATGGATTGGTTTATTGATTTTATTACGAACAAATTTTTTATAACCGCGGTGGTTTCCTGGACCGTTGCACAGGTTTTAAAAGTTTTTATCCATGCTTTTATTACAAAAACCTGGGATTTTTCAAGGCTTTTCGGCGACGGAGGAATGCCCAGCGGACATTCCGCAACTGTTTCCTCCCTTGCAACAATTTCCGCGCTTACCTACGGTTTCGGTTCATTTGAATTTGCAATAAGCGGCATCCTTGCAATAATCGTTTGCCACGACGCCATGGGGGTTCGCCTTGAAGCCGGAAAACACGCAAAACTTCTTAACATCCTTGTGGATTCCTTCGAAAAATTTTCGAAAAACGAACTTCCGGAAGTTGTGCTCAAGGAATTTGTCGGCCACACCCCGCTCCAGGTTATAACCGGAATCATTCTTGGGATTCTTTGCGCTTTCGGAATGCATTTTCTTGTTTTTGCATAAAAGAGGTGCGCTATGAAAAAACTCGGTTTTGGTTTTCTGCGGCTTCCGCTATTGAATAAAAAAGATAAGCACAGCGTTGATTACGCCGTGCTCAATTTTATGGTCGATAAATTTATCGAAAATGGCGGAAGATATTTTGACACAGCTTTTACATATCTCGGCGGCGCTTCTGAAGAAGCGATTCGCATTTCTCTTATCGAACGCCACCCAAGAAACGAATTTATCCTTGCAGATAAACTTCCAAGCTGGATGATCCGCAGCAAAGAAGATTGCAGCAGGATTTTTGAAAAACAACTTTCCCGCTGCGGCGTTGATTTTTTTGACGTTTATCTTCTTCATTGGCTCAACGAAACAAACTATATTACGGCGGAAACTTTCGACGAATTTGGTTTTATTTCCGAACTTAAAGAAAAAGGCCTTGCAGGAAAAATCGGTTTTTCTTTCCACGACAGCCCCGAACTTCTTGATAAAATCCTTACCGCGCACCCCGAAACGGATATTGTTCAGCTCCAGATCAACTATCTCGATTGGAACAGTTCCGTCCTCCGGGCAAGGGAATGTTACGAAATTGCGATGAAGCACGGCAAAGAAATTGTTGTTATGGAACCCGTTAAGGGCGGAAACCTTGCAAATCTTCCGAAAAAAGCCGCTTCGCTCCTTTCGGAAGCTGAAATGAATGATTCCCCCGCTTCCTATGCCATAAGGTTTGCGGAAAATCTTTCCGGCGTAAGCTTTGTGCTAAGCGGAATGAACAGCTCCGAACAGCTTTTTGAAAATCTTGATGTTCCGGAAAAACTTTCCGAAACCGAAATTTCTGTTCTTTATAAAGCCGCGGAAACAATCCGCTCCGAAACCGCAGTTCCCTGCACAGGCTGTTCTTACTGCACCGGAAACTGCCCGCTTCAAATCCCCATTCCGAAATATTTTGAAGTTTACAACGAATATTGCCGAAACCCGGAAGACGATTGGAAAATCGAACACGCCTATTCTTCTCTTACAAGAAACTATTCAAGACCTTCGGATTGCCTTCGCTGCCGGATCTGCGAACAAAACTGCCCGCAGAAAATCAATATTGTTGAAACCTTGCAAAAAGTTTCAAGAACATTCGGATATTAAAAAAACGCTGTCGAACAGAGGCACTTCATAACGAAGTTCCTCTGTTTTTTTTGCAGATTTATTGTAGGGAACGGTCTTGACCGTTCCGTTATTTTATATAAAAGCAACCCCATTTCTTTTGTAGCCAAAAGAAACCGGGTTGTGCCTGAAAAGGAAAGTTTGCACACCCCTGCCGCCGCTCCCGCGACAGCTGTCCCTTTTTTAGGGGACAAAAAGCACCACCGGAAAAATGGCGGTCCCGAATTTAAACCGCCGTCGCCGTCTTCGAAGGCGACAACGGTTTTCTGTTTACATCGGCGGCTCGGTTATTATTTGAAAAATACAAAAATGAAAGGAGTACTTCTTTATGAAGCACTCCCCAAACAGGCGTTTTTTTATTTTTTCAAATCAGTATCCCGCTGCAATGGTCGATTTCATGCTGGATTATCTGGGCAGTCCAGCCAAAAAATTTTTCCGTCCGGGGTTTGAAATTCATATCGGAATATTTTACCGTTATAAACTGAAAACGCTTTGTTTTCCTTATTCCCGAAAGGGAAAGGCAGCCTTCCTCCGTTTCGTATTCCCCGGATTTCTGAATAATTTCCGGGTTGAACATTATCGTATCTGTTCCGTTATTATCGAAAACAATAATGCGTTTTCTTATTCCGATCATATTTGCCGCCATTCCCACACAGCCTTCTCTGTTTGCGGAAAAAGTATCAAGAAGATCCTTCGCGGTCTGTAAATCCAAAAAGGTTGCCTCCGCAGATTTCTGCGCAAGGAACATCGGATCGTGAACTATATTTTTTACCATCTGTTTCAATCTCCCCTCAGTAGCAGGCGATGTTGCTGTCCGTTCTCGATTCCGTTCCGCCCACAAGAGTTCCGTTTTCAAGCCGGATTATCATCTGTCCCCTTCCGAAACTCGGGGTGTTGATATCGACCCTTAAATCATGCCCTTTTTGGCGGAGCAAACGGGCAATTTCGCTGCTGAAGCGGGTTTCCACCGTAACGGTATTGTCCCGCATCCATTGCCATCTCGGAGCATCCAGAGCTTGTTGCGGGTCAAGGTGGAAATCTATATAATTCATTGCAACCTGAAGATGTCCCTGGGGCTGCATATATCCGCCCATTACGCCGAAAGGTCCAACCGCTTTTCCGTCTTTAAGGATAAAGCTGGGGATAATTGTATGATAGGTGCGTTTTCCCGGTTCAAGGCGGTTTGCTTCCTTCGGATCGAGGGAAAAATCACAGCCGCGGTTCTGAAGAGAAATTCCTGTTCCCCTAACAACGATTCCGGAACCGAAACCCATATAGTTCGATTGGATAAACGAAACCATATTTCCTTCCCCGTCCGCGCAGCAGAAATAAACCGTTCCGCTTTTCGGCGGAACCGAATGGGTATATATTTTTGCGGTATCCCCAATTTCTTTTGCCCGTTCCGCGCCGTATTCCGGGGAAAGCAGATCGCTGTAATCGATCTCCATATAATCCGGGTCTGTTACATAATGGAAAGCATCCGCAAAGGCAATTTTCATTGCTTCCAGCTGTTTATGATAAGTTTCGGCGCAGTCTTTTTCTGTAAAACTGAATTCTTTAAGAATATTAAGCGCCATAAGCGCGGCTATTCCCTGCCCGTTTGGGGGAATTTCGCAAACTTCGTATCCGTGGTAATTAACTTTTATCGGTTCTACCCATTTTGCTTCAAATTTATCAAGGTCTTCATAACGGAGATATCCGCCGAATTCCCGGCTGTCCGCATCGATTTTTCTTGCAATATCTCCGGAATAAAAAGCGGCTGCGCCGGTTGCGCCGATTTTTTCAAGGGTATCCGCATGGTTAGGAAGTTTTATTATATCCCCCGCTTCAAAAGCTTTTCCTTCCGGAGCAAAAGTTTTGAACCATTCTTCAAATTCTTCTTTTTCACCGAAAACGCTTTTATATTTTTTAAAAGCACCCTTCCACATAAGCGCAAGGTTGGGGGAACAGGGGTAACCTTCCCTTGCATATTTTACCGCAGGCGCCATATCTTCCGAAAGCGAAAGCCTTCCGAACTTTTTGTTAAGTTCCGCCCAGGCTTTCGGAGCACCGGGAACAGTAACCGCTGTCCAGCCAAAGGTCGGCATTTTTCCGTTATTGTCTTTTTTATCCGAAAGAACCGCATCTATCGAAGCCATCATCGGCGCGGGTCCGCTTGAATTAAGCCCATATAATTTTTGGTCTTTTTCCGACCAGACAAGAGCAAAGGCATCCGAACCGATTCCGTTTGCGGTGGGTTCAACAACGGTAAGGGCAGAAGCTGTTGCAACCGCCGCATCCATCGCGTTTCCGCCTTTCCTAAGGATTTCAAGACCCGCCGCAGAGGCCATTGCGCTTGAGGAACAGACCATTCCTCCCCTTGCATAAACCGGATATCTCTGCGAAGGATATTTTTGAAAAGTCGGGTTAAAAGGTGCTTCCATAAAAAATTCCGCCTCGGTTTCCTTTGTCTTTTTTGCTATGGAAACATTGTAGCATATTTTACCGAAGGATTCCACCGGTTCTGCCCCACAGAAAACAAAAACTGTTGACAATCCTCTTTTTTAATGTAAGATATATTAAGGTGATTTTTTTCAAAACATAAAAAGGAGAAAAAATGAAGGAACTTTTTGAACTTTTTCTTGCTTTTGCAAGAATCGGCGGCCTTACTTTCGGCGGCGGCTACGCAATGCTTCCCATGCTCCAGCGTGAAGCGGTTGAAAAACAAGGCTGGGTAACAGAAGAAGAACTTATGGATTATTATGCCGTCGGCCAATGTATTCCCGGGGTAATTGCGGTCAACACCGCAACTTTTATCGGCAACAAAGTAAAAGGCTTTGCCGGGGCTGTTGCGGCTTCTCTCGGTGTAATTGCGCCTTCGCTTGTAATAATAATTGCGATAGCCGCTTTTATCCAAAGTTTTTCCGAACTTGAAATAGTACAGAATGCCTTTGCCGGAATCCGCGTTGGGGTTTGCGTTTTGATTTTTTCCGCAATAATAAAGCTTTTCAAAAAAGCAATCGTCGATAAATTCACTTTGGTTCTTTTTTCGGCAGTGCTTCTGCTTACGGTTTTTTCCGGCATCAGCCCCATAACCTTTGTTGTTGTTTCTGCCGTTGCCGGAATTATTGTCCATGTCTTTTTCATGGAAAAAGGAGGTAAAGAAAAATGATCTACCTCCAGCTTTTCTGGGAATTTTTAAAAACCGGACTTTTCACCGTTGGCGGCGGCCTTGCTTCGCTTCCGTTTCTCTATGAAATTTCCGACAAAACCGGCTGGTACACCCATGCTCAGCTTGCTGATATGATTGCCATTTCCGAATCCACACCCGGACCCATAGGAATAAACATGGCTACCTATGTCGGTTTTACAAGTGCAGGTGTTCTTGGCGCATTGATCGCGAGCATCGGTTTTATTGTTCCGCCGGTTATAATTGCAACCATCGTTTCCCGTTTTCTCAAAAAATTCAGCGAAAACAAATATGTAAAAGGCGCTTTTTACGGACTTCGCGCTGTTTCCGTTGCGCTTGTCTGTGCTGCGCTCGTTTCGGTTATTGAAATTTCGCTTATAAACATCCCGCTTTTCAGCGAAACTAAAAGCTTTTTTGACCTTGTGAGCATTCCGGGAATAATTCTTGCAGCAATTTGCTGGTTCGTGCTCAAAAAGAAAAACCCCCACCCCATAGTAATTCTCGGAATGAGCGCCGCCGCCGGAATCGCTTTTGGTTTCCTCGGGCTTATCTGATTTTTAAAATAAAAAAACCTTGTCCGTTTCGGACAAGGTTTTATTTTTTTGCAATGAATTCTTCAAGCTGTTTATCTGTTCCCCAACCGGATTCTTTGAATTTCTCAAATTCTTCTTTGTTCATCCATTCGGGCTGCCCGCTCCATTGGCGGTTGACCGCTTCCTGCCAGGGGATTTTAACCGGGTCTGCCTCGAGGTAAGCAAAAAGCTCCCCTACGCCCTCTTTTGTTACGTTGCTTATTTCAAAAACTCTTTCGCAGCCGGAATTTATCATCCAGTTACGCACCATCGGAACGTTAGCAAAAGGTGAATCCGTTTTTGTAATGATTCCTATAAGCGGGCGGTTTGTCCAGCAGTTGCAGTTCGGTTCGAAAACCGCGAAGGGTTCGTCTGCCGCCATAACAAGAGCAAGAACGTCCGCTTCGAAGGAAAAACAGGCAAGACCGATTCCACAATGTTTGGTCTCGGAATATTCGCCCGGGGAATCGATTATAAAATCGTCTGTGTTCGTATATTGAGTTTTGTGATAATGAAGTTCCTCACCATGCAGAATCTGGGTCAGGGAAGTTTTTCCTGCCTCACTTCTGCCCATTAAAAACATTTTTTTCATATATGCTCTCTTTACACCTCTGTTATATCACAGACGGTGAATTTAAGTTTATATTCAAAGAATTCAATAACGCCTTCAAGGGCGCTTCGGACGTTGGAACGGTCGCCTAAAATTACAACAGAACCGCTGAAACGGTCGAGAGTCCCGATTTCGACGTTGCCGCTTTTCATCGCAATATCCGCGGCGATTATCGCAGCTTCTTCCGGGGTAACATGGATAAGACCGATGGATTCGCCGGTGTGGTCTTCGCCGAAATGGGTTCCGATATGGAGCGCAAGGTTCTGATAGATTCTTGTTTCGGAAGAACCGATGAGCTGGGCAAGTGAAATTTCCTTACCTTTTACTTTGATACGGACTATTCGAAGATCTTTATCTTTCAGTTCCTCATATTTTTTTTGGAAAACCTTTTCAAGGAATTCCTCTCTGGTCATGCGTACTCCCATAACCGCACTTCCTTAACGTTTTGTAACTTCGCAGAC
>JAFSEN010000095.1 GCA_017435745.1 Oscillospiraceae bacterium
AATCTTCGACTTCAGTGGAATAACCTTCCGCTTCGCTGAAATAACCAAAAGCGGAAACGGCAGAAAGAATTATCATAATTACGGAAAGCATTACTGCAAAGATTCTTTTCATATTAAACTTCTCCCTCTAAAATATTTCTTTGTCTGATTTTTTTCTCTTTTCTTGCATCATTAATGTTAACAAGAAGCAAAACAAGTAGCACGACAACAAACATTATTGTTGAAAGTGCGTTGATTTCCGGGCTTACTTTCATTCTTACCATTGAATAAATTACAACGGAAAGGGTCTGGGAATCCGCCGCGCTTGTGAAAAAGCTGACCGCAAAATCGTCGAACGAATATGTTATCGAAAGAAGAAAACCTGCTGCAATTCCGGGCATGATTTCCGGTAGAACAACTTTTCTGAAAGCCTGGGTCGGGTTACAACCCAAATCAAGAGCCGCATTATAAATATTGCGGTCAAGCTGGCGAAGCTTCGGAAGTACGTTGAAAATTACAATCGGAACATTGAAAGTGATATGTGCAAGAATAAGAGAAGTGAAACCAAGCTCCATTCTTATAAAAACAAAAAGGAGCATAAGAGAAACACCGGTTATGATATCCGGGTTTATCATGGGAAGATATGTTACATTGAGCAGCAATCCCTGGAGCTTTTGGTTCATCGCATTGATTCCTATAGCGGCAAGTGTTCCGAGAACCACCGCGCAAATTCCCGCAACAAGCGCCACAAAAAGAGTATTTGCAAAAGCGCCGAGAATTATATCGTTTGTAAAGAGTTTTTCATACCATTTGAAAGTAAAATCCGTAAAAACGGTACGGCTTTTTGCATCGTTGAATGAAAAAACGATAAGAACCGCAATCGGCAGATAGAGGAAAGCATAAATTATGCCAACATAAAATTTGGAAAGAAATTTCATATTGCGATCCTCCCCTCTTTGTCGATATTATCGCTGTCAAACTGATTCATAACGCTCATGCAGATAAGAACGATTATCATAAGAACAAGCGAAATTGCGGAACCGAGGTTCGGGTTATAGTTGTTGCTTCCGAACTGCATTTCGATAAGGTCACCGACCATAAGTTCGGAACCGCCGCCGAGCATTCTGGAAATTACGAAAGTCGAAACGGAAGGAACAAAAACCATTGTGATTCCGGTCTTGATTCCCTGCATGGTCTGCGGAAGAATAACGTGTGTGAAGACCTGGAAAGGATCTGCGCCAAGGTCCTGGGCGGCCTGGACGAGAGAATGATCCATCTTCATCATAACGGTATAAAGCGGAACTATCATAAAAGGAAGGTAGTCATATACCATTCCGAGGACAACTGCACCCTGGGTGTTTATCATTTCAAAAGGTCCTATTCCAAAAATTCCGAAAAAACGATTAAGAAGTCCGTTGTTTTCAAGAATTGTCATCCATGAATAGGTTCTGAGAAGAAAGTTCATCCACATCGGAAGCATAATGAGCATGAACATTGTTCTTCTTATGTTGCTTGTTTTCCGTGCCATAATATACGCGAAAGGATAGCCAAGACCAAGGCAGATAAGCGTAGCCGCAAAGGCAAGAAAAAGCGATTTGATAATAACCGGAATATAATCGCCTACGCGAATTATATTCTGTATGGTAAATTCACCGCTGCTTGTGGTGAATGCAAAATAAGCAACCATCACAAGCGGAACGATTATAAATATCGCCATAAAAACGATATATGGAAAAGCAGGATAACGGGATTTTATCATTTTTCATCCTCCGTCATCTTGTGCATAATATGAATATCGTCCGGAATTACGGAAAGTCCAACCTCCCTGCCCGGTTCTTCATAAAGTGTAGAATGTATTTTCCAGTTGAAACCATCGGAATCAACAACAACAATTTCGTAATGTACGCCTTTGAAAATAATGCTTTCAACTTTTCCGGTTATCTGACCGTTTTCAGATGCGGAAATTTTTATATCTTCCGGCCGGATAACAACGTCGACATTTTCGTTCTCTTCAAAGCCAAAGTCAACACAGTCAAAATCTCTTCCGGCGAAATTAACAAGGTAATCCTTCTTCATAATGCCATCTATTATATTGGATTCACCGATAAAATCCGCAACAAAAGCATTGATTGGTTCATTATAAATATCAATAGGAGTACCTATCTGCTGAATTTCACCCGCGCGCATAACAACTACAGTATCGCTCATGGTAAGAGCTTCTTCCTGGTCATGAGTTACATAAATAAAGGTGATCTTCGTTTCTCGCTGAATCTTTTTGAGTTCGATCTGCATCTCTTTACGGAGTTTAAGGTCAAGCGCGCCAAGCGGTTCATCGAGAAGAAGAACCTGGGGTTTGTTGATAAGAGCCCTTGCAATAGCAACGCGCTGCTGCTGACCGCCGGAAAGAAGATTTACGTCGCGGCGTTCATATCCGCGCATATTAACAAGATCGAGCATTTCGAAAACTCTTTCTTTTATTTCTTCATCCGGAACTTTCTTAAGACGAAGACCGAAAGCTATGTTTTCGTAAACATTCAGATTCGGAAAAAGCGCGTATTTCTGGAATACGGTATTGACTTCCCTTTTATATGGCGGAAGATCGTTTATTCTTTTTCCATCAAAAAAAACGTCCCCGCTTTTGGGATTTACAAAGCCTCCGATAATACGCAAAGTGGTGGTTTTACCACAGCCGGAAGGTCCTAAAAGTGTGACGAATTCGTGGTTGCGGATATCCAAATTGATATGGCGAAGAACACTTTCTCCGTCAAATTCAACAACAATATCCTTTAATTTGATAATGGCATTATTTTCCATTCTGCATCCCCCTTTTGCGGATTCAAGTCACGCAAGGTAAAAACAGGGTCAACGGCCGCAGCCTCACCCATTTTTCATACTGCTTTTTACAGCATGGCCGTATTTCAATGAAAGATTTTGAAATACGCGTTAAAAACCTGTCGACCCACCGCTTTCCTCTTGGAACCGACCCCGCAAAAGAGTGTTTTGTTCTAAACGTTGCCGCGCATAAGTATCTACCGCCGTGCCCGGTTTTAGAAGGCTCCCGCTTGAAAGCAAGT
>JAFSEN010000096.1 GCA_017435745.1 Oscillospiraceae bacterium
CAAAAGAGCTTGAGCGTCTTAACAAAGAAAAAGAACAGTGCGAAAAACAGGCTTCCGGTCTTGAAGCAAGACTTCAGAACCCCGGCTTTGTCAACAAAGCACCGGAAAACGTTGTTGCCGCAGAACGCGACAGACTTGCAAAACTTAAAGAAAGACTTGCAAAGCTCGAAGAATCCATTGCAGCGATGAAATAATGCGCCCCTTGCCTAAAGGGGAGAGGGCCACATACCGTAAGGTGTGGCGAGGGGATTCAGCTAATAACAGAGCCGCCGTTTCCGGCGGCTCTGAAACTTTTATAAAATGAAAGGCGGAAAAAACCGATGGAATATGAAGAAAGTCTTGAATATATCGCGAATTTTCCGCGGTTCAAAAAAGAACCTTCCCTCGGGGAGATGAAAATACTTCTCGAAAAGCTTGGAAATCCCCAGGAAAAGCTCCGGAGCATAAACGTTGCCGGAACAAACGGAAAAGGTTCCACCGTTGCAATGCTCTCTTCCGTTTTGAGCACTGCCGGTTATAAAACCGGAAGATATATTTCTCCCTATGTGCTCGAATTTCGGGAAAGAATGATGATAAACGGAAAAATGATCGGCAAAAAGCGCCTTGCAAAGATTGTTGAAACGGTTAAAAAAGAAGCGGATGCACTTCTTGAGCAGGGAACAATGCTCAACGCTTTTGAAATAACGACCGCCTGCGCAATGCTTTGGTTTGCGGAAGAAAATTGCGATTTTGTGGTGCTCGAAGCTGGAATGGGTGGAAGATTTGACGCAACAAACACAGTTCCGGAACCGGTTTTGCAGATTATAACCGCTGTTGGACTTGATCATACGGAGATTCTTGGCGATACAATCGCAAAAATTACCGAAGAAAAATGCGGAATTTTGCGCCAGGGATGTACCCTTTTAACCTCCCCGGGCCAGGAGCAGGAAGCTCTTACGGTAATGCTCAACAAATGCGCAGAACTTGACGCAACTTTTGTGACCGGAGCTGCAGGAAGAGCAAAAATTGTTTCCGAAGACGTTTCCGGAATGGATATTTTGGTCGGAAAAACCGAACTTGCGCTTCCCTTAGGCGGTAAACACCAGATAAACAACCTTCTTACCGTTTATTCCGCGGTAAGCATTCTTCGCGAAAAACATTTTGCTATAAAAGATGAGCATCTTGTTGAAGGAATTGCGGCAACAAGATTCCCCGCAAGGTTTGAACTTTGCTCAAAAAAGCCGATCGTAATTCTTGACGGTGCTCATAACCCGCAGGCATCAAAGGCTCTTGCTGTTAATGTAAAAGAGTTTTTGCCGGGAAAGCGGATTTTGCTTTGCGGAATGATGGCGGATAAAGATTGCGAAACCGTTATGAAAGAACTTGCTTCCTGCTTTGAGCACGTTATAACCGTTCCTGTAGCGAACCCGAGAATGGTCTCTCCGGAAAAACTTGCGGAAATTGCGTCGAAATATTGCGAAAAAGTTGAAGCAAGACAAAACGCAAAGGAAGCTCTTGCGGAAACACTTGAAAATCTTAAAGATGACGAGGCCCTTGTGGTAGCAGGTTCGCTCTATCTTGCTTCGGAACTTCGCCCGATGCTCATGAAATTTAAAGGCAACCCAAATGTAAAATGAGGCGAGCGTATGTCGGAAATTTTTAAAATAGCAAACAGATTATCTTACATCAAAGCAACCGAAAATCCGCTTTCGGCGGATGTGGGAATTTTCGAAGGCGATGAATTTTGCTGGATCTTTGATGTCGGCGCAGATGAATCTGTTCCAACATCGTTAAGCGAAATTAAAAAACCTAAGAACGCGGTTATATCTCATTTCCATCCGGATCATATGGGTAATCTTGAGTACGTTGATTTCAGAGAAGTCTATCTTGGCGCGAACACTTTTAAATATGCGAAGCGCGGAACGGTTGTCAGCGAAGATATATTTATTGATGACGGCGAAAAGATACATGTTTTTCCGCTTCCGTCAAGCCATGCGAAAGGTTCGCTTGGAATGGAAATCGGTGAATTTGCCTTTCTCGGCGACGCAACCTATGCAACAATGAAACAGGGAAGGGTTTGCTACAACGCTTCGGTGCTCAAAGAGGAAATTGCGGTGCTCAAAAATCTTTCGGCAAAATTTTTTCTTATCAGCCATGATGAAAAGTTCATACGCCCGAAGGAAGAAATCCTCGCCGAACTTGAAGAAATTTATTCAAAACGCGACCCGAAAGAAAGTTTTATATGGATATAAAAACAGCGGAAGCAGAGCTTCGCTGTTTTTATTTAAAAAATTAACGATAAACATTAAAAAATATTTGACAAACATAAAACAGACTGTTATACTGTTGTTATTATAAGCGGAGGTGACAATATGAAAAAAATCAGCGAAACGGCAAAATTTATCGATAAAACGGCGGTTATTCTTTTTTGGATTTCGATTTTTTCACTTGCGCTTTTTCTTGCGCTGGTGCTCCCGATGACTTTTGAAGGAGGAGATTTAAAACCGCAGACTTTGACCGTTGAAGGATTTTTCGACGTAAACCGATTTGTTATGGTTTTTATTGTTCCGATAAAAATCCTTATGCTCACAGTTTCGATTTACATCTTCCGTAAAATTCTTAAACCGATGAAAAACGCTCTTCCCTTTGATGAAACTGTTCGGAAAAATCTTGCTCTCTTGGGCAAGGTTTTTGCTGCCGGCGGAATTCTTATAAATCTTATAAGAAACGCAACGATTACTGTTATTGATGAGCACGGGCTTGATTTTGTTATGCGCTATGAATGGATTGAAGGCTATATTTACAGCTATGAATTTGATATGATTTATTTTTTCATTGCGGCGGTTCTTTTTCTTCTTTCGTTTGTTTTCAGATACGGCGAAGAACTTCAGAAACAGGCCGACGAGACCCTTTGATGAGGTGGAAATATGCCGATTATTTTAAGACTTGACCGTGTCATGGCGGACAGAAAAATTTCGCTCAACGAACTTTCGGAAAAAGTTGGAATTGCGAATGTGAATCTTTCGAAAATAAAAACCGGTAAGGTAAGCGCAATCCGTTTTTCGACCCTTGAGGCGATTTGCGACGTTCTCGATTGCCAGCCCGGGGATATTCTTGAATTTAAAAAAGACGAATAACAAAAAGCACCCTCCGAAACCGGAGGGTGCTTTTTGTTATAAAAAAACGGCGGGAGCAAGCCCCCGCCATAAAGTTGTTTTTTTTAATCTTTAAAAACCGGAAGTTCGATCCAGAATTCGGTTCCTTTTCCAAGTTCGCTTTGAACTCCGCAGGTTCCGCCGCACATTTTTATTCCGGTGTTTACTATTGCAAGGCCGAGCCCTGCGCCGCCGCCCATTCCTTTCTGGTAGCGTTCCCAGATTCCGTCGAGCATTTCCGGAGAAATTCCACGGCCGTTGTCGATTACGGAAATTTTAACTTTTCCGTTTTCGGCGGTTTGGCGGACTTTTATTGAAACATTTTCGCCGCCGTGGATGAACGCGTTGTTGACAAGGTTATAAATAGCTTCGGAAACAAGTACTTCGTCTGCGTTTACAAAAATATCGCCCTCGTTTTCAAAAACAATGTCGGTTTTTCCGGCGGAAAGTTTTTCAAATTGGGTAACAATATCGGAAGCATCGTCGGTGATGCAGAAAACAACGGGGTGGAAGTTGAAATTTCCGCTCTGGAGCTTTGAAAGATCGAGAGCATCGTTTACAAGTTTTGTAAGGCGCTTTGTTTCGTCGATTATTATCTGGATATTTTCGGAATTGTTTTCGCCGGGAATATCGCGCATCATTTCACCGTAGCCGCCTATCATAGTAAGGGGCGTGCGGAGGTCATGGCTTACGTTTGCAAGAAGTTCCTTGCGGAGTTTTTCCGTTTTACGGAGTTTTTGGGTTGTATTGTTAAGCGTTTCGCTGAGCTGGGTAATTTCGCTGCAGCCGCCGCCTTCGAAAACAACTTCATAATCGCCGGTTGCAAGTTGTTTAGCGGAATCCGAAAGGCTGCTTATCGGGCTTGAAAGACCTTTTGATGCAATGAAAGCAAAAATTATTCCGGCGCCGAAAGCAAAAACGCTTGCTACGGAAAGAATTATCATAAGTACTTCACCCATTGAAGCAATGGGCTCCATTCTTGAAAGTATCACAAGAAGAGATTTTTCTCCGGAAGGAGATTTTACTTCCGTTGCCATGATCATGCTGCTGAAATCATTTTGTTCGGGAACGTTTCCGACGAAATGGGTCGGGTCATATTCAAGAAAAACGCCGCTGTCGGTAAAAACGCCGGTGGATTCAACTTCGGTTATATATGTTCCGCCGTTTTCAGAAGCAAGGTTCCAGTATTCAAGAATACCCTTTGAAGCTTTATCGAAGCGGACGCTTGTTGAACGCTCGGTTGCGCTTTTTATCATTCCGTTTTCACTGAGGATGTATATTGAAATTTCGTTTTCCTGGCTTATGGAAATAAGAAGGCTGTCAAGTTCCGGGTTGTCGATGTTTTCGGAAATAGTTTCCGAATGTTCCTTCATGGTTTCCTTGGTATAAAGGGCGTAGATGCTGTCCAAAAGAACCGTTTGCATAAGCCAGAGAATCATAAGCATCGAAAAGGCAAAGCCGATGAAATAGGTGCAAAGCTTCCAGCGTATTGAAACTTTATCACTCGTCAAAGCGATAGCCAACTCCTCTCAGGGTGGAAATACAGCGGCTGTATGGGCCGAGTATTTTGCGAAGCTGTTTTATATGGGTGTCAATGGTTCTGTCGTCGCCGAGGAAATCATAACCCCATACTTCATTGATGAGTTTTTCTCGTGAAAGAGCGATTCCGCGGTTTTTTACAAGGAAGAAAAACAGGTCATATTCCCTTGGGGACATATCGGCATGTTTTCCGTCAACGGTTACAAGCCTTCCGGTAAAATCGACAACAAGACCATCGAGTTTATATACTTCTTTTGCTTCGGGAACAGAAACTCCGCCGCGCTTAAGAATAGCGCCGATACGCATCATAAGTTCTTTTGGGGAAAAGGGTTTTACAACATAATCGTCAACGCCGGATTCAAAACCGTGGACTTTGTCATATTCTTCGCCCCGGGCGGAAAGCATTATTATCGGAACGTTGGAAAATTTTCTGATTTCGCGGCAAGCGGAAAAACCGTCGAGCTCGGGCATCATAACGTCCATAATAATTATATCCGGTTCGTGTGTTCTGCAAATTTCAAGAGCCTTAAGCCCGTTGGAAGCTTCGCAGACTTCGTAACCTTCGAATTTTGCATATTTTTTTATAAGGTCGCGAACGCGGAGTTCGTCATCAACAATAAGGATTCTGCCCATGGAATAAAGCTTCCTTTCTGTAATAATATGTCCATCTTAACACCGCTTGGTGTAAATAGTGTGATGATGCAGCAAAAAGCTATTTTTTATTTATTATTTCATCAAGAAGAACTTTTATTTTTCCGCGCTGTTTTTCAGTTTCCTCCGGGTCGAAATAAAATCTTCCTTTTTCAAAAGTGAAACAGTCGCCGGATTTTGAATTTTCGGGAAGACGGCTTGCCGAGACATAGAGAATCGCTCTGTCTGAATTTTCAACGGCGGCAATGCCTTCCTCAATTCGGTCGAGTTTATATATTTCTTTTTCCATTTTTTAATCCTTTGTAAAAGCGGTTATTGTTTTTCCGTCCGAACACAAAACAACGTCGCCGTCGTAATCTGTGCGGTAATATTTTATATTGAATTCACGGAAAGAGGAAATTACTTCTTTATGCGGGTGGCCGTAATCGTTGTTGAACCCGCAGGAAATTACAGCATATTCGGGAGAAGCGGCTTTCAGCAGCGCGGCGCAGTTGGATGTGGAACTTCCGTGGTGACCCGCATTGAGAACGGTGCAGGAAATATCCGCACCGGAGGAAACAAGAAGAAGTTCCGCTTCTTTTTCCAAATCGCCGGTGAAGAGAAAAGAATTTTCGCCGTATGTGAGTTTTGATATTACCGAATAGTTGTTGAGATTATCGCCGGAATATCCGACAGGGCTTAAAATCTCAAGGTAAGCTCCGCCGCCGAGATCATAAGTTTGTCCTTGCTTTGCATAGGAAAGCCGGCAATTTTTCTTGTTGGCGGCGCTTAGAAAATCGTTAAAAAGAGAAGTTGTTGGAAGATATTCCGAAGGGATTTCCGGAATGATCAATTCCGAAACGGGAAATTTACGAAGGATATCGGAAGAGGAACCCATATGGTCCGCATGTGGATGGGAGATTATGAAAAGATCGATTGAAAAAATTCCCTGGGTGCGAAGATAGTTTTCGATTTTCTTTTCGCAGCCGATATCACCGGCATCGATCAGAACATTTTTTTCCGGAGCTTTTATAAGAATACATTCTGCCTGGCCTACGTCGAGAAAATGCACTTCGAGTTCGGCGGAAACGGAATGGGAATTTCCGTTTATTGATGAGAGGATATCGAGATAGATATCGTCGTTTATAATTCCGTGTTCATAAAGAACTGCGCAGGCAAATATTACAAGTATTGCAAGAACGGAGGAAAAAAGACCCCCGGGGCTGTTATGTTTCATCATAAATATTCACCTTTTCAAGGCCTTTTTCAATGGAATAGTTCCAGCAATGGGCGGTTCCCCCGGAAAGACCGTTGTAATATCCGATTATTCTTGTGGAATTATCGACCATATATTTATTGCGGCAATGTTCGCAGCCGGGAACATATTTTTCCGAAAGGGAAATTACCGAGCATGAATTTTTAAGAACGTATTCCATGCGCTTTGCAACGGCGGCAGAATGGCTTTTCGGAGCATCTGTATAGGGAAGAACGGCAACGAGCGAAATTCCGCTGCAGACATTTTTGAGTTCAACAACTGTTTCTGCGGCGAAAAGATCAAACCCATCGGCCATTCCGTTCATGAAAAAACGAAAGCCGTCGTTATAAGCGTCGATAACTGCGGAACGGATTTTTTCTTTGAGCTTTGCAATTTCGGGAGAAAGTTCGTTCCCTTCGGAGGGAAGCCGGGGCCTTCTCGGCCCGGTGAAGCAGCAGGTTGTTTCCCGGTTCATACTGCACTTCCTTTTTCAATCACCCAGAAAAACGCATAAAGAACCCCATAAATAACCGGTTGGTGGATTATGTATATTGCAAGGGTGCTGGAACCGATTTTGCAGAGAAAATCGCTGTGTTTGTTCATCATAAAATCGGGAATTTTGCGTTCTTTGAACCATTTTCCGATAAAACAGCCGGTCAGGAAAAGAAAGAACCAGGGGAAAAGGGGAAAATAATCCGCGGAGCGGAATCCGCTTCCGGGAAGACCGATTATCCCGAGATATTTGCTGAAATAGAGTCCCGAAGGAACATCGATGTTTCCGAAAAAGATGCTTCCGGAAGGAAGACCGTATAAAAAGAGAAAAGCAGAAAAAGAAAGCACCGCGCCGAGAAGAGCGGGAGTTTTTTTGATCGATTTTCTGAAAAGGTGATAAATTATTATGGAAACGCCGAGAAAATGAAGAATACCGAACCAAATAGTTTGGGAACGCATGAAAAAATATGTTCCAAGGGTCATAAGGATTCCGCAGCCGAAAACCACAAGCCCGTGTTTAAGAGCGTTTTTTGTAAGTCTTGAAGATATTCCGGCGATTACAATAAAGGTGCAGCATACAGCCATTTGCAAAGTATCCCAGCCGGGAGAATAAAAATCAAAATCAAGGCCGAAAAGAGCATATAAATCATAGGCTGCATGGTAAATTATCATTCCGATAAGAGCAAGAGCGCGTATTTCATCAAGGAAAAAAATTCTTCCGTTTTTTGCGGACATTTAATCCACCTCCTTTAATGCCAATATTATATAACAACTTTTGAATATGTGCAATTATTTATAAAAGTGAAAATTCCCGTTCTTTTAAAAAAATTGTAAACATTGAGCCAGACACTTGTGTAAAAACAAATTTTTTGGTATTATTATTTTGTATCATCATGAGAAGATGAAGAAAAAGCAAAAAAAACGCTTTGTTTTTTTGAAAGGAACAATCTATGGCAGATAAAAATAACGGTTGGAGCAAGCCGGAGGAAAAATTTCCGGAAACCGAGCTTGAGGACAGCTTTGCAGAATTCTTCAGCGAAGAAGAGGAAAAAATGCTTTCCGAAAAAGGAAAAAAGAACCGCAGAAAGAGAAAAGGCCCGGATATTCTTGCCGTTGCGGATGAAACCGATTCCGGAATGGTAATAACCGAGGTTGTGGCACTTGATACCGGAAGCGAAATTGTGAGCATCAAAGAAGAACAGGAAGAAAAACCGGTGCTCAATGGAGAAAAAGCCGGTGCTCAGGAAGAAAAAGACGATGCTCATGAGGAAAACGAACCGGAAGAAAAGACCGAAAGCAATGAGGAAGTTGTTGTTGACCTTTTGAAAGAAAAGACGGCAAAAGGCAAAAAAGTTCTTTTTCCCAACGCAAAAAAATATATCGGAGCAAAAAGAAAACATAAATACGCTGCGACTGTCGGTGCGGTTCTGATTGCTCTTGCGCTTCTTGGAACGATCAGCCTTGTTTCGATTCTTGTAAATCTCGGAATAAGAATCATCGACAACTCTTCCCAGAAAGAGGAATTTGAATGGAAGATTTATCCTCTTCTTATGTTTGACCCGGCAACTTTTGAAAATCCGGGCCAGCTTGACGAGGTGTTTATTCTTAAAACCGCCCTTTGGTCAAACCTTCTTGAAAACCGCACAAAATATGATTACGACGATATGGGAAGGCTTGTTGTTCCCGCTTCGGACCTTGATGTTGCGGCAAAAAGCCTTTACGGCGACGCCGTAACTCTTGAACACCAGTCCTTTGCGGAAGGTTACGATTTCTTCTATATTTACGATGAGGAAACAGGCACATATTCCGTTCCGATAATGGGCCAGACCGCTTCCTACGTTCCGAAAGTTGTTGAAATCAGAAAAGAATCCGGAATTTACACCCTTATTGTCGGATATGTTGCGCCCACTACCCTTTGGAATGTAAGTGAGGACGGTTCCTCCGAATCTGTTCCGGACAAATATCTTTATTATGACCTTGAAAAACTTGAAAACGGAAATTTTGTTGTAAAATCTGTAAGAAGAATTCCGGAAGACGAACTTCCCGAAGATCTTGAAGTTGCTGAAATGCAATCCATGAACGAAACCCAGTATATCGACTATGATTCGATCCAGCAGGAATATATGAATCAGCAGATGGGCGGCGAAAATTCCAAAGCGGAAGAAACTTCTGAAGAAGGAAAAACCGAAGAAGCTTCTTCCGAGGAAGAAAGCAGCGAAAGCAGCGAATCCAAAGAGGAATAACGTTTTTAAAGAAAAAGGCCCCGCGGCTTTCCGCGGGGCCTTTTTTTGCTTGTTTTTCGAAAAGCGTTTTTTGTAATTTTTCATTGAAAAAGAGCCGATATGGTGCTATAATTATTTAAATATTTTAATTTATAATGGCTAAGTGTTTATCGCGGAGGTTATGGGATGAAAAAGTGGAAACTGATGCCGGGGAACCCCGGAAAAGCAAAACATATTGAAGAGGAACTCGGAGTTTCTTCCCTTGTAAGTGAAGTTCTTGTTGCAAGGGGAATCGACACCCCCGCAAGGGCAGCGGATTTTATTGCAAGAGAGATTCCTTTTACCGACCCAATGGCATACCGCGACATGGATAAAGCAGTTCAGAGAATAAACGAAGCTCTTGATGAGGGAGAACGCATCTGCGTTTACGGAGATTACGATTGCGACGGAATGACTGCAACGGTTCTTCTCTATGATTATCTTGCATCCATAGGCTGTGACGTATGGTATTATATTCCGGACAGAGAAAACGAAGGTTATGGACTTAACAAGGGCGCAATCGATTATATTGCATCGAAAGAAACTGACCTTATCGTAACCGTTGACAACGGAATTTCCGCAATAAACGAGATAGATTACGCTTCCTTCCTCGGAATAGACGTTGTTGTAACCGACCACCACAAACCAAGAGAGATTCTTCCCGATGCGGTTGCGGTTGTTGATCCGCACAGAGAGGACGAAACCGCAGACGACGTTTATAAAGAACTTGCCGGCGTAGGCGTTGCGTTCAAGCTTGTTTGCGCCCTTGAAAACGACAACGGCTGGGGAATAATCGAACAGTATGCGGATCTTATCTGCATAGGCACTATTGCGGATATTGTTCCTCTTACCGGAGAAAACAGGATTCTTGTGCGCCAGGGACTTTCTCTTATAAGCGAAACCACCAATATGGGTCTTAGGGCTCTTCTTGAAGAAACCGGACTTTCTGAAAAACAGCTTACCGCTGATATGATCGCTTTCGGAATTGCGCCTAAACTCAATTCCGCAGCAAGGCTTGGTTCCGCATACCAGGTAACAGAACTTCTTACCACCGAAGATGAGGAACTTGCGAGACAGCTTGCTTCCGATCTTTGCGAACAGAACCGCCAGCGTCAGCAGCTTGAACAGGAAATTGCAAAGGATATTGACGCAATGTTCCTTGAAAAAGCGGATATCCTCAACGACAGAGTAGTTGTTCTTGACGGAGAAGGCTGGCACCACGGCGTTATCGGAATTGTTTGTTCAAAAGTTGTTGAACGCACCGGAAAACCCTGTGTTCTTATTTCAAAAGACGGCCCCGAAGCAAGAGGTTCAGCAAGAAGTGTTGAAGGTTTTTCAATGATAGATGCGGTAAGCTATGCTTCCGAACATCTTACCAGATACGGCGGTCATCCTTTTGCCGCAGGAATGAGCCTTGATTCGGATAAAGTAGAGGATTTCCGCAAAGCTGTAAACGAATTTGCGGCAAAGAACTTTCTCCAGATGCCGGTATATACTCAAAAAATTGATAAGGTTATGGATCCGGCGGAACTTACAGTCAACAACATTGCATCTCTTAAACTTCTTGAACCTTTCGGCGCTTCCAACGAAGTTCCGGTCTTTGCGTTCAGAAAAGTTCTTGTTGACGGAATTTATCCTATCGGAAACGGAAAACATCTTCGCCTTCGCTTTAAAAAAGCCGGAATGGTTTTCTATGCCGTATATTTCGGAATGACTGCGGAAGATTTTCCCTATATTCAGGGCGAGATCGTTGATGTTGCCGCAACCTGCGAAGTAAGCGAATTCGGCGGAGAGGAAAGAGTTTCCGTAAAAATAAGAGATATCCGTCCTTCCTCCCTCAGCCAGGAAAAACTTTTCAGCGGAAATCTTATTTATGACGGATATAAACGCGGCGAACCCGTTCCGGAAGAAGATATTCCGGAGCGCAACGATTTTGCCGTTGTTTACAGATTTATCAGAAACAATCAAAAGTTCAAAGGCGAGCTCGACGTTCTTTTCGGAAGAATTACCGGACAGAACAAGGAATATCCCATGGATTCCTGCAAAATGCGCCTTTGCCTTGATATAATGGAGGAAATGGGGCTTATTACAAGAACTTTTGACGGAAAAACCGAAGAGATAACCCTTAACCTCCAATCTCAAAAAATAAACATGGAAGATTCAAAGCTTCTTGAAAAATTAAGAAGAGGAAATATCTGACAAAAACTTTGTCATGAGAGGCGGTAAAGAAATGCCCGAATATTTTGCAGAACTTAAGCAGGCTATTGACGTTAACAAAGGTTATGACGTTGAAAAGATAGAGCGGGCCTACGCCCTTGCAAGAAGCGCGCATGCGGAACAAAAAAGAGCCACCGGCGAACCTTATATTATCCATCCGGTTGCGGCGGCGCTTACGGTTGTTCAGCTTGGAATGGATACGGATACCGTATGTGCGGCGCTTCTTCATGACGTGGTCGAGGATACTTCCGTAACCCTTGATGAAGTCAGAAAAGAATTCGGCGAAGACGTTGCGGCAATGGTTGACGGCGTTACAAAGCTCAGTAAAATTAAATTTGTTTCGAAAGAGGAAGCCCAGGCGGAAAATGTCCGCAAAATGATGATAGCAATGGCAAAGGATGTTCGTGTTATCATCGTAAAACTTGCGGACCGCCTTCATAATATGCGGACTATCGACGCAAAACCGATAGATAAACAGCGCAGAACCGCCCACGAAACAATGGAGATTTATGCGCCCCTTGCCCACAGACTCGGTATCCGCCCGATTATGGAGGAACTTGAGGACAGATGTATCCGAATCCTTGATCCGGTCGGATACAAGGACATTGAAGAAAGAATGGAACTCAAGAAAACCGAACAGCAGGAATTTCTTGAGCATCTTCAGAGAAAGATCAGAGAACGTCTTGACGACGAAAATTTCAAGGCAACCATTACCGGAAGGATTAAAAGCGTTTACGGAATTTACCGCAAAATTTACACTCTTGGAAAATCCTTCGAGGAAATTTATGACGTTTATGCGGTGCGCATAATCTGCGACGACGTTTTCGGATGTTATTATGTTCTCGGTCTTATGCACGACCTTTTCAAACCGATTCCGGACCGTTTCAAAGATTATATTTCCACACCGAAACAGAACATGTACCAATCGCTCCATACCACCTGCATTGACGAAAAGGGTATTCCTTTTGAAATACAGATAAGAACCTGGGATATGCATCACACCGCGGAATACGGTATTGCGGCGCATTGGAAATATAAAGCCGGAATCCAGGGAAAATATAAACTTGAAGAACGTCTTGCTTGGGTACGCCAGCTTCTTGAACAGCAGCAGGAACTTGATGACGTTGAAGATATCGTAAGTTCAATTAAAACCGATATCGCCATCGACGAAGTTTTTGTTTTTACTCCCCGGGGCGACGTTATAAACCTTCCGGTAGGAGCAACCATAGTTGACTTCGCCTATGCGATTCATACGGCGGTAGGCAACCGCATGACCGGCGCAAAGATAAACGGAAGAATAGTTCCCCTTGAAACCGAAGTGAAAACGGGAATGATCGTTGAAATTATGACCACAAACGCCGCCGGTCACGGACCGAGCCGAGATTGGGTAAACATGGCAAAAACCAGCGGCGCAAGAGCAAAGATCCGCAGCTGGTTCAAAAAGGAACGCAGGGACGAAAATATTGCCGAAGGCCGCATAATCCTTGAAAAAGATTTCCGCAAGAACGGAATTATTCTTAACGAGCACGACCATACCGAATTCCTCGGCGAAATTGCAAGGCGTCAGCATTGCAACAGCATTGAAGATCTTTATGCAGCTATCGGTTATGGCGGCATAAGCATGTCGAAAATTCTTCCCTGGGTGAAAGAAGAATATACCAAAAAATATAAACCCCAGGAAGAAATTGTTCCGGAAATTGTAAAACCGAAACGTAAACCAAAGGCCAGCAGCGGCGTTATTGTTGAAGGCCTCGAAGGCTGTCTTGTAAAATTCGGCCATTGCTGCAACCCTCTTCCGGGCGACGACATTATCGGATTTATCACCCGAGGTTCCGGCGTTACTATCCATACCTGCAACTGCAAAACCGCAGTAAACGGTCTTGTTGATAAGGAACAGGAAGGAAGATGGGTCACAGCAAGCTGGAGCGACAATATTAAGGATACCTATAAAACAAGCGTTCTCGTTCACGGAATGGACAGAAGCGGTTTTGTTGCGGATGTTTCCGTAACCGTCGCAAACCTTCATGTTCCGATGCACACCCTTCTTGCAAGGGAACTTCCGGACCACCAGGCGGAAGTTCGTCTTACTATCGAAACACAGGGCGTTGAACAGCTCCGCGGAACAATCGAAGCTCTCAAGCGCATCCGCGGCGTTGACAGCGTTGTGCGTATGTAATATTTGAAGGAGATGATATAATTGGTCGAAAACAAACTTGTAAAAGAAGTTTACGAGAAACTTAAAGACCGAAAAGATATCAAACTTACAAGCACCATGGCTGTTGAAAACAGCGGATTTACAGCGGATCTTGAGACGATTTACGGGGAATCCCAAAAGGGAAGATTTTTCCTTTGTTATGACGAAGGCGTTGATATGTTCGTTTTCGATGCGGAATACCCCGATGAAACCGGTACTCATTGGCACCCGTGGAATATTGAAGAAGCAGTTCACGATATAATCGAATTTATGGAATAAAAAACAAAGGAAAACGGAAATATGAAAGCTGTTTTGCAAAGAGTTCTTTCCGCTTCGGTGGAATGTGAAGGAAAAACCGTTTCCGAAATCGGAAGAGGCTTTATGGTTCTCCTCGGAGTCACAAAAACCGATACTCAGGCGGAAGCGGATACCCTTGCTTCAAAAATCGCCGGACTTCGGATTTTTGAGGACGAAAACGGAAAGATGAATCTTCCTCTTGATGAAGTGGGCGGAGAGGTTATCGTTGTTTCAAACTTTACCCTTTGCGCGGATTGCAAACACGGAAAGAGACCTTCCTTCATCAATGCTCAAAGACCGGTCCAGGCAAACGAACTTTACGAATATTTTATAAAAAAACTTAAATTTTACGGTGTTCCGAAGGTGGGAACGGGTGTTTTCGGCGGGGATATGCAGGTGCATATCCAAAACGACGGCCCGGTAACGCTTATCCTCGATACCGATGATTGGAAATAATTAAATTTTTTGGGAGGAAACACAATGGAAATTCATGAACTTGTAGTAGGACCCCTTAAAACAAATTGCTATATTGTAACTTCCGATATGAACCATGCGGTAATTATCGATCCGGGTTTTGATGCGGAAAAAATTGCCGCAAAAATAAAGGAACTCGGCGCAAAGCCAAAGTTTATTCTTCTTACCCACGGACATTTTGACCATATCGGCGCAGTAAACGGCCTTAAAAAAGCTTTTCCGGAGATGAAATCCGTAATTCTTGCGGAGGACGAGGATATTTGTCTTGATCCGAGCCTTATCAGCAAGGAAATCGGTGTTGTTACAAAACCGGATATGCTCTTTGCGGACGGCGACATTATTAAACTTGATGACCTTGATTTTAAATTTATGGCAACTCCCGGCCACACAAAAGGCTGCGCATGCATTATCTGCGGAAGAAAAATCTTCAGCGGAGATACTCTTTTTGCCCGCGGTTACGGAAGAACCGATCTTTACGGCGGTTCTCTCCGCGATATGAAGATGTCCCTTAAAAAAATCGGTTCTCTTGAGGGCGATTATGAAATCTATCCTGCCCACGGAAGCGGAACCACCCTTGATCTCGAACGATATGCAAACCCCTATCTCAGAAAAGCATTGGGTCTCGGAATATGATTCTTGTTATCGATTCCCACCCTTACCGTTATGAAGCAGAAGCTCTCTGCCGCATGTTTTTGCGCGGCAGGGAGCTTAAAATATTTGAAGGAACGGATATTCCGGAAGATGATTTTATCTATACCGGTGTTTTCAGCGACGAAATTTCCGTAAGGATTAAAATGGACGGAAAAGACCTTTCCGCAAAAGCGGAAACCACCGAAGGAAAAGCCGCAAAGATGGAATATCTCCTCTATGAAATTCTTTCGGAAATAACCGGTCTTTTGCCGAAATGGGGTACCCTTACCGGAATTCGTCCGGTAAAACTTGCCCTTCAGATGATGGACGGCGGACTTTCCGCAGAAGATGTCCGGAAAAAGTTCCGGAAAGAGCGGCTTGTTTCAGAAGAAAAGCTGGATCTTCTTTTGAGCACGGCCGAGCACGAACGGGCAATTCGAGCTCTTTCAAAACCGGAATCTATGAGCATGTATATTTCGATTCCGTTCTGTCCCAGCAGATGTTCCTATTGTTCCTTCACTTCCCATGCCGTTGAAAAGGCCGCAAAGCTTATTCCACAGTATGTTGATCTTCTTTGTGAGGAACTTCGGGATACGGCAATGCTCGTCGAAGAAGTTGGTCTTCGCCTTGAAACAGTATATATGGGCGGAGGAACCCCAACAGTGCTCAACCCGGAACAGCTCAACAGGGTTTTGAGCACCGCAAGAAGCTCTTTCGATTTCAGCGGAGTGCGCGAACTTACGGTTGAAGCCGGAAGGCCGGACACCATAACCCCGGAAAAGCTTCTTGTAATGAAAGAAAACGGAGTTGGACGAATCAGTATCAACCCCCAGACAATGGATGACGGTGTTCTTGAGCAGATCGGAAGGAAACACACCGCGAAAGACGTTGTGGATGCCTTCAAAATGGCAAGAAGCTTCGGTTTTGACAACATAAATATGGATTTGATTTCCGGACTTCCGGGAGATGATTTTGATAAATTCTGCCGAACCATTGATTCGGTGCTCGAACTTGACCCGGAAAACATAACTTTGCACACTCTTACGGTAAAACGCAGCGCAAATCTTGTCGGAAATGCTCGGGAAATGCTCAGCCGGAGCGTTGATGAAATGAATGAGCACGCGTTCCGCCGCTTCGAAGCGGCGGGATATTATCCGTATTATCTTTACCGCCAGAAAGGAACGGTCGAAGCCCTTGAAAATACCGGGTTCACAAAACCCGGAAAAGAGGGTATCTATAACATTTTCATCATGGACGAGACCCACACCATTCTTGCAACGGGCGCAGGCGGCGTTACAAAGATGAAGGACCCCTATGGTCCAAAAATTGAACGCATATTTAATTTCAAATTCCCGTATGAATATGTTGACAGATTTGACCTTATGAACGAAAGAAAAGAACAGGTGAAAGATTTTTATGAACGCTACCCGATCCGACGCTTTTGATGTTGAAAAACTGAACGAAAAAGTTACTTTCGGTTTTTCGGAAGTTATTATGAAAACGGAAGCGGAAATTGAAAACAAGGTTCTTGAAACTGCGGAAAAAATTCTTGAAAGAGGCGAAAAGCTTAAAATTGTTCTTGTTTCGGGGCGTTCTGCTTCCGGAAAAACAACTTTTACCAAAAAAGTCTGTGAAAAACTTTCGGAAATGGGAAGGGAAGCAAGACATATTGCCCTTGATGATTTTCTGCTCGGTTTTGGATATATGCCTGTTAACGAAGACGGAACTTTTGATATGGAAAGCATTAAGGGGCTTGATACCGCCCTTGCAAACGAATGCTTCCGGCTTTTGCTTACAGAAGGAAAAGCGGATTTTCCGACTTTTGATTTTCCAAAGCAGCGAAGGGGCGAAAAATGGAACAGGGTTGAAATAGGGAAAAACGGACTTATTATGATAGAGGGAATACATTCACTAAACCCGCTTTTGACGGAAAATCTTCCGGAGGAAGGAATTTTGAAAATTTTTATCGAACCGAAAAAAGCCTATGAAAAAAGCGGAAATGAAGTTTTCTCTGCGGAAGAAGTCCGACTTATGAGAAGGATGACCAGGGACGAACTTTTTCGCGGATGGGAAGCGGAAAAAACTTTTGCCCAATGGAAAAGCGTTCTTTCCGGAGAAAAAATATATATCGAGCCTTATATCGATTCCGCAGAAATAAAAGTTGACAGCTCTATGGATTTTGAACCGGGAATTTTTGTTGATATACTTTCGGAAATGCTTTCGAGAATTGAAGAAAAATCGCCTTTTTATGAAAATGCAGAAATGTTTTTGAAAAAACTTTCGCTTTTTGAAAAAATAAACCCGGATTTTTTGCCGAAAGATTCGCTTCTTCGGGAGTTTGTCGGTTGATTTTTACATATTAGAGGTATATAATTAAAAAGGAAAACTTTGCAGAAAAGGGGAAAGATAACAATGTCTGAATTTGATGATTTCATCAGAGGTATTGGCTCTGATATAAAAAACGCCGCCGAACAGGTTGGCAAAAAAGCAGAGGAAACTTTTGAAATTTCCAAACGCCGCGCAGAAAAAATGAAAATTAAAGGCCACATCCAATCTCTTTATCAGCAGCTTGGCGAACTTACCTATGGCGGATTGAAAAACGGCGACGATGTTTCCGAAGAAACAAGCGCACTTATCAACCAGCTTGACGAAGCTTTTGCAAGAGTTGAAAAACTTTTTGAAGAAATCAGCGCAATAAAGAACGGTACGTTTGTTCGCGAAGAAGAAATGGACTGGGACGAAGAATATGCTGAAGAATATGACGTTGATGTTGAAGAAATAATCGAAGAAGCAAAAGCTTTTGAAGAACCTTCCGAAGAAGTTCCTTCGGAAGAAACCGCAAAATCTCAGGAATTTGACATCAACATCGACTGATTTAAATTAAACGGAGGCAGAAATAAATGACGTATAACCAGATCAAAGGTTCCGCGGAATATATCCTTGCCCAAACGAGGGTCCGCCCGAAAATCGCCATCATCCTCGGAAGCGGACTTAACCCAATTTCCGCAGAAATTGAAAATGCGGCAAGAATACCCTATAAAAATATTCCCCGCTGGAATTCCACAACAAACCCGGACCACGAAGGCGTTCTTGTAATCGGAACTCTTGATAAAATCCCCGTTGCAGTGATGAGCGGAAGACTCCACCAGTATGAGGGCAATTCCATGAAGGAATGCGCCTATCCCGTCGCGGTTTTTAAAGCCATGGGTATTGAGAAAATCATCATCACAAATGCGGCCGGCGGAATCAACACAGATTATCAGAACGGAGATTTTGTTCTTCTTACCGACCATATCAAGTTCTTCAACGAAGGACCTCTTACCGGCGAAGATGCCTCCATCCTTGGCGGAAACCGCTTTTTTGATATGAGCGATACTTATTCCGAATATCTCCGCAACCGTGTTGCGGGCGCTTTTGAATCCGAAGGCGGAAAGAAACTTCAGCAGGGCGTTTACGCATATATGCCCGGTCCCCAGTTTGAAACCCCCGCAGAGATAAGAATGCTCCGCACCCTCGGAGCAGACGTTGTCGGCATGAGCACCGTTCCGGAAGCTATCATGGCCGCAGCCTGCAATATGAAAGTCCTCGGAATCTCCGTTGTTTCCAACATGGCTGCCGGAGTTGAAAACAAAAAACTTTCCGGTGCGGATGTCAACGAAACTTGCGCTTCCATAAAAGAAGATTTCAAGGCGCTTCTTCATACTGCCGTAAGAATTCTGGAGGAGGAGAAATAAAATGCTCTTTAAAGACATAACCTATATTGACGAAAATTTCAATACCGTTGAGCACGCATATATCGGCACCAAAAACGGCGTTATCGATTATATTTCCACCGAAAAACCCGATTGGGGTTACGGCGAAGTTTACGACGGCCAGGGAAAAGTTCTTATCCCCGGTTTCGTAAACAACCATTGCCATGCGGCGATGGGCCTTATGCGCGGTTACGGCGAAGGTCTTCCGCTTCAGAGATGGCTTGATGAAAAAATCTTCCCGTTTGAATCAAAATGGGACGAAAACAGCATTTATTGGGCAGGTCTTCTCGGAATGGCGGAAATGATCGCCTGCGGAACTACTTCTTTCAGCGATATGTATTTCTTCGATGCTGTTGCGGAAAAAGTTGTACGCGAATCCGGAATCAAATGCAACTTTGATAACCCGCCCATCTGCTTTGACGGAACTCCCCTTAAAAAGCAGAAATACTTCCCGCCGGTTGACGCAATGGTAAAAAAATTCGGCCACGGCAAAGGCCGCTTTGTTGAAGAATTCGGCCTTCATGCGGAATATACTTCCACCGAACCTCTTGTAAAAGAAGTTGCGGCTTACGCAAAGGAAAACGGCGTTCGTCTTCATATCCATATGGACGAAACCAAGCTTGAACATGAAAACTGCAAAAAGAACCGCGGAATGACCACTGCAAAATATTTTGAATCCTGCGGAATTTTTGAAAACAACGTAAACCTTGCCCATTGCGTTTGGGTCGAGGACGAAGATATTGCTATTCTTGCAAAATATCCCAACGTTTCTGTAACCCATTGCCCTTCCAGCAACATGAAGCTCGGAAGCGGCTTTGCTCCCATCAGAAAGATGCTTGACGCGGGAATCAACGTTTGCCTCGGTACCGACGGCGCTTCCAGCAACAACAACCTCAACATTTTTGAGGAAATGCATCTTGCTGCAATGATCTGCCGCGGAAACACCGGCGACGCCGACAATGTTTCTCCGAAGGAACTTTTCAAAATGGCAACGGTAAACGGCGCAAGATCCCAGGGAAGATTTGACACCGGCGTTATCAAAAAAGGCAACAAAGCGGACCTTGTTGTTCTCGATTTTAACAAACCGCATCTTGTTCCCTGTTACGATGTTCTTACCAATATCGTATTTTCCGCGCAGTCCAGCGACGTTGCCCTTACAATGGTTGACGGCGACGTTCTTTACCGCGACGGAAAATATAAAACTATTGATATCAACAAAGTTTTTGACAAAATCAGCTATTATCTTCCCAAAATTCTTGAACAGCTTTGATTTTTAAAACTTTTTCGATGCTTTTTGTTGTGACCGGAAAGAATTCTTTCCGGTCACTGTTTTGACTTTTTGAACGAAAGGGGAACAGCCTTTGGGTTCCAAAAAACAGAATTTTTTGCAGGGCGCGCTGATCCTCAGCCTTGCGGCAATAATTGTTAAAGTTATCGGTGCGGTATATAAAATACCGCTGATGAATATAATAGGCGGCGAAGGTTTTGGATATTACAACACCGCATATATGATTTTTACGCCTCTTTATACCATTGCGACCGCCGGAATTCCGGTTGCGGTTGCAAGAATGGTTTCTGAATGCGTCACCCTTGGAAGATACAGGGACGTTCGCAGGATTTTTCAGATTTCCATGACCTGTTTTCTTGTTACCGGTACTGTCGGAAGCCTTGTGATGCTTTTCGGAAGCAAATTTCTTTCCGGAACCGTTTGCGGAAATCCGGGTTCTTTTCTTGCGGTAATCGTTCTTTCTCCGGCGGTGTTCTTCCTTTGTATGACTTCCGCTTACCGCGGTTATTACCAGGGACTTCGGAATATGTATCCGACAGCGGTTTCGCAGGTAATCGAGGCGGTAATAAAAGTGGTTGTGGGCCTTGCTCTGACCATTCTTGTTACAAAACTCGGAGTAACCGGATATGCCGAAACGGGAAAATTCCTTGGAATTGACCTTGGAATTGAGGTTGAAGGTCTTTCGGAAGCTTCTGTAATTGCGCCGATTTCCGCAGCGGCAGCCATTGCCGGTGTTATGATTTCCACAATGGTGGGCATGATATATCTGATGGTACATTACCATTTCAGAGGCGACGGAATTACACAATCGGAACTTCTTGATGCGCCGGAGGCAAGTTCGCGAAAAAAACTTCTTAAAACGCTTGTTACAATTTCGGTTCCGGTTTGTCTTGCAACCCTTTCCACCAACATCACAAACCTTATCGACCTTGTTTCGCTGATGAACAGAATGGAATATGCAATTCGCCTTGACCATTTTACGGTTCTCGAAATGTACGAAGGACTTCTTCCAAGCGGACTTGAGCTTGACGGAATTCCGAACTATCTTTACGGAGTTTATTCAGGAATGCCGGTAACGCTTTTTAACCTTGTTCCGACTATTGCAATGACTTTCGGAACGGCCGCTCTTCCAAACGTTGCTGCGGCATGGACTTCCCACAACCGCCACAGAATCAAAAAATCAGTTGATACGGTTCTTCGCCTTACAACTCTTATTGCAGTTCCGGCGGGAATCGGACTTTCCGTAATGAGCCATGAGGTTCTTTCGCTTCTTTATCCGATGAGGATGAACGAAGTTGAAATTGCCGCTCCGCTTCTTCAGGTTATGGGTATAACCGTAATTTTTGTCTGCACCTGCGCTTCCTGCCACAGTATTCTTCAGGGAATAGGCAAGGAAAGACTTCCGCTTATCTTTATGCTTATTGGTGCGGCGGTAAAACTTGTTGTAAACTATATTTTTGTTGCGATTCCAAGCCTTAATATCCAGGCAGCGCCCTATGGTTCTCTTGTTTGCTATATTATAATAATGATAATAGATATAATAGCAATAAACCGCTTTGCCCAGATAAGGATCAACCTTTATGCGACGTTCATCCTTCCGGTTGCCTGCGGAATTCTTTGCGGAATCGGAGCAAAAGTTTCCTATTATGTATTTGACATACTTCTTTCCGAAAGACTTTCCACCGTTTGCGCAATAGGTGTTGCGGTGGCAATTTACGGAATCTCCATACTTTTGACAAAAGGTATTACAAAAAAAGACTTTTTAATGATTCCAAAAGGCGAAAAAATCGCTAAAGTACTTGAAAAAATCCATTTATTGCGATAAAATAGGGGGTAGCCGCGCCGTGGGTAGTGATTTTGTAAAAAAAGAAAGGTATTCCATCGAAGACCTTGTTGAGATCATGTCGCTTTTAAGAAGCGAAAACGGCTGCCCTTGGGATAAGGAACAAACGCACGAATCTATCCGCAGGAACTTTATAGAAGAAACCTATGAAGCGGTGGAAGCCATCGACTGCAACGACCCCGAAATGCTTCGGGAAGAACTTGGAGATGTGCTTTTACAGGTTGTGTTCCACACCCAGATGGAAAAAGAAAAGGGCAATTTCGATTTCGGAGATGTTTGCGACGGAATCTGCAAAAAGCTGGTAATAAGGCACCCCCATATTTTTGGGGATGAGCATATCGGCGAAGCAGGGGCTGTTGCGGATCGATGGGACGAAATTAAAAAAGAAACCAAAGGACAGAAGACCGGAAGCGAAACTCTTCGCGCTGTTCCGAAACAGCTTCCTGCGCTTATGAGGTGTGCGAAGCTTCAGCAGCGCGCGGAAAAATCCGGCGGATATCGTTTTGATACCGCATGGACTCTCAGAAAGCTTGATGAAGAAATTTCGGAATTGCGGGAGGCAATCGTTTCCAACAATGCGCTTCGCTGCGGGGAAGAAATTGGGGATATCCTTTTTTCTGCCGTTTATGCAGCAAGAACTTTGGATCTTGAACCGGAAGAATGCCTTACGGCATCTTCCGAGAAATTTATAAGGCGTTATGCCGCTGCGGAAAAAATTGCCGAAGAAGAGGGAAAATTAATTTCAGAAATTCGCGGCGAGGAACTTTCCGAACTATGGCAAAAAGCCAAAAACGAAACAAAAAAACGCGGATGATTTTCGCGGGACAGTTGAAAAAACGGAGGTATTTTTAAAATGACTAAATCTGATCTTATTGCAGCAGTTGCAACCAAACTCGGAACTTCCAAAAAAGAAGGCGAAAAAACTGTTTGTGCGGTTCTCGATTCCATCACTGAAGCTCTTGCAAACGGCGAAGCAGTACAGCTTGTCGGTTTCGGTACTTTTGAAGTAAAAGAACGCGCTTCCAGAAAAGGTATCAACCCCAGAACCAAAGAAGAAATCGAAATCGCAGCTTCCAAACTTCCTTCCTTCAAAGCAGGCAAAGCTCTTAAAGAAGCAGTTAAATAATTTGATTTTTGCTTAAAAAAGTTCCCCTGCCGCAAGGCAGGGGATTTTTTGATAAGCCTTCCCTTGGGGGAAGGCTTTGCGGAAAGGAGAAATTTTATGCGCCTTGATAAATATTTAAAAGTTACAAGACTTATTAAACGCCGCACCATTGCAAACGAAGCCTGCGACGCGGGAAGAGTTTTTGTTAACGGAAAAGTCGCCAGAGCCTCCTATGAAGTTAAAGAGGACGATATTATAGAGATCCAGTTCGGACAGAAACCACTTAAAGTACAGGTTGTTTCCATTGTTGAATCCACAAAGAAAGAGGACGCCGCACAGAATTACAGAGTTGTGGAATAAAGAATTTTAATTGAACAGTAGGGAACGGTCTTGACCGTTCCGAAAGAAAGGATTGGAAATGGATTTTCCAAAAAGAAAATTACCTAGGCTTTCAGGATATGATTATTCAAAGCCAAATTACTATTTTGTAACAATTTGCGCTGACGGAAAGAAAAATATATTTGGTGAAATAAATGTTTTGAACAGCTTTGGAAAAATTGCAGAGCGAAAACTTTTGGAAATTGAAAAGCATTATAAAAATGTATTCGTGGACAAATATGTTATAATGCCGAACCATATTCATGCGATAATTGTTTTTAATAATACCGAAGCGGAACGGTCAAGACCGTTCCCTACACTTTTGCAGGTGGTTGGACTGTATAAATCCGGGGTAACAAGAGAAATCCATGAAAACAATCCTGATATTAAAATATGGCAAAAATCATTTAATGATGTGATTATAAGGAATGAAAAAGCCTATAACGAAATATGCAGATATGTTTATGATAATCCGTTAAAAGCCGAATATGACTATTAATTACAGCAGGGAACGGTCTCAACTGTTCCGGAAATACCACCTTCCTCCAAGGGAAGATTGTTACAATGGTTACAAAATTGTAACTTTTGTAATTAATTTTCAATATTTTTGTAAAAAAGATGTTGACATTTGGTTTTTGGTGTGTTATATTATGGTCGTGATAAATGTTACAAATTGGTTAAAATATTTGTAACCAAATTCATAACTCTCCGATGGGTTAACAAACCGGGCATTTATCACCGTATACGATTGGAATAATCCGAATGGAGAGACGGGTTTTCTGATAATTGCTCAAAAAAATATTTTAGGAGGAAACTAAACATGAAAAAAGCTCTTGCTCTTGTTCTTGCTCTTGTTCTTGCACTCAGCATGGCTGTTTCCGCATTTGCAGTAGAACTTCTTCCCCTTGAAAAAGCTGACGAAGCTGTTGAAGACGGCAAAACCGTTATCAACCTCTGCAACGCATGGGACAGATATGTTATCTATGTTGACCTTGCTGGCACCTACTACATCGCTCTTGACGATCAGCCTTACACCGACGTTGTTGTAACCGCTAACGGCTGCGTTGACGCAAAACTCGTTGAATTCGATCCCGAAACCATGGTAGTCATGGAAGATGGCAAAGACATGGTTAAATATGCTGTAACCTACAAAGGTGAAGCTCTCGAAGGCGAAGTTTACGATTACGAAACCGCTAAAGTAACCGCTAAAGCATACAACGATGCTGAAAAAGTTACCTACTATGGTATCGAACGCATCACCTACGTTAACGTAATCGAAATCAAAGTTGCAAACAACTTCTCTGCACACTATGAAGAAGGCACCATCAAAGTTGAAGCTAAACTTGCTGGCAAAGCTGTTGCTAACACCCTTACTGTTATCAACGACGTAACCATCTTCGAATATGAAGAAGTTAAATGGGCTGCAAAAAACCATGATGACAAAGTCAATCCTGGTGTTCTCCAGCTCGGCGCATGGGGCTATTCTGACTACTTCACCGCTGAATACGGTTATGGTTGGGAATATGACGAAGACCTTCTCCGTCTCCATCCCTTCGCACTCGTAGTATCCACCACTGCTTTCCGTGCAATCGAAGGCCAGGATCTCAAACTCAATGTTCTTGCATTTGATTTCGGTGAATTCGAAATGGATGTTCACGTAGATCTCAAAGACATCGTTGCTGGCCAGAAAGGTGTAAACTTCTTCTGCGTAGCAGACCTTGATTGGAACGACAAAAACGGCAACGGCGTATTCAATGCTAACGACACCATCAACTCTGTATCCTTCGGATTCAAAGGCGACCAGGTTGTTAAAGGCGCATACGAAATCGTTGTAGATCTTCCTATCGACTACTATGAACTCCGCGAACTCTTCGGCCTCAAAGTTGAAGAAGACGACATCATCACCTACTATGTAATCGACGAAAATGGTAAAGAAGTTTGCCACGAAACCGTTGACTACAAAGATCTCGACCTCACCAAAAACGTAGCAGTAACCGTTAAAGGCGAAAATGACACCCTTGGTTACTACACCCTCTGCCTCGAAGTTCCTGCAGTTGAAGAAGGCGAAGAAAACCCCAACACCGGTGCAGAATCTGTTGTTGGCGTAGTTGCTGCTCTCGCAGTAGTTTCTGTTGCAACCGCTGCTGCTGTTTCCCTCAAAAAATAATTTTTGACTGAAATAGTTGAAACTTTAAGCTAAACTAAAAATCCCCGGAACTCTCCATCCGGGGATTTTTCTTATGTAAAAAAACAGCGTGCCGGAAGGCACGCTGTTTTTTTGTTTTTTTCTAAAAGCTTTGAATGGAGAGACAGGGAAGGGGGCTACCCGGCCCGTAACCCGGATCTCCGGATCATCAGAATTATGATATATAGAAATCTTTATTTGTTATTATACTATTATTATATATAAAGGAGCGCCGGGTTTACACGGAAGGGAAAAAAGGTCAACCGGCAACCCGGAAAACAGAAAATAAAACAGAAAAACCGGCGGAAAATAATTTTTTGGAATCGTTTCCAATTTTGAAAAATAATTCGTCCTCGAAGCCGGGTGTTCCGTGTTAACAGGCTAAAGCGGATTTGTAAAATATGGTCAAAACGCAGATTTTAGACTTGATTTTTTGGTCAAAATGCTGTAAAATATTGATGAAACACCCGGAAGAGTGTACCATAAAGCGTTTTGTGAAAATAAACGAAAAAAACTTGAAAAAATCTTTAAAAATAACGAAAAAAGGCTTGACTTTTGGGTTGACATATAATATAATATGTCTTGCGTGACTGCAACAAGGCGGATGCTATGCAAGCATATCACTTGTGAGGCGTCCGCACGATATGCGATGAAGCGGGAGGTTGCTGTCTGTGTGACAGGTAATTTCCGCAGAGTATGTCCGATTTTAAACCGGGCGACAAGAAATACTGCACACCCATGTGTGTCGGCGTATGTGATGAGCTGCGCTTGA
>JAFSEN010000097.1 GCA_017435745.1 Oscillospiraceae bacterium
GTAGTCTCCCTCGACAGCAAATGCGGAGATTCCCATAGAGAGAACCATCACTGCTGCGAGAAGAAGGCTCAAGATTCTTTTCAAAAAAATCCCTCCTATTTTTCTTTTTCCTTCGGCTTGTAAATAGCCGTATATATTATAATATTATTATTAAATAAAGTAAATATATTTTCTAAAATTTTCCTTATTTTTTTGTGCCGAAATTTCGGTGAAAAATTCGTCAGTATATATAAAATGTCTTATAAATGTCTTACAATTGTATATTAAAATTGAAAAAACAAAAATCCGTTCAAACTTGACAATGGGGAGGTTTTAATGCTAAAATGATTCTTCGGGAAAAGGCTTGGAAAAATCGCATAATAAAGCCAAAAAAACGAAAAATAATACAAAAAAGGACGGAACAAAAAAGATGATTTATATTCTCTATCTTGTCGTTGCCGCTTTGGTAACCTTTATGTCTATAAAAGCTTCCGAATATGTGGATATGCTTGATAAAACAACTTCCCTTTCCGGGGCGTTTCTTGGCGGAATTCTTCTTTCCGCGGTAACTTCTCTTCCGGAACTTTTCACCAGCATTTCTTCAACCCTTATGCTTGACCAGCCCGGTCTTTGCATCGGAAACATTCTTGGAAGCAACCTTTTCAACTACGCAATGCTCAGCGTTTTCATTCTTACCGCCGTTGCAAAATTTGCAAAATGCGACCTTTCAAAAATCCATTTTATCGTTGCGGTTTCCGTTGTTGCAATGGGACTTCTTATTGTTTGCAATAAATACGGTTTCCTTGCTTTCGATATCGGAAACGTAAGCGTAACTTCCGTTCTTATAATTCTTCTTTACGTTCTCACTGTTTGGATAATGTATAAAATGGGAGGAACTTCCGAAAGCGAAGATGACGGCGAACCCGTTACTCTTTCCAGAAAACAGATCCTCACCAGATTTACTCTTGTAAGCGTCGGAATCGTTGTTTTCAGCGTTATTCTTACCTATATCACCGATGAACTTTCCGTTCGCCTCAACCTTGGAAAAACCGTTGCGGGCGCGCTTTTCCTTGGCGTAGCAACTTCTCTTCCTGAAACCGCTTCCACCTTCACTCTTTTCAAAATTAAAAACTATAATATTGCAGTGGGCAACATTGTCGGTTCCTGCCTTTTCAACTTCACAATTCTTTCCGTGGCGGATTTCTTCTATCGCGGAGGCGGAATTTACACCATTGCGGATCCTTCAACAATGAACCTTATAATCTTTGCTTCCGTTGCTTCCGTTCTTGCAGCTCTTATGTTTAAATTCCGCAATAAGGCAACCTGTATTATCTGCCCGGTTGGAATTATCGCAAGCTACATCGCTTTTCTTGCTCTTTAATCGAATGTTAAAAAAAGCCGTCCGCCGACGGCTTTTTTTATTTTTCTAAAAACTTAAAAAAATCCCTTTAAATTGAGGTTAAAGAGTTGTAAACAAAGCCGAAACATGATAAAATAATTCTATATGTTTATTCCCGTTCAGGAGGAAAATAAAAATGGATTATCAGAAACTTGCGGAACTTCTGTTCCCGAATATTACCGAAACCGCGGAAGAGGTCGAGGCTCGCTATCCCCAAAGAGATCTTCCCGAAGGCGCAAAGGTAACAAGAATTGCACCAAGCCCCACCGGTTTTATGCATCTTGGAAATCTTTTCGGCGCAATTACCGACGAACGCCTTGCTCACCAAAGCGGCGGCGTTTTCTTCCTTCGTATTGAAGATACCGACGCAAAACGCGCTGTTGAAGGCGGCGTTGAAACCATTATCAACGTTTTTAAAAAATTCGGCCTTAATTTTGATGAAGGTGCGCTTATTGACGGCGAAAAAGGCAATTACGGCCCTTACCGCCAGCGCCAGAGAGCTTCGCTTTACCACGTTTTTGCAAAAAAACTTGTTGCCGAAGGAAAAGCCTATCCCTGTTTCTGCACCGAAGAAGATCTTGCCGCAATGAGAGAACAGCAGGAAGCTGAAAAAGCAAACCCCGGTTATTACGGAAAATGGGCCGCCCACCGCGATATGCCCCTTGAAGAAGTTGAAAAAGCTCTTGCCGAAGGCAAAGCATGGGTTCTCCGTTTCCGCAGCGAAGGCGACGCAGAAAAATATCTCCACCTCAACGACCTTGTAAAAGGCAAGATCGATATGCCGGAAAACGACCAGGACATTGTTCTTCTTAAATCCGACGGAATTCCGACTTACCATTTTGCACACGTTGTTGACGACCACCTTATGAAAACAACCCACGTTGTCCGCGGTGAGGAATGGCTTGCAACCTGGCCCATCCACGTTCAGCTTTTCAGCGCTCTCGGCTGGAAAATGCCCAAATATGTTCATACAGCCCAGCTTATGAAAATGGACGGCGAAAGCAAACGCAAACTTTCCAAACGCAAAGACCCGGAACTTGCCCTCGATTTCTATTTTGAAGAAGGATATCCCGTTCCTTCCGTAATCGAATATCTTCTCACTCTTCTTAACTCTAACTTTGAAGAATGGCGCCTTGCAAACCCCAAGGAACCTTATGAGAACTTCAAATTCACCACCAACAAAATGAGCGTTTCCGGTTCTCTCTTCGACCTTGATAAACTCCGTGACGTTTCCAAAAACGTTGTTGCAATGCTCACCACCGAAAAAGTGTGGGAATATTTCTCCGATTGGGCAGAAAAATATGATAACGAGTTCTATCAGCTTCTCGCAAGAGACCCGGATTACGCAAAAGCAATCATCTCCATCGGCCGCGGCGTTCCGAAACCGAGAAAAGATATTGCCGTTTGGAGCGAGATGAAAGACTATATGGCTTTCTTCTATGACGAACTTTTCGTCGAAGGAAAAGAATATCCCGCGAACATGAGCACCGAAGATATTGCTGCCGTGCTCAAAAATTATATGAGCATCTACGATGAGCACGACGACCAGACCGAATGGTTCGGAAAAATCAAGGAACTTTCTGTTTCCATGGGCTATGCCGCTTCTCCGAAGGAATTCAAACAGAATCCGGATGCTTTCAAAGGCCATGTCGGCGACATTTCCGCCGTTATAAGAATGGCGGTTACCGGAAGAGTTAACAGCCCGGATATGTTCACCGTTATGAGCATCCTCGGAAAAGAAAAAGTTCTTGAAAGACTTGAAATGGCTTTTAATAACCTTTAATTTCAGATAAATTATTAAAAATGTTGTAGGGGCGGTCCTGTGTGACCGCCCGAAACAAAACGGGCGCACACATGGGTGCGCACCTGCAAAAACAATTTAAAAAGAAAGGATATCTGCTATGCCCGAAGAAGTAGTATCTAACTTTATACATGATATAATCGACAAGGAACTTGCGGAAGGCTATAACACCGAAGTTCACACCCGTTTCCCGCCGGAACCCAACGGCTATCTCCACATCGGTTCCGCAAAAGCGATTTGGATAAACGCTTCCACCGCCGAAAAATATAACGGCAAGTTCAACCTCCGTTATGACGATACCAACCCGGCAAGAGAAGACGACGAATACGTTCAGAGTATTCTCCGTGATATTCGCTGGCTCGGTTATGAACCCAACGGCGGAATTTTCTATGGTTCCGATTATTTTGAAAAATGCTATGAGTTTGCGGAAAAACTCATCATCGACGGCAAAGCATACGTTGATGACCTCACCCGTGAGGAAATGCAGGAATACCGCGGCACCGACGCCGGCAAACCCAGCCGCCCCAGCCCTTACCGCGACAGAACCCCGGAAGAGAACCTTGATCTTTTCCGCAGAATGAAAGCTGGCGAATTTGAAGACGGAACAAAAACTCTCCGCGCAAAAATCGACCTTGCAAGCCCCAATATGAATATGCGCGACCCGGCAATTTACCGTATCAAACGCGCAACCCACCACCGCCAGGGCGACAAATGGTGCATCTATCCTCTCTATGACTTTGCTCATCCCATTCAGGACGCACTCGAAGGAATCACCTATTCCTGCTGCTCCATCGAATTTGCAAACCACCGCCCGCTTTATGACTGGGTCGTTGAAAATGTTGGTTTCACCCATCCGCGCCCCCATCAGTATGAATTTGCCCGCCTTAACGTAACCTATACCGTAATGAGCAAGCGCTATCTCCGCGAGCTTGTTGAAAAAGGAATCGTTGACGGTTGGGACGACCCAAGAATGCCCACCCTTTCCGGCATGAGAAGAAGAGGTTACACCCCTTCCTCCATCATCGAATTTGTTAAGACCGCGGGCGTTTCCAAAGCGGATTCCCTTGTTGCCGTTGAACTTCTTGAACATTGCATCCGCGATGAACTCAACTATTCCGCAGCAAGAAGAATGGCAGTTATGGATCCCGTAAAAGTTGTTATCACAAACTATCCGGAAGACAAAACCGAATATTTCGAGATTGCAAACAACGTAAACGATCCGGAAGCCGGCAGCAGAAAAGTTGAATTCAGCCGCGAACTCTATATCGAGCGCGAAGATTTTGCCGCAGTTCCTCCGCCAAAATTCTTCCGCCTTAAGCCCGAAGGCGAAGTTCGCCTTATGGGCGGATATATCGTAAAATGCCAGGATTTCGACATCGACGAAAACGGAAACGTAACCGAAATCCGCGTTACCGCAGACCTTGAAACCGGAAACGGAATGCCTGTTGACGGAAGAAAAGTTAAAGGCACTATCCATTGGGTAAGCGCAAAGAGCGCAATCAATGCAAATATCCGTATGTATGACCGTCTTTTCACCGAAGCAAACATGGTAACCCTTCCGGAAGGAAAAGAATATAACGATTATCTTAACCCGGATTCCGTTAAAGAATTTAAAAACGCAAAACTTGAAGCAGCTCTTGCCGAAGCAGGCGAAAACGAAAGATTCCAGTTCGTAAGAACCGGATATTTCATCCGCGACAGCAAGGACGAAAACTGCTGGAACAGCATTGTTCCCCTTAAAGAAAGCAAAACCAAATAAAAAAGAAAAGCTCCCGGCAAGGGAGCTTTTTTTATAGTAAGGCGAAAGATTTGTGTTATAATATCGTTCTTATATATTGAGAAAGCTTTCCGGGAATTTTAAAAGAAGGAGGTGTTTTGTTGCAGGATAGGGAAATTGTTGAACTTTATTTTAAAAGGGAAGAACAGGCGCTTGAAAAAACCACCGAAAAATATAAAAATTACTGCGTTTCAATTGCGGAAAGAATCCTCGGAAGCAGGGAAGACGCGGAAGAAATCTGGAACGACGTTCTTTCCGCCGCCTGGAATCTGATTCCGCCGAATAAACCGGAACATCTGAACCTATATCTCGGAAAAATCGCAAGAAACGCCGCTCTTAAAAAACTTGAAACTGAAAAAGCGAAAAAACGTGACGGCGGAATTAAAATTCAGCTTGACGAACTGGCGGAATGTATTCCAGCTCCGCTTTTTGAAGAACAGGCGGATTTAATTGCCCTCCGGGACGTTTTAAACACCTTTTTAGCGAAACTTCCGAAAGAACAAAGAAACATCTTCCTGAGAAGATACTGGCTTTGTGAAGGCGTAAAAGAGATTGCTAAGCGCTTTGGATATTCCGAAAACAAAGTTTCGATGATTCTTTTCCGGATCCGAAAACGCCTTAAAAAAGAACTCGAAAAGGAGGAACTCAATTTATGAACGAAAAAGACCTTATGAACGCAATGAACGACATTGACGAAAGCCTTTTTGATTTTGAAGAAAAAAAGAGAAAACCCCTTAAGGGAAGCTGGAAGATGCTTATTGCTGCGGCTCTCGTTATGGCTTTTTCCGTAACCGCCTATGCAATAGGAAATATTACAACTTCACAAAAAACAAAAATTTATGATGCTGATGATATATGGCGCCTTTGCTATGATACCGAAGGCAGGGACGAAGTTGAATTTTACGAAATGAGCGTTGAA
>JAFSEN010000098.1 GCA_017435745.1 Oscillospiraceae bacterium
CCGGCGGTAGAACCCGCACAGGCACCCGTAAACAGTAAAACAAGAAGCACGGAATGGCAAAGCATAGGCCAGTTCATAAATTCCACCCCGCCGAAACCGGTTGTGGAAATTACTGCCGCGCACTGAAAAAACGCTTTTCTTAAAGCGGTAGCAAAATCACCGTAATATTCCGTACAGCTTATTCCCATAACAACAGTGCATACAGCTACTATCGCAAGGAATACACGAAGCTCTTCGCTTTTAAAAGCAATTTTAAACTTACCTATAAGCATAAGGAAATATAGGTTAAAGTTTACGCCGAACATTATCATAAATACCGCAACAACCCATTCAACATAGGCGCTGTTATATGCGGCAATACCCGCGCTGCGCACGCTGAATCCGCCGGTACCGGCGGTGGACATGGCTGTTGTAACCGCATCAAAAACGCCCATTCCGCTGAAAAGCAGCAGAAGCGCTTCTAAGATAGTAAGACCCGTATATATTCCGTAAAGAATATGTGCGTTGGAAGAAGATTTTGGAGCAATTTTACCGACAGAAGGCCCGGGGACTTCTGCCCTCATAATATAAAGTGTGTGGCCTTCGCTCATTTGGGTAAGCATCATAAGGAACATAATAATTCCCATACCGCCGATCCAATGGGTAAAGGCACGCCAGAAAAGTATTCCCTTCGGCAAATTCTCCACTGTTTCCAAAATAGTCGCTCCGGTGGTGGTAAAGCCGGAAACAGTTTCAAAAATCGCATTGATAAGCGAAGGAATTGCGCCGCTTAAATAAAACGGCATCGACCCGAAAATTGAAACCAAAATCCATCCCGCCGCAACGGCAATATAGCTTTCTCTTGCAAAAACAAGGTCATACTTCGGTTTTTTAAGCCCAAAAATTGCCGCAACGCAAAAAGTTGTCATAATGCTGTAAACAAAGGGCATTATTACATCGTATTCACCGTAAATTACAGAAACAAGCATCGGTAAAACCATAAAAGCGGATTCCGCCATCAATATCATACCGATGATATAGCGAATCATTTTATAGTTCATATTTACCTCATAATATCATTAAGTTCTTCAATTCCGCCGATTTCGGAAGTTATTACCACAACGGCATCGCCTTTTTTTATGGTATCGAAACCGCCGGGGATAATTGCTTTTCCGTGGCGGACTATTGCCGCCACAAGAACATTATCTTTTATAGAAAGGTCTTTTAACGGAATTCCTATAAATTTTTCGTCTTCGCGTACGACAAATTCCAAAGCTTCTATGCGGTTATCTACTATGCGGCGCAAAGATTCCACCTTGTTTTTGCTGTAGGAGTTCTGGATTGCGCGGACATAGGAACTTATGCGTTCCGCTGTGATAAGTTTCGGAGAAACAACGCTTTCGATCCCGCTGCTTTCAATAACTTCCGGGAAGGAAAGATGATGCACCTTTGTTATAACTTTTTCCACGTTTTTGGTTTTTGCGTACATACCGTAAATAATATTCATTTCGTCAAGGCCGGTAAGCGCAACAAACCCGTCAAAATCCATAATACCTTCTTCCAGCAAAAGGTCGTTTTCCGTTGCGTTTGCGCAAACTATTGAAGCTTTTGGAATCATTTCAGAAAGTTCTTCGCAGCGTTTGGTGTTCATATCAACGATTTTTACGTCGATATTCATATCAATAAGCTGATTTGCAAGATAATAAGCAATCATAGAACCGCCGACTATCATAACGCTTTTTACCGGGCGTTTAAAACTTCCAATCGCTTCAAAGAAATCGTGGATGTTCTTCGGCGAAGCGGTGATGTTTATCTTATCTCCTTCTTTAAGGATAAATTCGCCTTTCGGAATGGTGATATCATCTCCGCGGCGAACCGCACAGATAAGAACTTTTATTTTATATTTTGAATAGATATCTTTTAATGCAAGATCGCAGAGCGGACATTCCTTACCGATGGTATATTCAACAAGTTCCACATGACCGCGGCAGAAAAGTTCCACATCGTTTGCGGAAGGAAAACGCAGAATTCTTGAAATTTCGTTTGCAGCTGAAAGTTCCGGGTTTACTATCATGGAAAGGCCCAGTTCTTCCTTCATAAGTTCCAACTGATTTCTGTATTCCGGATTTCTTACCCTTGCAATAGTTTTTGAAGCGCCGATCTGTCTTGCAATAAAGCAGGAAAGAATGTTGACCTCGTCCGCAGAGGTTGCCGCAATAACAAGGTCGCTTTCGGCAACTTCCGCTTCTTCAAGATATTCTTTGGAAGCTCCGTTTCCGCAAAGGGTCATAATATCTATTCGGTTCTGAAGTTCATCAAGCCTTTCCTGATTTGTATCCATCACGATTACTTCGTGGCCTTCTTTTACAAGCTGAGAAGCAAGAGTGCTGCCGACTTTTCCGGCACCGATGATGATTATTCTCATTTATACAAATTCCTTTCGGATTTTATTTTTACATTCTTTCAAAATCAAAGGGTCTATATTGGTTGGAAGCTTCTGCTTCGTTATCAATAATTTTCTTTACAACCGCCGGAACGCCCGCAACAAGGGCATTTTCCGGAACGTCTTTTGTAACAACCGCACCGGAAGCAACTACAGCGCCTTTTCCGATGGTAACTCCGGGATTTATAAATGCTCCGCCGCCTATCCATACGTTATCGCCGATTGTTATGGGGAAAGCAAGTTCGTTTCCCTCATCGTTTATCCTTTCGGAAGCTTTTGTCGGATGGGTCGCAGTGCAAAGGGTAACACATGGTCCGATCATAACGTTGTCGCCAATCGTTACGGCGCAGGAATCATAAATAGTGCAGTTGAAATTACAGTAAAAATTATCCCCCACGGAAATGTTGGAACCTTGGTTGCATTTGAAACCGTTTTCAACAAAACAGTTTTTTCCGGTTTTTGCAAAAAGATTTTTTATAAATTCAACCCTTTTGTTAAATTCGGAATAGGGAATATTGTTATATTCGGTACATTTATCCCTCGCCGCAAACATTTCCTTAAGGAAGCTTGATGCCTGGAACATCATTCCGGCGTCGCGTTTTTCGATTTCTGTCATTGGACCGCACCTCGAAAATTACATTATATAATATAGGTATGATACACCTTTTCATAGTCAAAAACAAGCATATTTTAAACGGGGATTTTGTATAAAATTACCTTGTATTTCTCTGTCGGTTGACAAAAATGATATTTTTTATTATATTTGTATTTGTGAAAATTTGCATTATATAAACCCTTTGAACCGAAAAGGAGAAAACAATAATGACCAACGGCACAAGAATTGACCCGGAAGTGCGCGAACCCCGCGCCATTAAAATAAAAACCCAAAAACGAAAAGGAAAAAAGATTGCTTTAATAATCCTTTCCGTTTTGCTTGTAATCGCCATCGGCGGAGGGATTTTTGCTTTTGTTAATTTCGGCGATTATTTTGAATTTGACCAATTTGGAAAAACCGCAGAAAAATCCGACACCGACGAAGAACCTTCCGAACCGGAAGTTCCCCAGGAAAACGTTTCCGAACCGGAAACCCCGGAAAAGCCGGAATCTCTTCCGGAAGTTCCTGTTGTGGAAGACCCTATCATTGAAGAAAACCCTATTCCCCGTGAGGAATGGTTTATGGTGCTTGTAAACGCGCAGAACCCCCTTCCGGAAGATTATAATATTGAAACCGTTTCTGTTGACGCAAAAGGACATCTTGTTGACGCAAGAATTGCGGAAGATCTTCTTGCTATGATCGCCGCAGGCGAAAGCGAAGGACTTGATTTTGTTATCCATACCGCTTTCCGTTCCTATGAAAAACAGAAAGAGTTTTACGAAGCCGGAAAAACCGGCGCCGCCCCCGGAACAAGCGAACACAACAGCGGTCTTGCAATCGACATCGGCTGCGCCCGGGGCGAGTTTGAGGGTTCTCCGGAAGAAGCCTGGCTTCTTGAACACGCACATGAATACGGATTTATTCTCCGCTATCCGGCGGACAAAGTTGACATAACCGGTTTTGCCTATGAACCCTGGCATTTCCGCTATGTCGGAAAAGAGCAGGCTTTGCTTATAAAAGAATCCGGACTTTGTCTTGAAGAATATCTTGCTCAGTAAACTGAATAACACACAAAAACACCCGCCGTTCGGGCGGGGTTCGTAAAACAGTTAAATCCGACCTATGGTCACGATCATAGGTCGGATTTTTTTCAAAATGCACCGGTTTCGGAAAGGCTTCCTTGTATAAAGGGAGGCTTTGATGCGGTGCAAAACCGCAAATCGTATAACACACCGATAGGTGTATAGAAGTGCGCCCTTATCAGTTCGACAAATTGGAATTTGTCAAATTTTCATTCTGATTGCTTCCATATTCTTGGCCACATAG
>JAFSEN010000099.1 GCA_017435745.1 Oscillospiraceae bacterium
CTCGGGTCCTGAACTTTGGAAGCATCAAAAGGTTCGGTAAAAAGTGCGCCGTCGCGTTCAACAAAAACGCGGTTGCGGCTGTTTGCGCTTCTGCCCATGATGAAATATGCAACAGCGGCTTTTTTTGCGTCGGCGGTTTTGCCGATTACAATTCCGCGGCCGACATAAGCGTTGTCTTTGATAAGCTCGGCAATGTCATTGATTTTATAAATGTCCATAATCTTTTTCCTCTCTTTTCTTGTTTATTCCGTAATTATTTTGGCACAAACTTTTTCTACCGAAAGGGGAAGAATCTTCCATTCGGCAAGGCGCATTACGCGCTTCTGAAGGGTTTCCGGGGTATCGTTTTCGCGGATTGCAACGGCTTTTTGCATGATGATTTCGCCGCCGTCGGGAATTTCATTGACAAAATGGACCGTTGCTCCGGTAACTTTTACACCGTATGCAAGGGCGGCTTCATGAACATGAAGCCCATAAAAACCTTTTCCGCAGAAGGAAGGAATAAGCGCCGGATGAACGTTGATTATGCGCTTGGGATAATCTTTTGTGAAATTTTCGCTGAGAATTGCCATGAATCCCGCAAGAACGATAATTTCAATTCCGTTTTCGGCAAGAAGGTCTTTGATCTTCTGTTCAAAAGCCTCGGCGGAGCCGAGTTCCTTTTTAAGAACAACAGCTGTTTTAATTCCGGCTTTTGCCGCTCTTTCAAGAGCAAAAGCGTTCGCGTTGTTCGCAATAACAAGCTCGATTTTTCCGCTTTTGATGATACCGCTGTTCTGAGCATCGATCAGCGCCTGGAGATTGGTGCCGCCGCCGGAAACGAGCACGGCGATTTTTACCGGGTTTTCACGCATTTTTCGGTTCCCCTTTTCCAAGAATATTGAGAATGGGCATTGCCATTCCGCCGACGGAGTTTCCGATAACAACAACGGCAAGATAGATTACGGAATCAAGATTGATGATACCGGATGCTCCGAAATAGAACATATTCGCAATAGAGTGTTCAAATCCGCTGAGGATAAAAACAGGTACGCAGAAAAAAATTCCCGCAAGGGTATTTTTTTCGCGATAGGTGCTCACGGCCATATACATGAGCACGCCGCAGAAAAACGCGCGGACAAAAGTCTGAAGCGCTTCCTGGGAAAGTTTTGCTTCGCAAATAATTTTTGCCGCTTCACCAAGGGCGGGATTTGCAAAGCTGACGGCAAAGCCAAGAAGAACAGTCGAAACAATGTTGCCCAAAAGTCCGCAAAGAAGGATTTTAACCGCTTCCCTGCTGTGGTTTTCAGGAAGATATCCGACTTTTCCTGTAAAAAGCGAATATCCTTTAAGGCAGATGCTCAAAAGCGCAACAGAAAAAAGAATTGCGCCGATATATCTGTTTTCACAGGCAAGAAAAACGCTTCCGCCTATTGCGATCATAATTCCGGCTTTGATGCCGTCGATAATAAGTTTCAGCATATGGTGATTTTCTCCTCAGATTCTTCAATGGTGCCGATGATATAAGCGTCCTCGCCGTTTTCTTTGAGCACGTCGAGAGCGGTCTGAGCATCTTCTTCAGAAACAACAATGCTCATTCCGACACCCATATTGAAGGTGTTGAACATATCGTGCTCAGAAATTCCGCCCCGCTCCATAAGAAGTCCAAAAATCGGAAGAACGCGGATGTCTTTGCGGTTGATTTTTGCTCCGAGACCGTCGGGAATGGAACGCGGAATGTTTTCATAAAAACCGCCGCCGGTGATATGGGAAATTCCCTTTACCTTAACTTTTTCAAGAAGGGCAAGAACGGATTTTACGTAAATTCTGGTGGGAGTAAGAAGTGTTTCGCCAATGGATTTTCCGCCGAGTTTTTCTTCCGGAACAGTGATGTCCGAGTTTTCAACGTCAAAAACTTTTCTTACAAG